>JAYOEU010000137.1:0-12247 GCA_038116915.1 Alphaproteobacteria bacterium
GCCACGAAGTGGCGTCTCGAAGGGTTCTTGCGATCGACTGAAATTTCAATAAGGCGCTAGCCGCGTTCCCCTATCCTCGCCGCGCCGCTTTCCAGCATTGCGGCTATCTCTGCCTCGGAATAGCCGGCCTCGGCCAGCACGCCGCGGGTATCCTCACCCAGCAGGGGCGCGTGGCGCAGGTTCTCGCGCATGCCTCCGCTGAAGCGGTTGGCGGGCCGGGTACGGCGGATCTCCCCCTCGCTCGGGTGGGTCTCGCGGGTGTAGAAGCCGACATCGTCGAGATGCGGGTCCTCCAGCAGATCCTCGATGGTGTTGTAGCGCTGCGCCGGAACGTCGAGTTTCTCAAAGATCTCCAACCATTCCGCGGTGGTCCGGCGCGCCAGGCCGCGCATCCGCACCTCGAAATATTCCTCGGCATTGGCGGTACGCGTTGCCGCACTGTCGAAGCGCGGGTCGTCCTTCAGTTCCGGCTCTCCGATCGCCTCGAAGAAGGCGAATGCCTGGGCATCGGTATTGGGGCCGACCGTGATATAGCCGTCCCTGGTCGGAAGCGGCCGGTAGTGCGGGCTCAGCAACCGTCCGTCACCGGTCGGGCCGACCGGAGGATCGAATGTCGCGGCGCCCATATGCTCGGAGGTAACAAAGGATGCCATGTTCTCGAACATCGGCACCTCGATCGCCTCGCCGATACCGGTCTTCTCCCGTCTGAAAAGCGCAAACCCGATGGCCTGGGCGGCGATCAGACCGGAGGTGTGATCGGTCATTACCATCGGCACGAAGCGAGGCTCTCCCGTCGCCCGGTGCAGAGTCGCGGCGACCCCCGACACGCTCTGGATGATCGGGTCATAGGCCGGCCGGTTGTAATAGCGCCCACCCTTGCCGAAGCCGACAATGGAACAGTAGATCAGCCTCGGGTTTGTCTTGCGCAAGCTCTCGAAATCAAGCCCGGCGCGCTCCAGGCCTTGCGGGCGCACATTGGAGACGAAGACATCGGCGCTTTCGATCAGACGCTTCATCGCTGCAAGACCGTCCGGCTTTTTCAGATCGAGACAGATCGAGCGCTTGTTGCGGTTGAAGTTGATGAATTTGCCGGACATCCCCGGATTGCGGCTGCCATGCGCCATGGTCCGCAGCAAGTCGCCAGCGGGCGCTTCGACCTTGATCACGTCGGCGCCGTGGTCGGCCAGGGTACGCGAGCAGATCGGGCCGACGACGATCGTGGTCTGATCAACGACCCTGACACCGTCCAAGGGGCCGCCGGCCATCAGGCGAAACTCATTTCCATGACGCCGCATTGGGCGCCGTCCGCATTGGCGATCCAGCAGTTCATCACCCCGTCAAGCGGATCGGTTCCGCAAAATCTGACGGTCTCGCCCACATGGATCGGTTTGGTGAGCCGGGTCGTGAAACCTTTCAGCGCGCCGGGCGCCCGCTTGAGCGCGGCGGTGGAGAGCAATGTCATCGACAGCCCGCCGTTCTGGACGGTTGCCGGATAGCCCTCGACGTCGCGCGAGTAGTCCGCGTCATAGTGAATGCGATGGGCATTCCAGGTAATGGCCGAGTACCGGAACACGAGCGCCTCGGAGAGGTGGATCTCATCGGCCCAGGCGGCATTGCCGGGCGCCGGCACGGACGGCGTGACCTTGCTTTTCTCGCCCGGCGGCGGCATCTCGCGATAGACCGCGTCGTATTCGTCGACGGCGACGGTCTTGCCCTCGCACTCGATCACGTCCCGCAGGGTCAGAATGGCGATCCGTCCGGTCCGCGCAATCTTCGGTGTAATCGCCACGACCTCGGTGGTTCTGCGCGCCGGCACTCCGGCCCGGAGCCGGTCCATGACCTGGACCCGGCGCCCCGCGCCCATGCGCCGGGGCAGCGGGATCGGCGGCAGGACCACGCCGGGATTCGGATGCCCATCCGGGCCGATATCGGATTGTCTCGTGATGTTGGGAAAAAACATCATGAACCAGTTCGCCGGCAGCGGCGTGCCGGCCCGGTAGACGTCCGGATCTTCGTCCAGCATGCCGGCGATCCGGCGAACCTGGGACAGCCCGATCTCGTCCTCGACCACGCGTTTGGTGCCCACATGCGGCGCCAGGGCCTCGACGGATGCGATGAATTCCTGATCGGATGGCATTCGGATCTCCAGCTTGATAGGCGCAATGGGCCGGCAATCTATGTCGGATCGATACCTTATGCCATCGCCAGGGTGATCAGTATCGCCTTGTATCTTGGCAATCCGGCGCGAGGCTATAAACCTTGCGGTGCGTCTACCCTGCGGAGCGAGACTACATGCCGGATAATTCAGTGGACAACCCGCCCCGAGGACCCTTGCAGGGGATCCGGGTGATCGACCTGACGACGGTGATGCTCGGCCCGTTCTGCACCCAGCTTCTCGGCGAGATGGGGGCCGATGTGATCAAGATCGAGGCGCCGGGCGGTGATGTGAACCGCTGGACCGGTTCCGCGCGCTCGCCCGGCATGTCCACCGGTCAGCTGATCAAGGGCCGGAACAAGCGCGCGGTGCTGCTCGACCTGAAAAAGCCGGAAGCGCGCGAGCCGCTCGAGCGGCTGATCCGGTCGGCTGATGTCTTCGTGCACAATATCCGTCCCAAGGCGGCGGCGCGGCTCGGCATCGACTACGCAACCATCGAGGCGCTGAACCCCTCGATCGTCTATGCCGCCGCCACCGGTTTCGGCGAGGACGGCCCGTTCGTCGACAAACCGGCCTATGACGATCTGATCCAGGGCGCGTCAGGCATCGCCTCGCTGTTCGGCTCGGTGACCGGCGAACCGCGATACGCGCCGAGCGTCATGGCCGACAAGACCACGGGCCTCTATCTCTGCAACTACATCATGATGGCCCTGTTCCACCGCGAGCGGACCGGCGAGGGTCAGAAGCTGCACGTCCCGATGTACGAGGCCTTCTCCGCCTTCATGATCAACGAACATATGCAAGGTCAGACCTTCGTGCCGCAAACCGGACCGGCCGGTTATTCCCGGCTGATGACCCGGCACCGCCGGCCTTACGAGACTTCCGATGGCTATGTCTGTGTGGTGCCTTATACGCAACGGCACTGGACAAGCTTCTTCAAGCTTGCGGGCATGCCCGAACTGATCAACGACAAGAGATTCAGCACCCAAACCGAACGAACCAACAATGTCGACGCACTCTACGGGATTGTGGCCGACGTGATCAGGACGCGGACAACCGCGGAATGGTTGCAGGAACTGAGTGACGCCGACGTACCGGTCGGTCCCATGAATTCGCCTGAGGATCTCTTCGACTGTCAGCACATGAAGGCGGTCGGCATGTTCCCGGAGGTCGATCATCCGAGCGAAGGCCGGATGCGGCACATCAAGGTTCCGGTCAGCCTCTCAAAGACCCCGGGTGGGTTGTACCGTCATTCGGAAAAACTCGGCCAGAGCACGCTCGCGGTGCTGGACGAGATCGGCTTTTCGGATGCCGAGGTCTCGGCATTGCGCGAGGCCGGCGCCATCGGCACTCTGCCCGACAGCTAGCCGGAGAAAGCGCCGATGCAGGTTTACCGCAACATCACCGACTGGGAGCTTCGGGATATTCCGAAGATCGCGCCCGAGCTTGAGCGCGCGGGCTATGACGGACTGCTGACGACCGAATTGAAGCACGACCCGTTCCTGCCTCTCGCGGTGGCCAGCACCGTCACGACGAAGGTGGCGCTGGCGACGGGAATCGCGGTGTCCTTTCTGCGCAGCCCGATGGCGGTGGCCAATCTCGCCTGGGATCTGAAGGAGGCGTCCGGCGGCCGCTTCACCCTCGGTCTCGGAACCCAGATCCGCGCGCATAACGAGAAACGCTTCAGCGCTCCCTGGTCGCCACCCGGGCCCAGAATGCGCGAATATATCCAGGCGCTGAAGGCGATCTGGCGGTGCTGGCAGCTCGGCGAGAAGCTGGATTTTCAGGGCGAGCACTACACCTTCACCCTGATGACCCCGGAATTCACGCCCGCCGCGTCCGATCTGCCGATGCCGCCGGTGACCCTGGCGGCGGTCGGGCCGGTGATGATCCGGGCTGCCGCGGAAGCCGCCGACGGGGTCCGGCTGCACGGGTTCTGCACCCGGGCCTATATCGACCAGACAATCATGCCACAGATCGAGCGCGGCCTCGCCAACTCGGGACGCAAACGCGAGAACTTCGAGATCTCCGGCGGCGGTTTCATCGCCACCGGTCCCGACGAGGAGGCCGTCGCCAAGGCGGCCGAGGTGATTCGCTACCGGGTTGGCTTCTACGGCTCCACTCCCGCCTATTGGCCGGTCTTCGAGACTCACGGACACGGCGACCTCGGCCGCAAGCTGAACGCCATGACCAAGGCCGGTCAGTGGGACAAGCTCGCGGCGGAAATATCGGACGATGTACTGGAACTGTTCTGCGTGATCGGCCGTCACGACGAGATCGTCTCCGGCATCGAGGCGCGTTTCGGCGGCGTATCGGATGTATTCTCGACCGGCTTGAACGAGGATTTCCCGCCTGACCTGATTCAGGATATCCAGGGCATCAAAGGACGGTTCGCCGGGTTTGACACCGGCGCCAAATCAACACTCGGAGGCCGTCCCTAGAGGGATGGGTCTCCCTGAGCAGCGGAGAGAGGGCGCATGAAATTCAGCTTCACCGAGGAACAGGAGGAGTTCCGGTCGGTTCTTCGCCGTTTTCTGGAGGACCGCTCGCCGACCACCGAGGTGCGCCGTCTGATGGCGACGGCGGAGGGTTGGGACCGTGACCGCTGGACGGAAATCAACGGCGAGCTCGAGCTGACCGCCGTCGCGATCCCCGAGGCCTATGGCGGCCACGGTTTCGGCGCCTCCGAGCAATGCATCGTGCTGGAGGAAATGGGCCGGGCCTTGCTGTGCGCGCCGTATTTCTCCTCCACCGTTCTGGCGGCAACGGCCATCCTGAATGCCGGGACCGAGGACCAGAAACAGGCCCTGTTGCCCCGGATCGCGTCCGGCGACCTGGTGGCGGCGTTGGCCTTCACCGAGGGTAACGGGCGCTGGGACAATTCGGGCGTCGCCGTGACCGCGGCCGGCTCCGGTTCAAGCTTCACGCTGAGCGGCTCGAAAAGTTTCGTGCTCGACGGACACACCGCCGACCTGATCGTGGTGCTGGCCCGCGCGCCGGGAAGCAGCGGCGATCAGGGCCTCTCGCTGTTCACCGTAGAGGCGGGGGCAAGCGGTCTGACGCGCACGCCGCTGGCGACGCTGGACGAAACCCGCAAGTTTGCCCGGCTCGACTTCGACAACACCCCCGCGGCATTGCTGGGGTCCGAAGGTGCCGCCGCCGCGCCGATGGCGGCGACCCTGACCCGCGCCGCGATTTGCCTTGCCAACGAGATGGTTGGCGGCGCTGACAGGCTGCGCGAGGATGCACTGGAGTATGTCCAGATGCGCATGCAGTTCGGCCGCTCCATCGCCTCCTTCCAGGTGACCAAGCACAAGGCCGCCGACATGCTGGCGGATGTGGAGCTGGCCAAATCCGCCGCCTATTACGCCGCCGCCGCGCTGGATGACGGCGACAACGATATCGTTTCCGTCGCCGCCCTGGCCAAGGCGGCGGCATCCGAGGCCTATATGCAGACCGCGATCCACGCGGTTCAGATGCACGGCGGCATCGGCTTTACCTGGGACAACGACACGCATCTCTGGTTCAAACGCGCCAAGAGCTCCGAGGTCTTCCTCGGCGACGCCAATCATCACCGCGAGGTGATGATGCGGAACTGGACCGAGTAGGAGGACGAGATCATGGTGGAACATACCGAAGCCGCCGTCCGCGCCGAGGCGCGCGCCTGGCTGGAAGCGAACTGGAGCCCGGACCGCTCGCTCGCGGAATGGCGCGGCATGCTGGCTGATTCCGGCTGGGGCATGCCGAATTGGCCGACCCAATGGTACGGCAAGGACCTTCCCGTCGGGTTGGTGCCGGTCGTCGAGGAAGAGTTCAAGCGCATCGGCGCCCTGCCGATCCCGAAATCCGGCATCCGCATGCTGGCCGCGGCGACCATCCTCGCGCACGGCTCCGACATGCATAAGGAGAAGTTTCTGCGCCGCATCGTGACCGGCGAGGATGTCTGGTGCCAGTTGTTCAGCGAGCCCGGCAGCGGCTCCGACCTCGCCGGCGCCACCACAAAGGCGGTGATGGTCGGCAACAAATGGGTGGTGAACGGCCAGAAGGTCTGGACCACCAGCGCGCACAAGGCCCATTGGGGCCTGCTGTTGGCGCGCACCGACATGGACGTGCCCAAGCACAAGGGCCTCTCCTACTTCATCATCGACATGAAGCAGCCCGGCGTCGAGGCGGTGCCGCTGAAACAGATGAACGGCCACGCCTCGTTCAATCAGGTCTTCCTCACCGATGCCGAGGTGCTGCCCGACTTCCAGGTCGCGGAGCTTGGCGACGGCTGGTCGGTGGCGACCACCACCCTGATGCATGAACGCCGGGGCGCCGATTCCCTGCGCTCCTGGGGTCAGGTGCCGGACCTGAAGGGCAAGATCTATGACGAGGAGCGCGAGGAGGTGAAAACCACTCTGGCGCCCTATAGCTGGTATCCGCAGCGCGCCGGCCGGGTCGACCTCGTCATGAGCCGGGCCCGCGAGACCGGCGCCATCGAGGACCCGGCGATCCGCCAGGAAATCGCCAAGCTGCTGGTGCTGCACAAGTCCGCGGAATGGACCGCGCGCCGCGCCCGCACCGCCCAGGAACAGGGCAAGCCCCAGGGCCCGGAAGGCTCGCTCGGCAAGCTGGTCTCAAGTCACGTCGCCCGCGCGGCGGCACGGGTCCACACCATGATCTCCGGCGCCGGCGCCCTGCTCGCCGGCCCGGACGGTCCGCTGGGCGGAACCATCGGCGAAATCCTGATCTCCTTCCCCGCCTCCTCCATCGCCGGCGGCACCGACGAGATCCAGCGCAACATCATCTCGGAACGGGTGCTGAAGATGCCCAAGGAAACGAGATTCGACGCCGACAAACCGTTCAAGGACGTGCCGCGGAATACGGTGGGGTAAATGGGGAGTGAACCTAGAAAGGACCCTTCGAGATCCTGGATCAGGTCCAGGACAGGCGCCACATTGTGGCTCACCAGGGTGAGTGTTCTTAGCGGGTAGATCGGGGGGGTAGATCGGGGACAGTCACCGAACTCTACGACCGTCATCCCGCTACAAAGCGGGACCTGTGCCGCCGGACGTGCCGCTCGGGCGGTGTATTCGGCGCGCCCTCGTTCTCGGATTTGCAACGCCGCCGAAGAGCTGAAGGCCGGCGGAATGGGTCCCGCCTTTCGGCGGGATGACGGGTGTTTGGCGGGGACAACGGGCAGGACTGCACGCCGTATCAGGCGACAACCGCGTCCGGGGCGCCGACCGCGTCGTCGATGAGCGAGTCTCCGGGTTTGACGATCGAGAACTCCACCGGAACCATGTCGATCGCCAGATCATCGCCGGCTTGACGGACCCGCGTGTACGCCGTCGTCTCCAAGGGTCCGGTTTCGGGGAAATCCTCGCGGAAATGCGCGCCGCGCGAGTCTTCGCGGGCGAGCGCGGCCTTGGCGATGACCTTGGACACGGCGATCAGACTTTCCAGATTCATCCAGTCGTGCCAGGTCAGATTGAAAGCCCTGTCACCGTCCGCGAGGCCGGTCTGGCGCAATTCCGCCTCCACCGCGTCCAACTGCTCGATGCCCCGGCGAAGCCCCGCTTCGGTGCGCAGGATGCCGACATCGTCCCACATCAATTGCCAGAGCCGGTCGCGCAACCCGGAGAGATCGCCTGGCCGTCCGGCGAACGGCGCCTCGGCGCGGGCGATCGCGGCCGCGATGGCGGTTTCGTCGGGGTCCCGATGCGTGCCCGCGGCCGAAACCGCCGCCGCCATGGAATCGCCCGCGATGCCGCCATACACGGTCGAGTTGGCGACCCCGTTGCCGCCAAGACGGTTGGCGCCATGCACGCCGCCGCAATCCTCGCCCGCCGCGAACAGGCCCGGAAGCGCGGTCGAGCCGTCGATTTCGAACTCCACGCCCCCCATCATGTAATGCGCGGTCGGCACCACCTCGACCAGCCCTCCGGCAAGGTCGAAGCCGCAATCGGCGCAACGCTCGACCATGCCCTTGAAACGCCGGGCGACATTCGCGGCCCCGAGATGGCTCATCTGAATGTGGACGCCGCCGTTCGGCGTGGTGTTGCCGGCCCGCATTTCGGCCTGGATGGCGCGGCTGACGATGTCGCGGGTGGCGCGTTCACCGGCGGGATCGTAGCGGGTCATGAAACGTTCTCCGGCGCCGTTCAGGAGATAGCCGCCGGCCCCGCGCAATCCTTCCTCGAGCACCGTTCCGGTCATCCGGGTCTCGGTCCCGGCCAGCAGCCCCGTCGGGTGGAACTGCACCATCTCCATGTCTCTGAGCGCCAGTCCGAGACGCAGGGCCATCGCCATCCCGTCACAGGACTTGTCGCCTGACGGCGTATGGTAGAGATACATGGTCGGCCCGCCCCCGGTGGCGAGCAACACCGCCTTCGCCTTGACGAAGCGGTATGCGCCGGTGCGCATATCGATCAGCAGGGCGCCGGAAATCCCGGACCCGTCCGCCGCCGGAACCAGGGCGATCGCCCGATGCTCCTCAAGCTTGTTGAAGCCGCGGGCCCAGACCTGCTCCATGAGCCGGCCGATGATCTCGATGCCGGTCAGGTCCCCCTTGTGCACCGTGCGGTCGAAACTTTGCCCCGCGAAAGCCTTCTGATGCAGGGAGCCGTCGGGATTGCGGTCGAAGAAGCAGCCGATTTCGTTTTCAAGCTCGTGAATTCTCTCCACCGCGCCCTCGATCAGACGCCAGGCGAGATCCTGGCGCGGCAGCCATTTGCCGCCGACGATGGTGTCCATGAAGTGCCGTTCGAGCGAATCTCCCGCCGACAGCGCGACATTGTAGCCGCCCTGAACCATGCGGGTGCATCCGGATTTGCCGAGCAACCCCTTGACCGCGATGGTCACGTCGAGATCCGGGGCCGCCTTCAACGCATGCAGGGCCGCGAACAACCCAGCCCCGCCGGAGCCGAGGATCAGAATGTCGGTGCTGGACCGGTCAATCGAAACCATCACCGCCTCATCCGAGATTGAACATGAACAGCAGGCCGACAAACAGCGAGGCCGCCGCGCCGAGCCCGATCAAGGTCTTGCGGGCATCGCGCCATGGCAGGAACTCCAGCGCCAGAACCCGTAGCCCAAGACTGAGATGCAGGGTCAACAGCACCACCAGCCCCCATTCGCCGATCTTAACCCAAGGTTGATCCGTCCAGCGGATCGCGCCCTCAAGCGCCGCCTCGCTTTCGATCGCGAGCCCGAGGACCAGGAAATGCGCGGGCAGAAACATGGCCAGCAACAGGCCGGAGATCCGGTGCGCCATTGCCGCCAGGAAACCCGGATGGCGCTGTGATCCGCGGATAATCATGCGCCGCCTCCCACGACTGCCCAGACGGCCCGAAGGCCTAAGGCCAGCAAGATCAGTCCGACGCCGAGGGACGCGAGGTTCAGGGACGGTCCGCGCCAGGCCAACCATTCCCTGGCGAGGTTCCTGAGACCGATTGGCGCATGGATCGCCACCGCCAGGACGAACAGGCCATAAAACAGCGCCCAGGCAACACTCCCACGGGTGCGCTCCAGAATCTCGGCAGCCGACAAACCATCACCCACCGCATACAGAATCATTGCGAGATGGATCAGCACCAAGGGCCCGAGCAGCATCGCCGTGCCACGTTGCAGGAGATAGAGCCGCGCCTCGATCATGACAAGGAACCATCCAGCAGCGCCGCCAACGTCATGCGTTTGAGCCCGGCAATCCCGGCGGTCGGATTGAGGCCCACCGGGCAATGCTCGACACAGCTGCCATGGGTATGACAGGCGTGGCAGCCGCCGGTCTCGGAGACCGCCTTCAACACCCCGCCACGATCCGCATCGCGCACATCATTGGCGAGGGTCCAGGCCCGATTCAGCGCCGCCGGTCCCACATAATCAGGATTCCAGGCAACCACGTCGCAGGCCGCGTAACACACGGCACAGTTGATACATTCAATCCCGGCATCGGCCGCCTTGCGCTCAGGGCTATCGGGCGAGACCGGCGCCATCGGATCGGACCGCGTCGCCGAGGGCTCGAAACGACCGCGCGCGGTCTGCCACTTCTCGAAGAACGGCGTGAGGTCGGCAACGAGATCCTTGATGCGCGGCAGATTCCGCAGCGGCTCGATGCGCACCCCGCCGCCCGCGGCGACCTTCGAGACATGCGTGCGGCAGGTCCAGCGCGGCTTGCCGTTCACGGTCATCGCGCAGGAACCGCACATTCCGACCCGGCAGGCGAACCGGTAGGCCAGCGCCGGCTCGGCGTTGCGCTGGATCCAGGTAACAACATCGAGAATGGTCTGGGATTCCCGGTGCGGCACCCGATAGGTCTCGAACCGTCCGGTGTCCTTGCCGCGCCATATTTCGACCGTGAGAGTCTTCTCGCTCATTCAAATGCATTCCATGCGTCGATCCGTAAACAGGAAATACCACGACCGCACCTCGTGCAAGACGCCGCGTTGCTTGTCATCAGGATGATGGTCGAAGCGAGGATGAATTACGCGGGCCGCCGCGCTAGACTTGGTTACCGGCGGGATGCCGGGGTCTTTGGAGCGGACGGGGATGAGCGGATACAAGCATATCGTGGTCAAACCGATATCCGGTGCCATCGGCGCCGAGATCGCGGGGGTCGATATCTCAAAGCCCCTGGCCGATGACGTCGTTGCCGAGATCCGCCGCGCCTATCTCGATCATCTGGTGATCTTCCTGCGCGATCAGAAATTGGAGCCGGCGAGCCAACTGGCTTTCGCCCGGCGGTTCGGCGAACCGATGATTTACCCTTTCGTGAAGGGTTTGGAAGAGTTCCCGGAGGTCACGCCGATCATCAAGAAGGAAGAGGATAAGATCAATTTTGGCGGTCTCTGGCACTCGGACACCACCTATGAGCAGATCCCGCCGTTGGGCAGCATGTTATACGCCCGCCAAATCCCGCCGGCCGGCGGCGATACCGAGTTCGCCAATATGTACATGGCCTACGAGACACTGTCGGACGGCATGAAGCGCATGCTGGATCCGCTGATCGCGGTGAACATGTCCGGCAAGGGGCGTGTGACCAACACCCGCGCCGCGCTACGCGCGACCGCGGCCACCGACAAGATGGAGGATTCCTACATCGCCGAACACCCGGCGATCCGCGTCCACCCCGAAACCGGGCGCAAGGCGCTCTATGTCAATGGCGCACACACCACCAACTTCAAGGGCATGAGCGTCGAGGAAAGCACGCCGATTCTGGAATTCCTGTTTCGCCATCAGGTCCGGCCCGAATTCACCTGCCGGTTCCGATGGGAGGTCGGATCGCTGGCGTTTTGGGACAATCGCTGTGCCCAGCACAATCCGCTCAACGACTATGACGGACACCGCCGCGAGATGCATCGGGTGACCTTGCGCGGTGACAAGCCGGTCTAGGGGAGCGATGAGCAAGGCCTTCACGAAGGAAAATGACGACGCGCCGGAACTGGACGAGCAGGACGAGGCCGATCCCCTGCCCGCTGGCGTGAAGAACTACATCACGCCGCGCGGTTTCGAGGCCCTGCGCGAGGAACTGAAACAGTTGCGCTCGGTCGAACGGCCCAAGGTGGTCGAGATCGTCTCTTGGGCCGCCGGCAATGGCGACCGCTCCGAGAATGGCGACTATCTCTATGGAAAGAAGCGTCTGCGCGAAATCGACCGGCGCATGAGCTATATCATGAAACGTCTGGAAATCGCGGAAGTCGTCGACACGTCCCGTCAAACCAATCGGGATCAGGTGTTTTTCGGCGCCTCGGTCACCTATGCCGAGGAAGATGACTCCGAGCACACCGTGCGCATCGTCGGGGTCGACGAGGCGGACCTGGAACGCGGCGAGGTAAGCTGGATTTCCCCCATCGCCCGGGCCCTTCTGAGAGCCCGAGAAGGCGACTTGGTCGAGCTGAGAACACCGGCCGGGACCAAGTCGATCGAGGTCGTCGAAATACGCTATGGCGAGGCTTGAATCTAACCGCGACATACATAAAATATCATGCATTCGAACGCGCGACATTATTCGGGGGTTGGAATCGGTCCTCGCCCGCCGCGCCTTTCGGAGCACCTGCCATGGGAATGCGCATTCGCGAGGACTATCGGAACATCACCGGTCCGGAGAAGTCG
>JAYOEU010000138.1:0-12146 GCA_038116915.1 Alphaproteobacteria bacterium
ATGGCCGCGAGCTGGGCATCGATCCGAAGATGCTGAAGGCGGCGGCGGCGCGGGTTGAGGAAGCCGTCGCGGCGGCCGGCGATACCGTCTCGCGGCACGAAACCTGTCTGGTGGTGGTCGGCCGTGGCGCCTCGGACCCGGACGCCAATTCCAACGTCGCCAAGGTCATGCGGATGCTGTGGGAGGGCATGGGCTTCGGCTGGGGCGAAACCGCCTATTCCGGGGTTACCTTTCCGCTGGTTGAGCCGGCGCTGGAGCATGTGGCCAAGCTTGGCTACAAGCGCGTCATCGTCTTCCCGTATTTCCTGTTCACCGGCATCCTGGTGCAGCGGATCTACGACTACACCGATCAAGTGGCGGCCCGGCATCCGGGGATCGAGTTCGTCAAGGCGGGCTACCTCAACGACCATCCGCTGGTGATCGACACCTTCGTCGACCGGGTGAACGAGATTCTCGAAGGCACCGGCAACATGAACTGCCAGATGTGCAAGTACCGCAACCAGGTGCTCGGCTTCGAGGCGGAGGTCGGGCTTGACCAGGAAAGCCATCACCATCATGTCGAGGGCATCGGCACCGGTCCCGCCAAGAGCCACGATCATGATCACGGCCATTCCCACTCCCACTCCCACGGACACGATCATGACCATGACCATCATCATGGGGACGGTCATCACCATCATCATGGGCACGGTACCGGCCACGACCACTCACACTCCCATTCTCACGATCATGGTCACTCCCATGATCATGGCCACCACCATCATCCCTATCCCCATGCCGACCACCCGCTCGGGCCGAAAAGCATGAAAGAGAATGGGAACGGTTGAGCCATGGCGCTCGACTATCTCCGCGATCCGCAAGCGATCTACCGTCTGTCTTACGAGACCGCGCGGGCGGAGGCGGATCTGTCACGATTCCCGGAGGCGGAAGCCGCCGTCGCCCTCAGGCTGATCCATGCGTGCGGCATGCCGGAGATCGCCTCGGATCTGCGCTTCTCGGCGGGTGCGGTCGAGGCGGCGGCCGAGGCTTTGACGCGGGGAGCCCCGATCATCTGCGATTGTGAAATGGTGGGGGCGGGAATCTCGCTGGGCGCGGCTGGTCTGGATAACCAGGTCTTGTGCTTTCTCGGCGCGGCGGGTTTGGCGGAGCAGGCCAGGGCCGCGAATACCACACGTTCGGCGGCGCAGGTGCCGCTCTGGATCGATGCTCTCGAAGGCGCGGTGGTGGCTATCGGAAACGCGCCGACGGCGCTGTTCCGGCTGATCGAGGAGATCCAGGCCGGCGCGCCGATGCCTGCGGCGGTGCTCGGCTTTCCCGTCGGGTTCGTCGGCGCCGCCGAGTCAAAGCAGGCATTGGTGGATGCGGAGCCGGAGATCCCGCATCTCACCCTTCTCGGGCGGCGCGGCGGCAGCGCCATGGCGGCGGCGGCCGTGAACGCCGTCGCGCGGATCGCCAAGGGCCTCGGCCAATGACGGACGGAACGGCTCCCGCGCCCTGGCTTTCGATCGTCGGTATCGGAGAGGACGGCTTAGAGGGTGTTCCTCCCACCGCCCGGTCCCTGATCGATGACGCGGAGGTCCTCATCGGCGGCGACCGGCATCTCGCCATGCTTGCCCAGGATGGGCGCGAGCGTCTGACGTGGCCGTCGCCGCTCAGCCTTCTGTTGGACCGGATCGCCGCGATGCGCGACCGGCGGGTCTGCGTGCTGGCCACCGGCGACCCGATGTGTTTCGGGATTGGGAACGCGCTCGTGAAACGGGTGCCGCGCGAGGAGATGGTGATCGTTCCCGCCGTCTCCGCCCTGGCGTTGGCCGCCGCCCGGATGGGCTGGGGAGAGCACGAAGTTGAGTTGCTGACCTTGCACGGCAGACCCCTCGCACTTTTGGAAGGGTATCTGAAGCCCCGCGCCCGTCTGGTGATTCTGTCCGAGGGGGCCGATACCCCGGCCCAGGTCGCGGCCCGTCTTGATGAACGGGGTTACGGCGGCAGCGTACTGACGGTGCTCGAACGCATGGGCGGTCCGATGGAACGGCGGATGGAGGGAAAGGCGGCCGGCTGGAGTCATCCGCCGGGAGAGGCTCTCAACACAATCGCGGTGGAACTTGCCGCCGGCCCGCGCGCGGTGATCCGCCCCGCCACGCCCGGTCTTCCCGATGAGGCCTTTCTCAATGATGGCCAGTTGACCAAGCGGGAGGTCCGGGCGGTCACCGTGTCGGCGCTGGAGCCGTTGCCGCGGGCATTGTTGTGGGATGTGGGAGCGGGGGCCGGATCGGTTGCGATCGAATGGCTGCGGGCGGAGCAGCTCGCCCGCGCCGTTGCCATCGAGCCGAGGGCGGAGCGCCGGGCCATGATCGCCGGCAACGCCGCCGCTCTCGGAGTTCCGGGTCTGGAGATTGTCGCCGGGCGCGCGCCCGAGGTGCTGAAGGATCTGGAGGCCCCCGATGCGGTGTTCATCGGCGGCGGGGTTTCCGAACCCGGAATGATCGGTGCCTGTTGGGCGGCTCTCAAGCCCGGGGGAAGGCTGGTGGCGAACGCGGTGACCATCGAAGGCGAGGCGGCATTGCTCGCGGGTCAGGCACGCCTCGGCGGCGTGCTCTCGCGGATCGCGATTTCCCGGGCCGAACCGGTCGGCCCGTTCCAGGGTTGGCGGCCAATGATGCCGGTGACCCAATGGTGCGTCCGCAAGCCCTGGGAGAGCGGGACATGAAAGGCCGGTTGCACGGTGTCGGCGTCGGGCCGGGTGATCCAGAGCTGATAACCCTGAAGGCGCTTCGGGTGCTGCAGGAGGCGGATGTGATTGCCTATCCGGCGCTGGAAGAGGGTGACAGTCTCGCCCGCGCCATCGCCGCGCCGCATATTCCGGAGGGGCGCGAGGAATTCGCTATCCGCATGCCGATGCTGGCCGACCGGTTCCCGGCGATGGAAGTCTATGATCAAGCCGCCGAACGGATCTCCGAGGCGTTGGAGAAGGGTAAATCCGTCGCCGTACTGTGCGAGGGCGATCCCTTCTTTTACGGCTCCTTCATGTATCTTTTCGGGCGCCTGGCGGATCGCCATCCGGTCCGGGTGATCCCCGGCGTTTCCTCGCTGATGGCCTGTGCCGCCGCCTTGTCGGCGCCCCTTGCCGCCCGGAACGACGTGCTGACGGTGCTGCCGGCGCCGCTCGACGACGCGGTCTTGGAAGCCCGGCTGCGAGAAACCGATTCCGCCGCCATCGTCAAGGTAGGCCGACATTTCGAACGGATCAGGCTCCTGCTGGAACGGCTCGATCTCGCTCAGGACGCGCATTATGTGGAGCGCGCGACAATGGAGAACCAGCGCGTGCTGCCCCTGCGTGATGTGGACGAGAAGGCCGTGCCCTATTTCTCGATGATCCTGGCGCACCGGCGCGGGAGGGCCTGGTCATGACCGTTGTCATCGTCGTCACCGCCAGTGGCGTCGCGACGGCGCGGCGGATCGCGGGTGCTCTGAACGCGCCGCTGCATGGACGGCCGTCCGGCACCGACCAGAGGATCCCGGATCTCGGCGGTTATCTGCGCGAATGCTTCCATGCCGGCCGGCCGTTGGTCTTTGTCGGCGCCGTGGGCGCGCTGGTGCGGCTCTTGGCTCCGGCACTCACCGACAAGTCGGCGGATCCGCCGGTCGTAGCCGTCGCCGAAGATGCAAGCGCGGTGATCCCCGTGCTCGGCGGCCATCACGGCGCCAATGATCTTGCGCGCCGCGTGGCGGAGATCCTGGGCATTTCTCCGGCGATCACTACGGCCAGCGACCTGCGGTTCGGGGTCGCCCTTGATGACCCGCCCGGCGGCTGGCATTTGGCCAACCCGGAGACGTACAAATCATTCATGGCGCGGCTTCTGGAAGAACAATCCGTCCGGATCGACGGCCGGTTCCCATGGCTCGAGGGGGCTGCGCTTCCGATCGATCCCGCTGCGTCCCTGACAATAAGGGCAAGTGACCGCGCGGGCGGAGCGGCGGAACAGACCCTGCTTTATCGCCCGGAGACCCTGACCATCGGCGTCGGATGCGAGCGGGATACGGAACCCGATGAGGTGATCGCTCTCGCCCGCGAAATCCTGGCCGGCGCCGGCCTCGCCCCCGAGAGTGTCGCGGCGGTGGTGTCCGTCGATCTGAAGATGGACGAGCCGGCGGTCCATGCCCTGGCGGCGGCGCTTGGCCGTCCGGCCCGGTTCTTCACTCCCGCGGATTTGGAACGCGAGACCCCGCGCCTCGCCAATCCCTCGGAGATCGTCTTTCGCGAGGTCGGCTGCCACGGTGTCGCCGAGGCGGCGGCCCTGGCGGCGGCAGGTCCGGATAGCGCGCTGGTTGTCGAGAAACGAAAATCCAAGCGCGCCACCTGCGCCATCGCCCGCGCGCCCGAGGTAATCGAAGCCTCGGCGGTGGGCATCGCGCGTGGCCGGCTCTTCGTGGTCGGGACCGGACCAGGCGAGCAGAACTGGCGCTCTCCCGAGGTTGATCGGATGGTCGCCCAATCGAGCGATCTCGTGGGCTACGGTCTCTATCTCGATCTGCTCGGTCCGCTCGCCGACGACAAGGCGCGCCACGGCTACCAACTGGGGGAAGAGCGGGATCGGGTCATCGCCGCCCTCGATCTCGCGGCATCTGGGCGGATCGTTTCGCTGGTCTGTTCGGGTGATCCCGGGATCTATGCCATGGCAAGCCTGGTTTTTGAGTGTCTCGATGACCTGGACCGTGCCGGTTGGCGGCGGGTCGAGATCACTGTCTCACCCGGCATTTCCGCCTTGCAGGCCTGCGCGGCCAGATCCGGCGCGCCGTTGGGGCACGATTTCTGTGCCATCTCTCTCTCGGATTTGCTGACGCCCTGGACGGTGATCGAAAAGCGCGTAAGGGCGGCGGCGGAAGGAGATTTCGTGGTCGCATTCTATAATCCGGCATCCCGGCGCCGACGGACGCAACTGGTCCGCGCTCTTGCAATCCTGGCGAAACACCGTCCGCCGACCACGCCGGTGATCCTCGGCAAATCCCTTGGCCGGCCGGAGGAGAGCCTGGCGGTTTCCGAGCTGCGGGATTTCGATCCCGAAACCGTCGACATGCTTTCCCTGGTGATTGTCGGCAACAGCCAGACCCGGCTTTCCGGCGACCGGGTCTACACCCCGCGCGGATATGCCGTCGCCGATTCAGATCCGGGAAAGCAGGCGTCATGACCGTGCATTTCATTGGCGCCGGGCCGGGCGATCCCGATCTGATCACCATCAGGGGGCGCGATCTGATCGCGCGCTGTCCGGTTTGCCTTTACGCCGGATCGCTGGTTCCCGACGCGGTGGTCGCCTTCGCTCCGCCCGGCGCGCGGGTGCTGGATACCGCCTCGATGACCCTGGATGCCATCATCGCGGAGATTGCCGAGGCCCATGCGCGCGGCGATGACGTGGCGCGGGTGCATTCCGGCGACCCGTCGCTCTATGGCGCGATCGCGGAGCAGATCCGCCGGCTCCGCGCGCTCGGCATTCCCTTCGACATAACCCCGGGCGTGCCGGCCTTCGCGGCGGCGGCGGCGGCGCTGGGCCAGGAACTTACTCTGCCCGAGGTGACCCAGACAGTGATTCTGACCAGGACCACCATGAAGTCCTCGGCCATGCCGCCGGGTGAGGAGCTGGAGGAGCTCGGCCGGTCCGGCGCCACCCTGGCGATCCATCTCTCGATCCGTAATCTGCGCCATGTGCGCCGGGCGCTGGAGCCGATCCACGGGCCCTATTGCCCGGTCGTGGTAGTCTACCGCGCCTCCTGGCCGGATCAGAAGATCATCCGCGGCACTCTTTCGGACATCGCCGGCAAGGTCCGGGCCGAGAAGATCACGCGGACGGCGTTGCTGCTGGTCGGTCCGGCTCTGGCGACCGAGGAGTTTCGCGATAGCGCGCTCTATGACGCCGCCCATGTGCATGTGTTGAGGACCTCGCGGGGTTAGGCGAGGTTCAGGACCCAGGAAACGGCCTCGGAAACCGTTCCAACAGAGGGCCCCGAGGGTGCCGGCGGTCTCTCGATCATCACAACGGGCAAGCCAAGGTCGCGGGCCGCCCGGATCTTCGGATAACTCGCCGTTCCGCCGCTGTTCTTGGCAACCAGGCAGGCGGTTCCGGTGTCGACCATCAGACAGCGTTCGCCGTCCAGCGTGAAAGGACCGCGGTCCAATATCAGACGGTCCAGCATGGCCTGGACCTCGCCTCCGGGCTCTTCAATTCCGCGGGCGATCAGCCGCAGACGTCGAACCGGGGCGAACGCGCACAGCTCCGAGCGGCCGATTGTAAGCAAGACCGCTGATCCGTCGGGCAGGGATGAGGCGTTGAGCCAGGCGGCGGCTTCGGCGGCGTCGGCGACTCCATGCCAGATGTCGCCCGAGACGGTGTCCCAGGCGGGTCTGACGAGATGCAAGACCGGAACCGAGGCCATTGCGGCGGCTTCGGCGGCGTTCCGGCTGATGCATGCGGCATAGGGATGGGTCGCGTCGATGACCGCTTCGATGGCTTCGTCCCGCAGATAGGCGGCGAGGCCTTGAGCTCCGCCGAAGCCGCCGCGTCGAATCCGCCCCTCGGGCAGGCGGGGGTTCCGGGTGACGCCGGCGAGCGAACTCGTCACGTCGATCCCGCCGGTTTCCCGCAGGCGCCCTGCCAGTTCCCCGGCGTCTCGGGTGCCGCCGAGAATCAGGACGCGCCTACCAGCCATCGGCGGCTCCGATCAGGGCGCCGGTCCGATCGAAGACCAGGACTTCGACCGCGACCGGAGCGCCGGCCAGGACTTCCAAGGCGGTCTGCCTTGCAGCTCTCGCCACCAGATCGCCAATCCGCAGTTTCGACGCATCGGCGAGACCCCATGCCTCCAAGGCGGTATTGGCGCCCCGTATCGCCGTGGCCAGGGTCTCATCGGCGCCGAGTTCGGCGGCTCGGTCCGCGAGCCAGATCATGTCGACTTGACTGCGTCCGGAATGCAGATCCAGATGACCTTGCGCCAGCTTGGTCAGCTTTGCGAAGCCGCCGCCGATGGTCAGCCGGGAGATCGGGTGGCCTTTCAGATACTTCAGCATGCCACCGGCGAAATCCCCCATGTCGAGCATTTCGGTCTCTGATAAACCGTGCCGACGCCGCACCGCCGCCTCGGAGGTGGAGCCCGTGGCGGCTCCGACATGGTCGACACCGCCGGCTCGGGCGACGTCGATGCCCCGGTGGATTGAGGCGATCCAGGCGGCGCAGGAATAGGGGACAACGATCCCGGTGGTTCCGAGGATCGACAACCCGCCGACGATCCCGAGTCTCGGGTTCCAGGTCTTTTCGGCGAGCGCCTCGCCTTGGGGTATCGAAATTTCGATTTCCACATCACCGGGGACACCATTTGCCGAGGCGAGTTCCCGGATCACGGTGGACATCATTGCGCGGGGAACGGGATTGATCGCGGGTTCGCCGACGCCGATCGGCAACCCCGGCTTGGTGACGGTTCCGACGCCCTCACCGGCCTTGAAAATCACGCCGGCGCCGGGTGCCGCCGCCTGAACCTTCACTACGATCATTGCCTCGTGGGTGACATCCGGATCGTCGCCGGCGTCCTTGATCACCGCCGCCAGCGCCGCATTCTCATTCAGTTGCGCGCGGGCGAGCGCGAAGGCGGGTGTCTGGCCCCTCGGCAGGGTGATGGTGACCGGATCAGGAAAATCGCCGGTCAGGAGAGCCGCGTAGGCGGCCTTGACCGCCGCCGTGGCGCAGGCCCCGGTTGTCCAGCCGCGCCGCAAGGGTGTGTCGGGTTTCCGCGCCATGTCGGATTTATACGGCTCAACGCCGCCGCGTGGCTAGGCATGGCCTGAAGCCGGCGGTAATCTTGCGGCATGAATGATGTCATCCTGCCTTCGGTCGACTTTACCCCCGGAAGCGTCTGGCTCACCGGCGCCGGGCCGGGAGACGCCGGTCTGCTGACCCTGCATGCGTTGCATGGGCTGAGATCGGCGGATGTGATCGTCTATGACGCGCTGGTCAGTGACGCCGTGCTTGCGCTCGCTCCGCCCGAGACACCGAGGGAATTTGCCGGTAAACGCGGCGGCAAACCCTCGCCGAAACAGGCCGATATCTCGCTGCGGCTGGTTCAGCTTGCGCGCCAGGGCAAGCGCGTGATGCGTTTGAAGGGGGGCGATCCCTTCGTGTTCGGCCGCGGCGGCGAGGAAGCTCTCGCCTTGGTGCGGGAGCGGATTCCGTTTCGCATCATCCCCGGGGTGACCGCCGGAATCGGCGGGCTCGCCTATGCCGGGATACCGCTTACCCATCGGGACACGAATCACGCGGTCACCATGATCACGGGTCACGATGCGACCGGAGAGGTCACCGGGATCGACTGGAAGGCCGTGGCCAAGGGCGCGCCGGTGCTGGTGATCTATATGGCGATCAAGCATCTTGACCGGATTGCCGCCGAACTGATGGCGGGCGGACGCGCCCCGGGTGAGCCGGTGGCCTTGGTCTCCAATGCCTCGACCCCGGAACAGCGGGTGCTGGAGACGACGTTGGCGCGCTGTGCCCGGGACGTGGAGGCAGAGCGGCTGACACCGCCCGCGATCGTGGTGGTGGGAGAAGTCGTGCGGTTGCGCCGCGGCCTCGATTGGCTGGGCGCGGAAGAAGGCCGGGTGCTGGACCCCTACCCCTTGGGCCGAAACGTCCGCGACGAGACCGGATGAGCTCTACGGTGATGGCCCGGCAAGGCCCCGCGCCCGCGCTGGTGATCGCCGCGCCGGCATCCGGGTCCGGTAAGACGACGATCACCCTCGGCCTGCTGCGCGCGTTTCGCGACCGGGGCCTTCGAGTCGGCTCCGCCAAGGTTGGTCCGGACTACATCGACCCCCGCTTTCATACCGAGGCGAGCGGGGTTCCCTGCATCAATCTCGACGGCTGGGCGATGCGCCCGGTGGTGTTGGACAGCCTTGCGTCAGAGGCGGCGGGGGATGTCGACCTGATGGTCGTCGAAGGCGTCATGGGATTATTCGATGGAGCTTCGAGCCCGGGAGCCACCGACTGCGGATCGACCGCCGATATCGCGGCCCGGTTCGGCTGGCCTGTGGTCCTGGTGATCGACGCCCGTGCGCAGGCCCAATCCGTGGCGGCCCTGGCGCGCGGATTTCGCGACCACCGCCCGGAGATCACCCTTGCCGGCGTGATTCTAAATAGGGTGGGCGGCGCGAGGCATGTCCGGCTTTTGACGGACGCGCTCGCCGCCACCGGCATCGCCGTCCTCGGCGCGGTCCGACGGGATGCGATGTTGGAGGTTCCGTCTCGCCATTTGGGGCTTGTGCAAGCGGGCGAGCATCCGGATCTGGAGAGTTTCATCACCCATGCCGCGCGAGTGGTTTCCGAAAGCTTCGATCTTAAAGCTCTGAAGCACGCCGCTGAACCGGCGCGAGGCGGGGCAAGCGGCGCGTCTTGGCGGACGGTGCCGCCCCTGGGTCAGCGGGTCGCCGTTGCAAGGGACGAGGCCTTCGGATTCGTCTACCCGCATCTGCTTCAAGGCTGGCGCAACGCCGGTGTGGAGCTTTCGTTATTCTCGCCGCTGGCCGATGAAGGACCGACATCCGAGGCGGATGCGGTATTCCTGCCGGGCGGATATCCGGAACTGCATGCCGCGACCCTGGCCGCGAACGGGAACTTCCTGGAGGGCTTGCGCAGTGCTGGCGCGCGCGGCGCGGTGGTGCATGGAGAATGCGGCGGGTACATGGTGCTCGGCGACGGTCTTATCGATGCCGGCGGACATCGTCATCAGATGGCCGGGCTTCTGGGAGTCGAGACGAGCTTCGCCAAACGCTCGCTGTCGCTCGGCTATCGGCGCGCCGGAACGCTCGCCCAAACGCCGCTGGGACCCGCTGACAGCTCCTTTCGCGGTCATGAATTCCACTATGCCACGATCGTGAAGGAGGCCCGCGGCGATCCCTTGTTCTCGGTCGAGGATGCGGATGGAAATCTCCTCGGCGAGGCGGGGCTGGTCCGGGGATCGGTGTTCGGATCATTCATGCATCTGATCGATCGGGCGGGCTGACCCGGGCGGTTCCGAGGCGCGGAAACTCACCACGCACAAGGTGTTGGCTACCGTCATGACGGTTCACGATTGACCCGGCATGGGCGCGGGCGTAAGCGGAAGGACCCATCGGCGCTTCGAACCGCGCCATTTCGCCGGCCCTTCGCGCCGGACTCAGGAAAGCCCATGTCGCAGCAGACAGAACGCGCCGACAGTATTGAGACGCCCTATGGCTGGATCGTCGTCGCGGCCTCGCTCTGCTATCTGGTGTTCGCCTATGGTTCCTCGAACCTAGTCATTGTCAGTCTGAAGCCGATGGCGGATCTCTACGGCTGGCCGCGTTGGATCCCGTCACTCGCGTATTCCGCGCTGATGGTCGGCGCGGGCGTGGGCGGCATCATCATGGGGCTTTGGGCCGACCGAACCAGCATGCGCTGGCCGGCGATGGTCGGATCGGTGATGGTGGGCGGCGGCATCATCGCCGCCAGCTACGCGCCGGAGCATTGGACCCTGATTGCGTGCTGCGGCCTGCTGGTCGGACTGTTGGGGACCAGTACCGCCTTCTCGCCGATGCTGGCGAACATCACCCGCTGGTTCGACCGGCGCCGCGGCATGGCGATCGCGATCACGGCCAGCGGGCAGGCTTTGGCGGGCGCGGTCTGGCCGTTGATTTTTGAGCCTCGGATCGCCGCGTTCGGCTGGCAGGAGGCCTGGCGCGAATACGGGATGGTCGCGATCGCGGTGATGCTGCCGATCACCTTCGCCTTTCACCGCCCGGTGCCGCGCCAGCCCGACGGCGGCTCGGGCATAGCCCAAGGCCGAAGGCCGAGTGCCCCGCAAGTGGTCCCGGCCGTTCCGTACAATCTGGTGCTCGCCCTGCTGTCTCTGGCGATCGTCGGGTGCTGCGTTGCCATGGCCATGCCGATGGTGCATCTGATCGCTTATTGCTCGGATCTCGGATTTTCGACGGCCAGCGGGGCGAAAATGCTCTCCCTACTGCTGTTCTGCAGCGCGGTCAGCCGGCTGCTGTTCGGCCTGATTTCGGACCGGATCGGGGGACTTAAGACGATCCTGCTTGGCGCAACGGCCCAGGCGCTAACCCTCGGGCTTTTTACCCTGGTGGCCACGGAAACCACGCTGTTCATGGTCTCGGGACTGTTCGGTCTGGTCTTCGGGGGTATCGTACCGGCCTATGCGCTGGCGGTGCGGGAGTTGTTTCCGGCGCGGGATACCGGTTGGCGGATGGGCGTGGTGTTTCTGTTCGGAACCGGCGGCATGGCGCTCGGTGGCTTTCTCGGCGGCTGGATCTTCGACCTTGCCGGAAATTACCACATGGCGTTCCTGGTCGGGGTCGCGTTCAACGTGGTAAATCTGATGGCGATCGTCACCCTGCTGCGTTTCCGGGGGCCGCCGGCACGCGCCCTGGCGCCGGCGGGCTAGTTCTTGTCCGTCGTCCGCTTGCGGTCGCGTTTCAGCGGAACCCCGAAAAGCTCCAGATGGTGGTCTACCAGCTTGAAGCCGAGATCCTCGGCGATCTTGACCTTCAGCGCTTCAAGTTCCTCATTGTAGAATTCCAGAACGTCGCCGGTGGTCACGTCGATCAAATGGTGATGGTGATCCTCGTCACCCTGAATTTCCTCATAGCGGGCCCGTCCGTCACCGAAGTCCCGCTTGGTGACGATGTTGGTTTCCTCGAACAGCTTCATGGTCCGATAGACCGTCGCGATCGAGATCGTGGGGTCGAGGTTTCGGACCCGGCCATGCAGTTCCTCGACGTCCGGGTGATCGTCGGCATCCGAAAGCACGCGTGCGATCACCCGGCGGGGCTCCGTCATCTTGAGCCCTTTTTCGATGCAGAGCTTGGCGACTCTGGATTCCATTCCGCCATCCGGCATGGTGGTAAACCGACTGCGATTTCGTTCGGGATTTATAGGATGGAACGACGTTGCTGGCAAAGCGAACTCGGATCGCGGCTAGAAGTAAATCGCGGCGCGCGACTGGCACAGGCCGGTTAGCCGGATTTCCCGCTTGCGCGCGAAGGTCAAAAACCTTAGACATCCCGTGCATTCCAAGACGGCGCCGCAGTAGCTCAGCTGGTAGAGCATCGCATTCGTAATGCGAGGGTCGGGGGT
>JAYOEU010000139.1:0-12109 GCA_038116915.1 Alphaproteobacteria bacterium
GCGACCAGGAATGCAGGATGTACTCCTGGATCGAGGCGCGGATCCACCACATGGCGTAGGTCGCGAGCCGGAATCCCCGCTCCGGATCGAAGCGCTTGACCGCCTGCATCATGCCCACATTGCCCTCGGAGATCAGTTCCGCCACCGGCAGACCGTATCCCCGGTATCCCATCGCGATCTTGGCGACCAGACGGAGATGGCTGGTCACCAGCTTGTGGGCTGCCTCGGAATCCTCGTGCTCCCGCCAGCGCCTGGCGAGCATGTATTCCTCGTCCGGGGTCAGCATCGGGAACTTGCGGATATCCTGCAGATAGCGCGTCAGATTCCCTTCCGCGCTGATCACCGGCATTGTCGTGGACGACTGCGCCATTTTTCCTACTCCACTCGAACTTCGAGGCGCGGCAGTCCTGTCCGCCCCCCTTCAATACATATGGTGGCGCAAGCATCAAATTGAAAGAGGGCGAAATCGTGACGCCCGCGTGACCATTCAACGCCCCAACGCTCCGTCCTCAGATCCGCACCACGAGCTTGCCGAAATGGCCGGCCGCCCGCATGGCATGATAAGCGCCTCGGGCATCATCAAAATCGTGCGTGGCGTCGATCACCGGGCGCATCCCGTGATGCTCGATCGCCCGGTTCATATCCTCGAACATGCGTCGGTTTCCGACATAAATGCCTTGCAGACGGATGGATTTGCGCATCACCAGCGCCGGGTTGATCTGGCCTCCGGTCAGAACGCCGATCAGGCCGATCGACCCGCCGACCTTGGTCGAGGCGACGGATTTCTCGAGGGTGCCGGCGCCGCCGACCTCGACCGTATGATCGACGCCACGTCCTCCGGTCAGGTCCAACACCGACTTTTCCCAGTCGGGATTTGACCGGTAGTTCACAGTCTTCCAGGCGCCAAGCGCCTTGGCCCGCTCGAGTTTCTCCTCGCTCGACGAGGTGATGACGGCGCGCGCGCCCAGCATCCGGCAGAGCTGCAGCGCGACGATCGATACCCCTCCGGTTCCGAGCAGCAGCACGGTGGCGCCGGGTTTCACGCCGCCGACCTCAACCAGGCTGTTCCATGCGGTCAGCGCGGCACAGGGCAGCGTTGCCGCCTCATCGAAGCTGAGGCCCTCGGGCATGGCGACGAGGCCGTCCTCGCGTAGCACCCGCATTTCCGCCAGCATTCCCTCGGCGGTGCCGCCCAGCGCCCGTCCCATGTCGCCGGCGGTAATCGGGCCGTCGATCCAGCCCTGGAAGAACGTGCCGCAGACCTTGTCGCCGGCCTTGAAGCGGGTCACGCCGGCCCCGACCTCGAGCACCTCGCCGGCCCCGTCGGAATTCGGGATGCGCGGGTAGGGGATCCCCCTTGGCCCCGGATCGATCACCGTCATCAGGTCACGATAATTGATCGAGGACGCGCGGACCCGCACCAGAACCTCTCCGGGACCGGGTTTCGGGTCCGCCCGCTCGCTAAGCGCAAGCGCGTCGATGCCCCCCTCGCCGATAATTTCATAAGCTCTCATGGCACTGCTTCCTTGTTCCGAAAAATTCGGGGCGACCCGGTCAGGCGAGACGCCCGCAATCAACAACGATGGTCTGGGCGGTGATGGCTTCGCTGACGCACAGGAACAGCATGGCGCTGGCGATATCCTCAGGCTCGACCATGCGCGGCAGAAGCGAATTCGACATCGCCGTCTGCTTGCGGTCGTTGGACCAGGGATCGGTCCAGGCGGTCCGGGTCAGCCCAGGCGCGACCGCGTTCACCCGGATGTCCGGCGCCAGGGCGCGGGCAAGGCACCGTGTCTGGCTGATGACGGCGGCCTTGGAATTGGCATAGGCGATCGAACTGCCGTTGCTGCTGAGCCCCGCTATCGAGGCGGTGTTGACGATGACGCCCCTGGTCTTGCGCAGCGCCGGCGCGGCGGCGCGGGAGCAGCGGAACGGGCCGATCACGTTGGTGTGCATGATCGCCTGCCAGCGCTCTTCGGTCATCGCGTCGAGGTCATCGAAGGGAATGGGCTCGACGGTCGCCGCGGTGCCCGCGTTATTCAACAGAATGTCGAGCCCGCCGAGCCGGTCGATGGCGCCGGCGACCATGTCGTCGGCGCTTTGCGGGTTCGAGACATCGCCGGGCGCCGATACCGCCTGACAGCCCTCGCCGTTCAGGGAATCCACGACAGCCGGCCCGCGTTCGTCATCGGCGAGATGATTGACCGCCACCGTCGCGCCGCACCGCGCGAGCAAGGTCGCCGCCGCCCTGCCGATTCCCGATGAGGCGCCGGTTACAAGCGCCTTCTTGCCCGTGAGGTCCGCTGTGATCATGTCCGAATTCTCCGCTGGTTAATCGTTCCGCGCCCGCCCGTGGCTGTCGCCCCTAGAGGGATAAGTCCAAGCACCGGCTTTCACCAGCGTCATCGCTTCCAGCCTCTCCAGCTAGCCGCTTGCCAGACCGCGGAGGTTCATGCACTCTTCACACAATCTTACGCGTTCCGGGTGAACCGGACGGAATAAAGCAATTGGGAGGATTGCATGAAATCGAAAAATTTCATTCTGGCTTTCGGCGCGGCGCTGCTGATTGCAGGCGCGGCGCATGCCGAGGTGCCGAAAAAGACGACCTGGACCGCTTACGACACGGTCTCGACCGGCTATGCCCAGGCGGTCGCGATCGGCAACATGCTGAAAAAGCATTACGACACCAATATGCGGGTGATCCCCGGCAAGAACGACATTTCCCGCATGGCTCCGCTACGCGACGACAAGGCGGACTATTGCGCCTGCGGGATCGCCGCCTATTTCGGCCAGGAAGGCGTGTTCATCTTCGCCGACAAGGACTGGGGACCGCAGCCGATCCGGTTGCTGATGACCAATCTCGGCAGTTTCGGCATTTCGCTCGCGACCGCCAAGGACGCCAACATCAAGACGCTCGCCGATCTGAAGGGCAAGCGCGTCGCCTTCGTTCAGGGCGGCCCGGCGCTCAACTGGAACGCGTCCGCCCACATGGCCTTCGCCGGCCTGACCTGGGACGATGTCGAGAAGGTGACGGTGTCCGGTTTCGGCGCCTCTTTCGACGCGATCATCAACGGCCAGGCGGACGCCGCGATGTCCAGCACCGTGTCGCCGGCACCGAAGAAACTCTCGGCCTCGCCCCGCGGCTTGCATTGGCCGCCGATGCCGCATGACGACAAGGCTGGCTGGGACCGGGTGATGGCGGTGGCGCCGGTTTACAACAAGGTCAACGCGACGCTCGGCTCGGAGTTGAGCAAGGACGCGCCGCAGCAACTCGCCAACTATCCCTATCCGCTGCTCGTCGCCAACGCATCGAAAGGCGTTGACGAGGTCTATGCGATCGTCAAGGCAATGGTCGATCACTTCGACGACTACAAGGAAGCCGCCTCGGGTGCCAACGGCTGGAATCTCGAAGCGCAGAACATGAGCTGGGCGATGCCGTACCATGACGGCGCGATCAAGTATTGGAAGGAAATCGGCAAGTGGAGCGCCGAGGCCCAGGCCAATCAGGACAAGCTGGTCGAGCGTCAGAGGGTCATTAAGGCGGCGTGGGACGCCCTTCCCGGCAAGGACGGAATGGAAAAGGAAGCCCTTCAGGAAACTTGGGGCAAGGCGCGAAAGGCCGCGCTCGTCAAGGCCGGCTTCCCGTCGGTCTTCGACTAATCCCGATCTTACGCTTGTCAAAGTGACCCTATGAGCAACCCAACGCTCCAGAGCGAGCCGGCGAACACCGAACATCGGTTTCGCCGGCTCAATCCGTTCTGGAAATGGCTGATGATCACCGCGTCGGTGCTGTCGGTCTTCGGTTCGGCCTATCAGGTTTTCGCGCTTGGCCGATATACCGGTTTCGTGCCGATCGAGAACCAGTACTACTACATCATCGTCGCCCTGTTGCTGCCGATGACCTTCGTCGTTTTCCCGTTAAACGACAAATCGACGTCAGGTGGAATGACGTGGTACGACACACTCCTGTTCCTGATCACTGCCGGGATCTGCTGGACTTTCGTCATCTATGCCGTCGAGATCGTCGACGGTGGCTGGGAATTTTCCGCGCCAGAGCACATGCAATGGCTGTCCCTTGTCTTCTGCGTCATCGCGATCGAGGCCACCCGGCGCACCGGCGGTCTGATCGTGACGATCGTGATCATTCTCTTTGCAATCTATCCGCTTTTCGCGGGAAGCATGCCTGGCCCTCTCGAGGGCACCAGCGAAAGCGTACTCGACACCGCCGCGTACTACGGCCTGTCAACCGAAGCACTGATCGGCATTCCGACCCGGGCCTTTGCCGAACTGGTGATTGGCTTCCTGCTGTTCGGCGTCGGCTTGCAATATACCGGCGGCGGCAAGTTCTTCCTGAACCTCGCCTTCGCCCTGCTCGGCAATGTGCGGGGCGGCCCGGCGAAGGTCGCGATCTTCGCTTCCGGCCTGATGGGCTCGATGAGCGGCAGCGTGATCACCAACGTGCTGACCACCGGCGCCATGTCGATCCCGGCGATGAAACGCACCGGCTTTCAGCCACACGTCGCTGGCGGGGTCGAGGCCTGCGCGTCCACCGGCGGCGTTCTGATGCCGCCGATCATGGGGGCGACCGCCTTCATCATGGCGATCAACCTTGAGGTCGCGTACCGGGAAATCGTGATCGCGGCGATCATCCCCTCCTTCCTCTACTTCTTTGCCCTGTTCATGCAGATCGACGGCTATGCCGCCCGTCGCAAGCTGGAAGGCCTGCCGCGCGAGGAGCTGCCCTCGCTCATACAGACATTGAAGGAAGGCTGGTACTATATCGCCGTCTTCCTGCTGCTGATCTACCTGTTGCTTTTCCTGCAACGCGAGGCACAGGCGCCGTTCTACGCGACCGCCCTGCTGATCGCGATCAATCAGTTCCAAAAAAACCAACGCTGGGATTGGAACCGTTTCGTTGATTTCCTGGTCGCGGTTGGGCGATTGTTCGCGGAGCTGGCGGCGATCCTGGTTGGCATCGGCCTGATTGTCGGCTCGCTGTCCTACTCGGGCAAGATCGGCACCCTCGCTTTCGAGCTTCTCCAGTTGGCCGGCAACAACGTGATCCTGTTGCTGCTGCTCGGCGCCCTCGCCAGCTTCATCATGGGAATCGGGGTTACCGTTACCGTCGCCTATCTGATCCTGGCCTTGACCCTGGCACCGGCGCTGACCGACAGCGGGCTCTCGCCGATGGGCGTGCACATGTTCATGCTCTATTGGGGCATGTTGTCCTTCATCACCCCGCCGGTGGCACTCGGCGCCTTCGCGGCGGCGACCCTCGCTCAGGCAAACCCCATGCGGACCGGATTCGAGGCAATGCGGCTTGGTACGATCATCTATTTCGTGCCGTTCTTCTTCGTTCTTGATCCCGGCCTGATCATGCAGGGCGATCCGGGTCACATCGTGGTGATCTTCGGTTGCGCGGTGCTCGGCGTGATCGTGCTGGCGATGGCCTTGCAAGGCTATCTCTACGGGGTCGGCGACATCAGCAAGATCGGCATCATCCAATACCCGATCCGGGCGGCGATGCTGGTCGGCTCGCTCGCCTTTGCAATGCCCGGAAACCATGCGGTCGGGTTGACCAATCTCGAAACCTTCATGCTCGGTGGTGTCCTCACCATCGGGGCCATGTTGCTGGCGTTCATCGTCAAACGGTTGCGTCCAGCGCACTAGACGAACCGGCGGGTCTCCTCACAAACGGGGGGCCGCCGGGCTCAACCCATTCTCCACCAATCTATTGGCTTGCGGGCTGTCCTGCTTGCCAATAAACCTAGCGCTCCGAATTCAACGGGAGTTCCCTGATGCGCAACCTGCACCGGCCTGGCCGTTCCCCTGTCATCGCGCCTGAAGCCATGATCGCCACCAGTCACCCGCTGGCGAGCCAGGTCGGGGTTGAGGTCTTGCGGTCCGGGGGCAACGCGGTCGACGCGGCGATCGCCGCCTGCGCGACCCTGTGCGTGGTCGAACCGGCGATGACCGGAATCGGCGGCGACTGTTTCGTGCTCTACGCGCCCAAGGGGGCCGCCAAGCCGATCGCGTTGAACGGCTCCGGGCGCGCGCCTGGCGCGGCAAGCGTTGAGGCCTTGCGCGACTGCGGGGTCGACGAGATCGTGGTGCAGAGCCCGCACGCGGTGACGGTGCCCGGCGCGATCGCCGCCTGGAGCAAGCTTAACGCGGATCACGGCACCAAGGGCATGGACGAGCTTTTGGCGCCGGCCATCCGCTATGCCGAGAACGGTTTTCCGGTCGCGCCCCGGGTCGGGAGCGACTGGGCGGCGTTCCTGCACAAGCTGTTGGCCGACCCGGTATCCAGCGAACAGATGACGGTCGGCGGCAAGGCGCCCGCCATCGGCAGCATCTTCAAGCAGCCGCGGCTCGCCAAGACCTTGAAAAGGATCGCCCGCGAGGGCCGCGATGCGTTCTATCTGGGCGAGGTTGCCGAGGATATCGTCGGCCGCCTGCGCGCCATGGGCGGGCTTCATACGCTCGACGATTTCGCCGCCGCGGAAGCCGATTATGTGGAGCCGATCTCGACAACGTTTCGCGGCCACCAGGTCTACGAATGCCCGCCGAACGGCCAGGGCATCTGCGCGCTGATGATCATGAACATCCTTTCGGGCCACGACGTCTCGATGCTTGGCGAGGCCGACCGCGTGCATCTGCTGGCCGAGGCCGCGAAGATCGCCTATCACCAGCGCGACCGGCACATCACCGATCCGGGTTTCGCCGATATTCCCGTCGACTGGCTGCTCTCGGACGCCCATGCCAAGGCCATGGATGCGATGATCGATCCGAAGAAGGCCGGCAATTTCCACAATTCCGACTTCCCGACCCACAGCGATACGACCTATCTCTGCTGCGTCGATGCGGACGGCAACGCCATCTCGTTCATCAACTCGCTGTTCGCCGGTTTCGGCTCGGCGATCATGGCCCCGAATTGCGGTGTGATGCTGCAGAACCGGGGCTCGTCCTTCCGGATGGACCCGGATCACGTCAACCGGATCGAGGGCGGCAAGCGGCCGATGCACACGATCATCCCCGGCATGGTGATGCGCGACGGCAAGGCGGTGGCGCCGTTCGGCGTGATGGGCGGCCAGTACCAGTCCGTCGGCCACACGAATTTCCTGAGCCATGTTCTGGATCGCGGCCTCGACGTGCAGGAAGCCATGGACGCGCCGCGCAGCTTCGCCACCGCCGGCGTGCTGCAGGTTGAAGAGAGTTTCGAGCCTGAAACCTTCGCCGAACTGGAACGCCGCGGCCACCGCCTGGAAAAGGTCAATCCCATGCAGCCGCTGGGCGGCAGCCAATGCGTCTGGATCGACCGGGAACATGGCACCCTGGTCGGCGGCTCCGACCCCCGCAAGGACGGCTGCGCGCTCGGTTATTGAGAGCGTCTTCCGGCCGCCCTACTCCGCCACCCGCTCCCGGTGCCAGGCATAAAGGCCGCTGGTTACGATCACCAGCGCGCCGGCGACGGTCCAGAGATCCGGCAGATCGCCGAACACCAGGAAGCCCAGCACCGTCGCCCAGACCAGCATGGTGTAGTTGAACGGTTGCAGGGTGCTGGCCGGCGCCAGATGCAGGGCCGTGATGATCAGGATATGCGCCAAGCTTCCGCCGATCCCGGCCACCGTCAACCAGAACCAGTCGATCCCGGATGGCGGGCGCCAATCGAGGGGCGCGAGCGCGCTCATCATCAGAAAGCCTATGACCCCGGTGTAGAACAGCGTCGTCTCATGCGGATCATGGCGGCTGATCACCTTGGTGAGAATGGTATAGCCGGCAAAGGTGCAGGCACCGGCCAGCGGCACCAGGGAGACCGGGTCGAACACCCCCGTGCCCGGCCGCAAAATGATCAGCATGCCGCAAAAGGCGGCGCCTATGGCAAGCCAGCGCCGTGGCCCGACGGTCTCCCCCAGCAAAGGAACCGAGGCGGCGGTTATCAGAAGCGGAGCGATCGCCATGATCGAATGGGCGTCCGCCATCCCCATCTGGCTCAGCGAATAGACAAAGATGAAATTGGCGAGATTGAGGGTGACCGCGCGCACCACCTGGGCAACCGGCCGCTTGGTCCGCAGCCCGGCGAGGCCGTGCTTGCGCAACGCCAGAAAGGTTCCGGCGGCCGCGAAAACCACGAACCGGACCCACAGGATCTGGATCACCGCAAAGCTGAGAGTGAGATGCTTGGAGACCGCATCCGTACTCGCAAGCACGACCATGCCGGCGACCATCACCGCTATTCCAAGGGCCGGGCGATCACCGGTAAGGCTGTTTTCGGACAAATCGCTCATCCCAAGCTGGATATGTGACGCGGCGGGACGCGTCGGGGAAAGGTAGCGGACAATAGCGGCTTGTCACGCCCCCGGCGAGACAAGACAATCCGATGCATCAACAGACGGCTGATGAATACCCGTTTCCGGCCGTCGCGGCGTTTGCTCGATCATCCGCCGTCCAGACAGATCCAGGGAGAGCGAGATCATGGCGCAACGGTGGGTCAATCGGCCGGAAGGGTCGAATTGGGGCGAGTTCGGACCGGATGACCGCCGCGGGCGGATCAATCTGCTGACACCGGAACGGGTGGTCCGCGCGGCGGGGGAAGTCAAGACCGGGGAGCGCTTCTGCCTGTCCCTGCCGCTGGACTATCCTGGCGGCCGCCTGTTGAACCCAAGGCGCTTTCCGCCCCGCCTGTTCACCACCCAGCGCGGTGGCCTCGCCAACTTCAACCTGCCGCTGCATATCAGCGATCCGAGGCTCACGGACGTGGTCTGCGACGATACCGCGCTGATCTGCCTGCAATACTCCACCCAATGGGACAGCCTCTGCCATGTCGGCGGCTGGTTCGATGCCGACGGCGACGGACAGCCCGAGGTGGTCTACTACAACGGCTGGCGCGGCGGCGAACATGTGGTCGGACCGACCGAGAATATGGAAGCCGACGAATATACCCGCTTCGAAGGCTCGAATGGCGGCCCGCTCGGCATCGAAAACATGGCCGAGGCCTGCCCGCAAGGCCGCGGCGTCCTGATCGATCTTGAAAAGCGTCATGGCCGGAACCGGGTCCAGGTCGGCTATGACGAGCTGGCCCAAATCATGAAGGAGGACGGCATCAAGGTGGAGGAAGGCGACATGGTCTGCTTCCACACCGGTTTCGCCCAGGGGCTCCTGGACATGGCGAAAAAGCCGAACGAGCATGACCTGCACAATACCTATGCCTGTCTCGACGGCCGCGACCCGAAGCTGCACGACTGGATACGCGACACCGGCGTCGCCGTGATGATCGCCGACAATTACGGGATCGAGGATACCGGCGTGCCGCTTCCGGCCGGCAACAACCCGATCCCGATGCTGCCGCTGCATGAGCTCTGCATCTTCAAACTCGGTATCCATATCGGCGAGATGTTTTATCTGACGGCTTTGCGCGACTGGCTGCGCGAGCATGGGCGGTACCGCTTTCTGCTGACCGCCCCGCCGCTGCGGCTTCCGGGTGCGGTGGGCTCTCCGCCCTCGCCCATCGCGACCGTCTGATCCCTCCTCGACACATCTGAAGCAAGCGAGACATCATGAACGCCCAATCCACCGTTGCCCGGCGCCCGCTCTCCAAGCTGCTGGATCCGAAATCCGTCGCGGTTATCGGCGCGTCCGACAGTCCGACCAGGATCGGCGGTCGTCCGCTCCACTACCTCCTGAACGGCTCCTTCGCCGGACCGGTCTATCCGGTGAACGCCAACCGCGACACCGTGCAGGGCGCGGAGGCCTACAAATCGATCCTGGACGTTCCCGGCCCGGTCGACGCGGTGATCGTGGCGGTGCCGGCCAACATCGTCGTGCAGACCATCGAGGATTGCGCGACCAAGGGCGTCGGCGCGGCGGTGATCTTCAGTTCGGGCTTCGCCGAGCAGGACGAGCAAGGCGCCGAGTGGCAGCGGCAACTTACGGAAATCTCAAATCGCACCGGCATCCGGCTACTCGGCCCGAACTGTCTCGGCGCCTTCAACGCCAAGACCGGGTGGCTCGCGACCTTCACGACCAGTGTCGACCAATACCCGGTTCAACCCGGCCCGATCGCCATCGCCAGCCAGAGCGGCGCCTTCGGCAGCCATCTGTATACCATCGCCGCCAAACGCGGAATCCGCTGCACCTACTGGGTCACGACCGGTAATGAATCGGATGTCGAATTGTCCGAATGCATCGCCTATTACGCGCAATCCGACGAGGTGAAGGTGATCGCCGTCTATGCCGAGGGCGTGCGCAACGGCCCCGGTCTGCGCGACGCGCTGGCGCTGGCCTACAAGAACCGGAAACCGGTGATCTTTCAGAAAGTCGGACGCAGCGGCGCCGGCGCGGAGGCGGCGGCCTCGCACACCGCTTCGCTCGCCGGTTCCGACGCGGTCTATGACGCGTTGTTCCGTCAATACGGGGTGTTCCGGGTCGATTCGATCGAGGAGTTGCTGGACATCGCGCTTGCCTGTCAGGCGGGCGCGATGCCGAAGGGTGACAAGATCGGACTGATGACGATTTCCGGCGGCGCCGGCGTGCAGATGGCCGACACGGCAGAGGCCTGCGGCCTCAACGTCTCGCCGATGCCGGAGGATCAGCAGAAGTACCTCAAGCAGCTCATCCCCTTCGCCGGCGTGCGCAACCCGGTCGACATGACGGCCCAGGCGCTGAACGATCTGACCTTGATCAAGAAATTCATGGAAAGCATGATGGACGAAGGCGGCTATGACGCCGTCGTCGCCTTCTTCACCGTGGTCGCCGGCTACAAGCACGTCTCGGAGCAACTGATCGAGACCTTGCGCGACATCCGCGCCAGATACGCCAACGCGCCCATGGTGCTGTCCATCGTCGCGCCGGAGGAGATCGTCCGGAACTACGAAGCCGAGGGTTATACGATCCTCGAGGACCCGGCCCGCGCGGTACGCGCCGCGGCCGCCCTGATCCATTTCGGCACCTCGTTCGAGCGTGGCCTTGGCAAGGCGCCGCCGGCCCTTCCCGCCGCCGCCAAACGGGCCCCGGAAGGGACGGTCGGCGAGGCCGAGGCGCGGGCGATCCTGGCCTCGGCGGGCGTGCCCATGGCCGGCACCCACCTTGCCACCAGCGCGGCCGAAGCGGTCGCCGCCTGGAAATCCATCAACGGTCCGGTGGCGATGAAGATCGTCTCGCCCGAGATCCTGCACAAGACCGAGATCGGCGGCGTCAAGCTCGGCGTCAACGGCGCCGATGATGTCGCCGCCGCCTTCGATGCGATCATGGCCGCCGCCAGCAAACATCATCCGAAAGCAACGCTGGAAGGCGTGATCGTCTCCGAGATGGTCAGCGGCGGGGTCGAGACCGTCCTCGGCGTGATCAACGACCCGGTCTTCGGCCCGGCGGTCATGTTCGGTCTCGGCGGCGTCTTCGTCGAGGTGCTGGGCGACGTCACATTCCGCCTCGCCCCCTTCGGCATCGACGAGGCCCATCGGATGATCCATGAGATCAAGGGCATCAAGATGCTCCAAGGCGCGCGCGGCATGGCGCCGGCGGACATTGATGCCCTGGCGGACGCGCTGGTCAAGCTGTCGGTTTTCGCGGCGACCAATGCCGACCGGATCTCCAGCATCGACGTCAACCCGTTCATCGTAAAGGCGAAGGGCGCGGTTGCCGTTGACGCCCTCATCGTGCCGAAGGGCGCCGAATAGGAGGCGGGTTAAAGCGTATGCCGATTGAATAGCGGCTGACAGGACCCTTCGAGACGCGCCCTTCGGCCGCTCCTCAGGGTGAGCTGGATTCATACAAATGCATTCTTACCCTGAGGAGGGCGCTTTCGCGCCCGTCTCGAAGGGTCCAGGCAGCCGTCGTGCAGCTTACAACTTCTAACGCCCGCGCCAGCGCTCGGCGATCATTACGATGTAGTCCCGGCTTGGTTCGGCGGCGCGGACCGGATCGAGGGCGTCAGCCCAGTCGATCGGGGCGTCGCTTTCGCGGCGGAGCACGGCTTCAAGGCTTTCACCGGTTCTTGCCGCCTCCAGCGCCACCCGCTTCATCAGGGCCTGAGCCTCCGCGCGTGGCATATGCGCGGCGAGCGCGAAGCTGGCGGCCTCGGCCATCGCCGCGCCGCCGCCGAGATCGAGGC
>JAYOEU010000140.1:0-12103 GCA_038116915.1 Alphaproteobacteria bacterium
TGGTGTCCCTGGCATTGTTGCGGAAGGGGGCCGAGGTCATTTTGGGTTTTCAGAATTTAACATTCCCTCTCCAATCATCGCGTGATGCGTGGAATGATCGCTTGAAACTCATCAAGAGTTGGCGGTAGCACGTCGGCCATCATCGCGGCCATTGTAACGTCATCTCCGTCCAGAAAGTCCTGAATGTCCGAGGCGATTCGCCCGAGCCGGTTGGCTCCGACCGATAGCGCCGCGCCCTTCAGGGAATGAGCGGCGTCCCGTGCTTTCCGGGCGTCCTGATTGCCCAACGCCGCGCCGAGTTCCGAGATCCTTTCAACCCAAGACTCCGCGGCGCCGACGATGAGCTGCTTTGCTTCCTCGTCCAGCCGTCCGCCGGGACCTGCCAGCACGTTCGGGTCGAAGATATCGATATCCCAATCAATCTCGATTCCGGCGTCGGCGTCGTCCTCGTGGCTGTCGAGGGTGGTCGGATCGACCTGGCGCCGTAGCGCCATGGCCTCGGGCAGATACTTGGCGAGCGCCCTACCCAGGGCCCGGCTGTCGATGGGCTTGGTGAGGTAAACATCCATTCCGGCCTCAAGGCAGGCTTCCTCGGTGCCGGCCAGGGCATCGGCGGTCAGCGCAATCACGGGTAGCCGGTCGTGCGCCCCGGTCTCCGACGCCCGGATGGTCCGGGTCAGCTCGAACCCATCCATCTCCGGCATGTTGAAATCGGTCAGCAGCAGTCCGTGGGCTGATCGGTCCAGCATCTCGAGCGCGATCCTGCCGTTGGCCGCGATTTCGCAGGCAAATCCCATGCGTCCCAACATCTGACGGATCACCGTTTGGTTGGTTGGATTGTCCTCGGCGACCAGGATCAGCGCGCGTTCGTTCCGCGCTTCCTCGAGTGACGGCGGCTCGAAAGACATGTCCTCGCGGATCTCGATTTCGATTTCGTCGGCTTTCTCGACACCCAACGCCACCGCCGCCGCGCGCCACAGCGCGGGCCGGCCCAGCGGATACGAGAGGATCATCGTTGCCTGGGCCTTGAGTTCGGTCGCCATGCCCGAGATCTCCGAGCGCCGACCGGTAAGCGCGATTGTTCCTCTCAGATCGCGCAGGCCCGCCGCGTTCAGATCGGGCGTGGACAACGCGACTAAAAACAGATCCGCCGCCGTGCCCGCCGCCGCCGTCAGATCCGGATACCGGACAATCCGGCTGATCCCCGTTGCCCGCAGATACCGTTCGGCGAGATCCATGATCGCTCCGCTCTGTCCGATCAGCGCCAGGGATATCTCCGAGAGATCGGCCTTGTGGCGGGGTGCCTAGTCGCCGATCGCTTCCATCGGGACCTCGAACCAGAAAATCGAGCCCTCACCGGCGACGCTGTCGACACCGATGCGTCCATCCATCAGTTCGGTCAGCTTCTGGCAGATGGACAGTCCGAGGCCGGTGCCGCCGTATTTTCTCGATGTCGATGAATCCGCCTGGACGAAGGCCTGGAACAGCTTGCCCCTTTGCTCTTCTGTGAGACCGATGCCGGTATCGCTCACCTCGAAGCGCAGGAACCTGTCTTCTTCGGCCTCGACCTGTCGGACCGTGATGCCGATGCCGCCGGCTTCGGTGAACTTGACGGCATTGCCGCCAAGATTGAGCAGGATCTGACGCAGCCGCGTCGGATCTCCGAGGCGCCGGTCGACGAGGTTTGTGTCGATATCGACCAGGATATCCAGCCCTTTGTCCTCCGCGCGGGGCGCGAGCAGTTCGGCGGAGCCCTGGACGACATCCATCAGGGACAGTTCGACCGTCTCGATTTCAAGCTTGCCGGCCTCGATCTTCGAGAAGTCCAGAATGTCGTTGATGATCGTCAAAAGCGCCGAGGCTGAATCGGTGATGATGCCGGCCATCCGGCGTTGTTCGCCGTCGAGGCGGGTCAGGCCCAGAAGCTCGGCCATCGACATGACGCCGTTCATCGGCGTGCGGATCTCGTGGCTCATGGTCGCCAGGAATGTCGATTTGGCCTGGGTCGCCGCCTCTGCGATGTCGCGGGCGATGATCAGTTCCTTTTCGGCCGCTTCGCGCGCGGCGACCTCGACGCGAAGCTTGACCGCGTAGGTCGCGACGATACCGAAGATGACGATCCCGAGAAACACCAAGGCCATGTTGCGGTACATGCCGGTCACCGCGGATGCGAGAACGGCTTTCAGATCCTTTGCCAGGAAAATGTGGAGCGGCATCGCCTGTGCCGGATCGAGCTGGGACTTGGAGGCGAGATACGAAAGGGTGTCGGTCTCGACGATCTGGACGGAGCCATCGGCATTGAGCTGCTTGACCAGTACCTGTTCGAACGCGGTGTCCTGGCCGAACCCTTCGATCAGTGCCGCGATCTCGACACTCGCTTGGGTGGCGACGATCCCGGGATGCCCGACAAGCTGGTCCTTGAGATCGGTCGCGAAAACGATATCCGCGACGCTGACCAAAGCTTTCGATGTATTCAAGAGGGTCCGCGACAAGGCACCGAGTGTCAGATCGATCCCCAGAACGCCCCACAGTTTGCCCGAGGCGTCGTACAACGGCTCCGCGTAGGTTACGCCAAGCTGACCACTGCTCGCGAATGTGTAGGCCTGGGTCCAGATCGGCTTTTTCGCCAGCACCGCGATTTTGTACCAGGGCCGGGTCCTGGGATCGTAGGGCTTGGCATTGACGTCAAAGGGCTCCCACTTGGTCGCTCCTCCGATATAGCCTTTCCGCCGGCCACGCGGATCCGAGGCGGGCCGGTCGATGATCCGCCCGGTGACTGAATATTCCGAGTCTTTGCCCTCGGAATCGACGGCAAGATCCTGGGCATGCAGAAATTGACCATCGGGAAATCCGATGAAGGCGCCGCTGATCTGCTCGTAGCGGATGATCTTTCCCGGCGTAAGCGCGAAGAACAGCTCCTCACGCCGGGGACCGGTCGAGCCGACAATGCCGGAAGTCTTTATCGTCGCGCCGATCGCCAAGGCGGGCTCGAACACGCCGTTCAGTGCTTGAATGAACACACCCGTCGCGTCGGTAAGATCGGCGGAGGCGGATTCGATCAATTGGTTCTTTTGTGCTTGAAACACCGTATAGGACCCGAGCCCGCCGAGAGCGGAAACGAGTAGCGTCACAGCGAGGAAAACGAGAGATCTTCTCATCGGGGCCTCTGCGCCCGGGACGGCGTCATTGCCGAATTTGCGAGAACTTTTCACAAAATGTCCGAAAATTGCAACAATCAATACGGTTTTCGGCATGCTTCCGCCATCTGTTTGCGACACTCCGAGCCTGAAGGATCAGTTCGGACATTGCTCCCCGAGCCACTTGGCGAGCGCGCAATGGATCGACTAGGCTTGATGCTTCGCGGCCGCTGTTCCGGCGGTCCCTCCCATCGGAAAGGCCAAGCCCTTGCGCCCAGGTTCGGGACATGATGCCGCCGTATTGATCGCCGGCGCCGGACCGGCTGGCCTGACCGCCGCCGCGGTGCTTGCGGACGCCGGGATCGAGACGATCGTGCTGGAGGCCGAGGGCGCATTGCCGAAGGAGCTCCGCGCCTCCACCTTTCATCCCCCGACCCTCGATATGCTCGACCGGTTCGGCGCGGCGAAGGGACTGATCGAACAGGGTCTGATCGCGCCGGCCTTCCAATATCGCGGGCGCGGCGAGGGGCTCATCGCCAGTTTCGATTTTTCCCTGATTGATGATCTGACGAACCATCCTTATCGGGTGCAATGCGAGCAGTTCAAGCTGAACCGGCTGTTGGCGGACTGGCTCGCCGGATCGGGGCGTACGGATATAAGGTTTGCGCATCCGGTGACGGCGGTGACACAGGATGAGAACAGCGTCTCCGTCACGTGCGCCGCGCCGGCGGGCGAGGTTCGGCTTTCGGGGGCTTATCTGATCGGCGCCGACGGCGCGCGGAGCGTTGTCCGATCGGCGCTCGGAATCGATTTCGAGGGCTTTACCTGGCCCGATAATTTTCTGGTGGTCTCGACGCCCTATGCCTTCGAAGAGCATTTCGACGATCTCGATTGGGTGAACTATTTCGCGGATCCCGAGGAATGGTTCTTCCTCCTGCGGGTGCCCGGCCTTTGGCGCTGCATGTTCCCCACACGCCCATCGGAGAGCGAAAGCGAGACTTTCGATCCCGCGCGGGTGCAGGCACGGCTGCGCCGGGTTCTCGATCGACCGGAGCCCTATGAAATCCGTCACACCACGCTCTACCGCGTGCACCAGCGGGTGGCGACGCGGTATCGTGGCGGGCGCTGTTTCCTTGCCGGAGACGCGGCGCACATCAACAACCCGCTCGGCGGCATGGGCATGAACGGCGGTATCCACGACGCGGTCGAGTTGGCCGAAACCCTGTCGGCGGTGATCCGAAAGGCGGCGGGGGACACCCTGCTGACGCGTTACGAGGCGCGCCGCCGCCCGATCGCGCTCGACTATGTCAACCGGCTGACCATCCGCAACAAGCGCAATCTGGAGACCGCCGATCCCGCCGAGCAGGCCGCGTTCCGCGCGGAACTGAAAGCCGCGAAATCCAACCGCGAGGCGGAACGCGCGTATCTGAAACGGGTCTCGATGATCCAGTCCCTCGAAGACGCGGCGGCGCTAGCGTGACCGAGCAGAATCCCTTGAAGGCGATCGGCTTCTTCACCGCCGCGATCCTGCTCATCGCGCTGGTGGACGGGATCTGTAAGATCTACACGGCCGATCTGCACGCCGTACAACTGGTCTGGGGTTATTTCGTCGGGATCAATATTACCCTGGCGGTCTATTTCGCGATCCGGCGGGAGCGGCTTTCTACTTTGCTCGCGACCGAACGGCGCGGCCTGCAGTTTGCGCGGCCGGCATTCCTCGCGGGCTCGATCACCTCGCTTTTCATCGGCCTCACATATCTGCCGATCGCCGAGACCACAGCCATCGGCTTCACCGCGCCGCTCTTCATCACCGCCCTGTCGGTGCCGGTGCTGAAGGAAAAGGTCGGACTTCACCGCTGGGCCGCGGTCGTGATCGGGCTTGCCGGCGTGCTGATCATCGTTAGACCCGGCGGCGGGCTCTGGCATTGGGCCTCGATCATGCCGCTGATCGGCGCCATGTTCTTTGCCGGATTTCAGCTTGTCACCAGGGTTCTGTCCCTGACCGAGCGCACCCATGTGACTCTATTCCATACCGGCATCGGCGGGTTGCTTTGGACCAGCCTCGTGGTGCCGTTCTTCTGGACCGCGCCGACCGGGACGCATTGGGCGGTGTTCATCGGCACCGGCGCGATGGGCGCGCTGGCGCATCTCTGCATGATCAGCGCCTTCAACCGGGCCGAGGCTTCGCTTCTGGCGCCACACAACTACACCAAGATCATCTGGGTCTCGATCCTCGGCTATGTCCTGTTCGGCGACGTGCCGAGCCTCAACATGTGGGCGGGGACCGCCGTCATCGTGCTGGCCGGTGTCTATGTCTTGTATCGCGAGCGGCGGCGGGCGTAGGCTTCGCGGCGTCCAGACCGGGAGCTCACGCCATGTCCGAGATCATCAGCGGCGGCTGTCATTGCGGCAACCTGAAGCTGGCTTTCCACGCCTCCAGACCTTTTGAGGAACTGCCGATCCGGGCCTGCCAGTGCAGCTTCTGCCGCAAGCACAATGTGCGGGCCACCGCCGATCCGGACGGGAGGCTTGAGATCACGGTCGCGGATTCCGGCAAGCTGTCCCGTTATCGGATGGGGCACGGAATCACTGACTTTCTGGTCTGCCGCGACTGCGGTGTCTATGTCGGCGCGGTCATGGAGGATCCGGATAACGGGCAGATTTTGGCAACCTGCGTGGTCAACACCCTGGACCTTGATCCCGTCAGGATCGGCGAGCCGGTGCAGGCGCGGTACGACGACGAGACACCGGGCTCGCGTCTGGAACGTCGGCGTCAGAGATGGATGAAGGCGGACCTCCAATGAGGGGTCTTTTGCTCCGATGACGGACGGACCCAATCGCTTCGCCGTTCTACCCTCGCTGGATGCGATGCTACGCTCCGAAGCTCTGTCGGGATATATCGGGACGCATGGGCGGCGCGCGGTGACGGAGAGCCTGCGGGCGGTGGTCGCGGACCTTCGCACGCGGCCGTCGGATCTGCCCGAGACCGGCGCGGCGGCTGCCCAGCTGATTGCCCACCGGGTTGAACGGCACCTGACGGAAGCGGGGCAATCGCCGGTGCGCAGGGTTTTCAATCTGACCGGCACTGTGCTGCACACCAATCTCGGCCGCGCCAGCCTGCCGGAAAGTGCCGTTGCCGCCGTCACTCGCGCCGCCGCCTCGCCCGGCAGTCTGGAGTTCGATCTTGAAACCGGGCGGCGCGGCGACCGGGAGCGTGGTCTGGTGGAGCGGCTCATCCGGCTGACGGGAGCCGAGGACGCGACCGTGGTCAACAACAACGCGGCTGCCGTGGTTCTGGTCCTTGATACGCTTGCCCGCCGGCGCGAGGTGCCGGTCTCGCGGGGTGAGCTGGTCGAGATCGGCGGCGCCTTCCGCATGCCGGACATCATGAGCCGGGCCGGCTGCAAGATGCGGGAGATCGGTACGACGAACCGCACCCATCCGCGGGACTACGAGGCCGCGATCGGTCCACGCACGGCGATGCTGATGAAGGTGCATACCTCGAACTATGTGGTGCGGGGCTTCACCGCCTCCGTGGACGAGGCAACGCTCGCGGAACTCGGCCGCAAGCACGGCGTGCCGTTGATGGTCGATCTCGGCAGTGGTGCTCTTGTGGATCTTTCGCGCTACGGCCTGCCGCACGAGCCGACGCCGATGGAGATGCTGAAGGCTGGTGCCGATATCGTCACCTTCAGCGGCGACAAGCTGCTTGGTGGTCCGCAGGCCGGCCTGATCGTCGGGCGCGCGGATCTGATCCGCAAGCTCAAGCGCAACCCGCTGAAACGGGCGCTGAGGCTCGACAAGATGACCCTGGCGGCGCTCGACGCGGTGCTGCGGCTCTATGAGGAGCCGGAAAGCCTGAGTGAGCATCTGCCGACCCTGCGTCACCTCTCGCGACCCTTGCCGGCCATGGCGGAACAGGCGGACCGCCTTGCTCCCCTGTTGCGCGCGGCGCTGGGCGCGGACTGGAAGGTCTCGGTCGAACCCTGCCGCAGCGAGGTCGGAAGCGGGTCTATGCCGGGCGCGGAACTGGCCAGTGTCGCGCTGGTAAGCCGCCCGGCGGGCCGGCGCGGCGGTGGCGCGGCTCTCGACCGGCTTTAGGCGCGTTTGCGGCGCCTGCCGGTGCCGGTGATCGGACGCATCGCCGACGGCGCGGTCTGGCTCGACCTGCGATGTCTTGAGGATGAAGCGGCGTTCTCCGCTCAGCTGCCGAGCCTTGCGGACGGTTCCGGAGCGGCGGAGTGATCATCGCCACCGCTGGGCATGTGGATCACGGCAAGACCTCTCTCGTGCGGGCCCTGACCGGCATCGATACCGACCGGCTTCCGGAAGAGAAACGGCGCGGACTGACCATCGATCTCGGCTTCGCCTATGTGGATTGGCCGAATGGCGTGCGGGCCGGCTTTGTCGACGTGCCGGGCCACCACCGGTTCGTCGCGAACATGGTGGCCGGGGTGACCGGGGTCGATGCGGCGTTGATCGTTATTGCCGCCGATGACGGGGTGATGCCGCAGACCGAGGAACATGTGGCGATCCTCGAACTCCTCGGGATCCGGCAGGGTGCGATCGCCATCGCCAAGTCCGACAAGGCCGATGCCGGCCGGCTTGAGGAGGTGAGGGGGCAGGCCCGGAACCTGGTTGCAAAGACCGTGATGGCCGGCTTTCCGGTGATCGAGACGAGCGTCGTGTCCGGTGCCGGGATCGGGGCCTTGCGGGATGTTCTGGCGGCGTTCAAGGACGATGAAAGTGGGCAGGGGCGGTTTCGCCTGGCGGTGGACCGGTCCTTCGTCCTCGACGGCGTGGGTGTGATCCTTGCGGGTCCGGTGCTTTCGGGGAGCATCGAAGCCGGCAGCGACCTTGTCGTCATGCCGGGAGAGGTTCCGGTTTCGGCGCGCGCTCTGCGGGTACAGGGTTCGGCGTCCGGAACCGCCCGGGCCGGCGACCGCTGCGCGGTTCAGATCGGCGGGCGGTACGCCGGACGTGATGCCGCGCGTCGGGGAGACTGGCTGTGCGCGCCGGATGCGGGTCTGGTGAGCCGCCGGCTCGATGTGCGGCTCCGTGCCGCCCGCACCCTTGAGACCGAGGTCCGGCATGATCAGCCGGTGCATCTGCATATCGGCGCCGCCGATATTCCGGCGCGGCTGGCATTACTTGACCGCCGGCGTCTCGGGTCGGGAGAAGAGGCCTGGGGTCAGCTGATTCTCGACCGCCCTGTCTGCTCCGTGCAAGGCGACCGTTTCATTCTGCGCGACCAGTCGACGCGAAGCACAATCGCCGGCGGCTGGGTCGTCGACCCCCTCGGCGCCGAACGGGGCCGCGCCCGGCCGGAGCGTCTTGCCGCGCTCGCCGCACTAGCGGAACCCGAGCCGAACGGCGCGCTGCGGTGTCTCCTGGCGCTGACCGGCGGCCCGGTGGATTTGGACGTCTTCGCCCGGCGCCGGAATCTTCTGGCCGAGGCGGCGGAGCAAGTCTTTTCACGTGTCCCCATGGTGCGGGCCGGCGGTCAGGCCTTCGATCCCGAACATTGGAAGCGGTGGCGTAAGGCAGCGCTCTCGGCTCTCGCCGCCGCGCACCGCGAACAGCCGGACCGTCTCGGTCTCGATGCCTTGGGGCTTGCCTCGGCGCTGGGGCTGCGTCTCCCGGACGCTCGCCTGGTTCTGGGCGAACTGGTCGACGAAGGCGCGGTGGTGCTGGCAATCGGCATCTACCGACTGCCGGGACACACATCCAGGCTCGCCGCGTCGGATCAGCACGCGTGGGACCGCTTGCGCCCTCTGCTCGGCGGTGCCGATCAGCCCGCCGAGGTGGCGCATCAGATCGCCAAGGCCCACGATTGGGATACAGGAGAGCTGTTGTCGTTCCTTGGCCGTCTGGAAGGCCGCGGCTTGGTAGTCCGGGTCTCGCGCAACCGCTGGCTGTTGCCGGAGAGCGTCGCCACCCTGGCCCGCGCCGCCGAGGCCGCGAAGGATCTTGACGCCATCACGCTTGCGGGTTTCCGCGAGCAGTCGGGCGTCGGGCGTAACCTCGCGGTGGAGTTCCTTGAGTTTCTCGACCGCAAGCGCATGACCCGCCGCGCCGGCGCGCATCGCATCCTGCTTGCAGGCGCCAAGGAGATTTTCGGGTTGTGAGGGCTCCGGCTATTGAACACCGTCGCGGTGATCTCTAGCCTTCCCGACGGAAGGAATTCCTGTCCGGTGACGGGCGCGGGCTTCAAACCCGCCGAGGGGCGCGCGGCGTGTCTGGTGGGTTCGACTCCCACTTCCTTCCGCCAATTCCATTTTCCATCAATGTCCGCTATTATCCACTGTTGATGTGAAATCAGCGGAAATCAAAGTATATTGCGAGTTCGTTCTATCCGTTGGCGTCCATGCCTGACCGCTACAATCCCCACATTGGTGTGGGGTAAAGTGTGGGGAAAAATGCAACGCTTCGAAAAAGTGTGGGGTATTTTGAAATTGGATGAGGTCTGAGACAGTGACCCGGCGTCGAGGTGAAAAGCTGCTGACTGCGCTTGAGGTTCAAAAGCTCTCGGAACCCGGTCGTTACACCGACGGCGCCGGATTGTTCCTCGAAATTGACAAGCATGGTGGCAAGCGCTGGCTCCTTCGCCTCCAGGCCAATGGCCGTCGCCGTGACTTTGGTCTCGGTGGCCTGGGCAAGGTTCCACTCAAAAACGCGCGGGAGATTGCCGACGATTACCGTCGCATGGTCTCACGAGGGGAAGATCCTATCGCCGAAAACGGCGCAAGAGGCGGGCGTCTCAGTCGGCCCCTTTGTTCCGCGAAGCGGCATTGTCATTCTACAATGAGAACCAACCAACTTGGAAAAACGCGAAGCACGCGAAGCAAGTCTGGTCAACTTTGGAGGCTCGAGCTTTCCCTCAACTTGGCGATATGCCCGTTGACGAAATTGAAGAACACCACGTTCGCGCGGTGCTGATTGATTTTTGGTTGGGACGACCTGAGACCGCTCGAAGGACACGGCAACGAATTGCGTCGGTTTTGGACTGGGCGCGGGCGAATGGACATCGATCCACGACGCTGGACCTAAGGACAAAAAGCCTGGCCTTGCCGCGCCAATCAAAAGTCGTGGCTCATCATGACGCTATGGCCTATCGGGACGTTCCCAAATTTTTGTCAGCCCTTCGAGGCCTGCAGTCATCAACGGACACCGTGCGGAACTGCCTCGAATTTTTGATTCTCACCGCGTGCCGATCCGGAGAGGTTCGCGGGGCGCTTTGGTCAGAGTTCGATTTTACCGCGAAAATATGGACGATTCCGCCTGGGCGAATGAAAGCCGGGCGTGAACACCGCGTTCCGCTGGCCGATCGCGCAATCCAATTATTGAATGAGCAACTCGCTCGCCGCTCCAACCAAACCGACTTGGTTTTCCCCGGCGCGAAACGCGGGAGACCTATAAGCGACATGGCGTTCGCCATGCTGTATCGTCGGCTGGAAATCAAAACGACCAGCCATGGTTTCAGAACGAGTTTTCGGACCTGGGCTGCGGAGCAGACAGATTTCCCACGCGAGGTTGCTGAGGCCGCGTTGGCCCATTTGGTTGATGGGCCGGTGGAACGCGCCTATCGGAGAACTGACTTTTTCGAGAGGCGCCGGGAATTGATGGGGAACTGGACTCTTTTTTGCGAAAACGGAACGCAAAATATTGGGCCTGTCAAAAAGAGGTGAGTATGAGTGAAAGACCCTCAAACGATGATCTAGTTTCGATGGCTGCATCGGGTAAAAAGCTCATCGGCGAATTCATTGAAACGATAGTGAATATGATTCCACTAAAGCCGGAGACCAACAATCAGAAGAACGAGGCTCGAATATCTCAGGTTATCGCCCCCTCGACCAATGCCCTCAGTTGATGCGGCTCAATCGCATCCAGTTCCACACTTTCGGAATATCCGAACCGTTTCGCCCGGCTGTCCGTCCGCTTTGTTGGTCGAGACGGAAGGTTCCATTCCTCGATTTGCTGTGGCGTCACCGCGACGGATTGAAATGAAATGTTGGCATGCCGGCGCTGGAAACCCGATCGCCAATTTTCGTCATTATCCTGACATCCTATTTCATGTACGGGCGGTGGTTTATCGCGGGAGTTATCGCCGGCGTCGATTGCGATCATCACCCGGACATCAAAGTGTTGGTCAATGTCGGAAGGGTGCAAGGCAACGCGGAGGGTTAAAGATTTCAAGCCAAAAGCTCGCCGGTCATCATGGCGACAGTAAGGTGGAATTCTGAAACGTTTGAAGAGAATCTCCTTGCGTTCCGCCGAAATCGTATCCTGCACCGACATCTGGCGCTCCAGCTCGCGTCCCATCATGATATCTATACTCTTGGACAATATTTAGAGCCGCGTGATAAAATTATGGAGCAGGGATAAATTTGAACAGAAAACTAGGCTATCTAGTCATGAGATCTGTCCGTCCGCCGCGAATTACGCCGAGTCCTTTTCAACTGATCCAGACACCGGCGGCTTTGCAGGAACGCATTGGGATCGAATACGACAAAGCCCGGTTCGATCCCATCGTCACCGACGTCAAATTCGACGCCAGATACAACGCCCGCGTGCGTGGGGGAATCTCAGCTAAGGGCGGTGTGGATCCGGCCATCGACTATTCGCCGGTCAGTAGGGCTTTATTCGACGCATGCTACGAGATTCTGACGCCTTTGATCGAAGCATGGGCCGAATGCCGGGTAGTCCGAAGTTTCGGCTACGGTATTCGCAGCTATGGCCGTGGCTCCGTTCTCCACCTCCATCGTGACCGGATCGACACGCATATCATCAGTTGCATTATCCACGTGGATGATCGTTCCGACACATCCTGGCCCCTGGGTTTCTTAGATCACGACGGCAAACATCACCAGGTTCACTTCGAACGCGGCCAGACGCTGTTCTATGAAAGCCTCTGCCCACACGCCCGCCTCGCTCCGTTCGAAGGCGAGTATTACCGGAATTTATAC
>JAYOEU010000141.1:0-11773 GCA_038116915.1 Alphaproteobacteria bacterium
CAGGAAGCCGACACCACCGGCATCACCCGGCCCTGCACCAAGCACAATTACCTGGTGAAAAATTCGGATGATCTCGCCGACGTCATGCATGAGGCCTTCTATGTCGCCTCGCACGGACGCCCGGGACCGGTCGTGATCGATCTCCCGAAGGACATCCAGTTCGCGGATGCGCCCTATTACGGGCCGGAGAACACCCGGCGCTGCGCCTATCAGCCCCGGATGCGGGGCGACCGGGCCAAGCTTGAGGAGGCGGTTGCGCTGATCGCCAAGGCCGAGCGGCCGATCTTCTATGGCGGTGGCGGGCTGATCAATTCCGGCACCAAGGCCGGCGCGCTGTTCACCGAGTTCGTGCGGCTGACCGGGTATCCCGCGACCCTGACCCTGATGGGCCTGGGCGCGATGCCGGCCTCGGACAAGCATTTCCTCGGCATGCTTGGCATGCACGGGACCTACGAGGCCAATCTCGCCATGCATGACTGCGACGTCATGGTGAATATCGGTGCCCGCTTTGATGACCGGGTGACCGGGCGCCTGGATGCCTTCGCGCCGGGCGCCAAGAAGATCCATGTCGATATCGACCAGTCCTCGATCAACAAGAACGTCTATGTGGATGTCCCGATCGTCGGCGACGCGGCGACGGTGCTTGAGGAAATGCTCGCGATCTGGAAGGAGCGGAAATACAAGCCCAACACCAAGGCGGTGGCGAATTGGTGGAAACGGATCGAGGAATGGCGCAAGCGTGACTGCCTGGCCTTCAAGCAGACCGGCAAGATCATCATGCCGCAATACGCGATCCGGCGGCTGTTCGAGAAGACCCGGGACCTGGACGCCTATATCACCACCGAGGTCGGACAGCACCAGATGTGGGCGGCCCAGTATTTCGGCTTCGAGGAACCGCACCGCTGGATGACCTCGGGTGGTCTCGGCACCATGGGTTACGGCCTGCCGGCGGCCATGGGCGTGCAGGTTGCGCATCCCGGATCCCTGGTGATCGATATTGCCGGAGAAGCCTCGTTCCTGATGAACATTCAGGAACTCTCCACGATCAGCCAATACAAGCTTCCGGTGAAGGCCTTCATCGTGAACAACCAGTGGATGGGCATGGTCCGCCAGTGGCAGGAGCTTAACCATGGCGGCCGGTACTCCGAGAGCTATTCGGACTCGCTGCCCGACTTCGTGAAGGTCGCCGACGCGTTCGGCGGCGTGGGGCTGGTTGCGGAGACCGTCGACGACCTCGATGACGTGATCGACGAGATGATCAAGACTGATCGCTTCGTGCTGGCCGATATCCGGGTCAAGAAGGACGAGAACTGTTTTCCGATGATTCCGTCGGGCTCGGCCCACAACGAGATGCTGCTTGGCCCGAACGACAGCGCCGCCAAGGCGACATCCGAAGACGGCATGGTACTGGTCTGACACCCCTTAGCGGCCGGCCGCCGGTGTTCCTGAACGCCGCGGTCGGCCTCGATCTTCATGCGGAGTGACAATTGGACGGCGCGGGTCCGCCGCGCCCATCGAGGATAACGAACGTGAGTAACATGACTGATGCGACCGAGCGGCGGCATACCATCGCCGTGCTCGTGGATAACGAACCCGGCGTCCTGGCCCGGGTGATCGGGCTTTTCTCGGGCCGCGGCTACAACATTGAAAGTCTTACGGTTTCCGAGGTCGACGAGGTTCAGAACCTGTCGCGGATCACCGTGGTGACGTCCGGCACGGCCATGGTGATCGAACAGATCAAGGCGCAGCTCTCGCGCCTGGTCCCGGTTCACGACGTCCATGATCTGTCGATCGAAGGTCCCTATCTGGAACGCGAACTCGCGTTGGTGAAGGTTCGAAATTCCGGCGAGGCACGCATCGAAGCGCTGCGCCTTGCCGACATGTTCCGGGCCAATGCCATCGACAGCACGCTCGGCAGCTTTGTCTTCGAGGTGACCGGCAGCCCCCGCAAGATCGACGCTTTTGTGGAACTCATGGTGGCCCTGGGCGAGATCGAAGTGTGCCGAGGCGGCGTCGTCGCGATCTCCCGCGGGCAAAAACTCGACATGCCGATGGTGGCGGAGTAGATACCCGCCATCGTTTCGCCTTGATCCGCGGATATCGTCTTTTGGCCCCCTGCCGGGCCGCTTGCTCGAATTACTTGAGATTTCGCCATCATTGGGTATCGTAGATGCCTGATTCCATGGTATGAATCTAAATCGACACGGGACGGTCGGAGGATCGGGTTGGCAGAGGCCTCCGAAATGAGAAAATTCTTGATCGCCGCGATGCTGGTGCGCTGGTCGAGGAGTGGAACCGACCAGCTGGCTGATTGAAACGGATTGACCATCGATGTTTGGGAATCTCTTCGGACTGCTCTCCGCCGACATGGCGATCGATCTCGGGACCGCCAATACGCTGGTATACGTGAAGGGGCGCGGGATCGTCCTGAACGAACCTTCCGTCGTGGCCATCACCTCGACGCTGGACAAGAAGCATCAGGTCCTGGCGGTCGGCGACGAGGCGAAACAGATGCTCGGCCGCACGCCTGGAACGATCCAGGCGATCCGGCCGCTCCGCGACGGCGTCATCGCCGATTTCGAGGTTGCGGAGGAGATGATCAAGCACTTCATCCGCAAGGTTCACAACCGCCGCAGCTTCGCCAGCCCGCAGGTCATCATCTGCGTGCCGTCCGGCTCGACCGCCGTCGAGCAGCGCGCGATCGAGGAATCGGCGGAGCGCGCCGGCGCCCGCAAGGTCCATCTGATCGAGGAGCCGATGGCGGCCGCGATCGGCGCCAACCTGCCGGTGACCGAGCCGACCGGCTCGATGGTGGTGGATATCGGCGGCGGCACGACCGAGGTCGCGGTCATCTCGCTCGGCGGGATCGTCTATTCGCGCTCGGTCCGGGTCGGCGGCGACAAGATGGACGAGGCGATCATCGCCTATATCCGCCGCAATCATAACCTGCTTGTCGGCGAAAGCAGCGCGGAGCGGATCAAGAAGGAAATCGGCTCCGCCTCGCTTCCCGAGGACGGGGTCGGCAAGACCCTGGAGATCAAGGGGCGCGACCTGATGAACGGTGTCCCCAAGGAACTCATTATCGATCAGGCACAGATCGCCGAAAGCCTCGGCGAGCCGGTCAGCCAGATCGTCGAGGCGGTGAAGGTCGCCCTTGAGCAGACGCCGCCCGAACTGGCGGCGGATATCGTCGACAAGGGCATCGTGCTGACCGGCGGAGGAGCCTTGCTGGGCAACATGGACTATGTGCTGCGCCATTCCACCGGGCTGCCGGTCTCGATCGCCGATGACCCGCTGTCCTGCGTGGCGCACGGCACCGGGCGGTGTCTCGAGGAAATGTCGGTGCTGCGCAACGTGCTGCATACCTCCTATCGGGGGCATGAGAGGTGGAAGCGCTGAATTCCTGACGGCAAGAGGGGGCGATGGCGTCGAGACCGGTTTCATTCACGAGGGTAGCGCAGCCGGTGCGCTCGCTGTGGCACCGGTTTGCCTATATCGCGCTGGTTTTCGCCGCCTTCGGACTGATGCTGCTCGGCAAGGCGGATGTCGTCATCGTGGAGCGGGCGAGGGTTATGGTGACCGATGCGGTGACCCCGATCCTCGAGGTGCTCTCCGAGCCCGCCAGTTCGATGACCCGGGCACTGGACAAAGTCGGCGAACTCCGCGATCTGCAGGCTGAGGTTGTCAGGCTCAGAGAGGAAAACGCGCTGCTGCGGAAATGGCGCCACGTCGCCGGCGGGTTGCAGGCGGAAAATCTGGCGCTGCGCAACCTGACGCATTTCGTTGCGCCGCCGAGCCCCAGGATCATTTCCGGACGGGCGATATCCAATGCCGGCGGCCCGTTCGTACGCAGTATTCTGGTCAATATCGGTGAGCGGCAGGGCGCCCGGCGCGGCCAGGCGGCGGTATCCGGAAACGGCTTCGTGGGCGTCGTGGTCGAGGTCGGTGATCACCACGCGCGGGTGCTGCTGATGACCGATCTCAACTCGCAGATTCCGGTCATCGTCCAGACCACCCGGGATCCGGCGGTCCTGGCCGGAGACAACTCGAACCGTCCGAGGCTTCTGTTCCTGCCGCAGAACGCCCATGTCTCCACCGGAGACCCGGTCGTAACGTCCGGCGAGGGCGGGGTGTTGCCAGCCGGATTGCCGGTCGGCGTGATCACCGCGATCGGCGACGCGGGCATCCATGTCAAGCCGATCGTTGACTGGGACCGGCTGGAATATATCCAGTTGCTCGATTACCGAATCGACGGGCCGACCGGCAAGGCGAGCCAGAAGCCCATCAAACCCGTGCCCGTGCCGCCAATTAAAGCAACTGCCGAACCGCCGACCGACGCGGTCGGAAGCGGGCGGCCATGACCCCGGGGCTCGCCCAGCGCCTGGACCTTTGGGCGCGGCATATGATGCCCGCGGTCACCACCCTGTTCTTCGCCCTGCTCAATGTGGTTCCCCTCGGCCTTCCGGCGATATCCGACGTGATGCCCGTGGTCACGATGATGGCGGTGTTTTATTGGTCGGTCTACCGCCCGGACCTCTTGCCTCCTGCCGTGGTCTTTCTGCTCGGTCTCGCGCACGACATTCTGACCGGCGGTCCGACCGGTCTCATGGCGCTCATCCTGCTCGCGATCCACGGCGTGACCCTCACCCAGCGTCAGGTCTTTCTCGGCAAGCCGTTTTTCATCGCCTGGCTGGGCTTTGCCGTGGTCTCTGCCGGCGGTTTTCTGCTGATCTGGATTCTGACCTGCATCCTCTCGCAGCAACTGCTTCTGACCCCGGCGGTTCCGTTTCAGTTTCTGATGACGGTGGTCAGCTTCCCCTTGGCGGCCTGGGTTTTCGTTCGCGTGCACCGGTATCTGGTGCGGTAGGGGCGGGACATGCGGCGGACCAGCGATCAGGAAACGCAGCGGATCTTCACCCGGCGCGCGCTGTTGCTCGGCGGCGCGAAGCTCGGCCTGTTCGGCGCTCTGGCCGGACGGCTCTACTATCTTCAGGTCATCGACTCGGCCCGTTACCGGACGCTGTCGGAGGACAATCAGTTCAATCTCGAGCTGCTGCCCCCCATACGCGGGCGCATCTTCGACCGCAACGGGATGCCGCTGGCCGACAACCGGGATAACTTCCGGATCGAGATCGTCGCCGAGCAGACCTCCGATGTTGCCCGAACCCTCAGCACCCTGCGCGAGATCATCGATATCGAGGATTGGGACTTCAAGCGCGTCCTGGGGGAGGTCAAGCGCAAGCGCGGCTTCGTGCCGATCACCGTGGTGGAGAACCTGTCGCGGCGGGAGATTTCCCGGGTTGCCATCAATGCCCCGTATCTGCCGGGAATCCGCATCGAGGTGGGGCGCTCGCGGCACTATCCGCACGGCGCGTCGGCGGTGCATCTTACCGGCTATGTCGCGGCGGTCTCGGAATCCGAATTGACCGGCGACCCGGTGCTGGAGCTCCCGGACTTCCGGATCGGCAAACAGGGCATCGAGAAAACCTACGATCTGGAAATGCGCGGCTCGTCCGGGCAGCGTCAGGTCGAAGTCAACGCGCTGGGGCGCATCATCCGTAAACTGCCCGGCAACGAGGGACAGCCGGGTCAGGACATATCGCTGACCGTCGACGTGCGCCTGCAGGAATTCACGGCCGCCCGCCTGGCACAGGGCAAATCCGAGGTCGTGCCCAAGGATGATCCCCGGGCGGTGCAGGCACTGGCGGCGCTCAAGTCCGCCCCTCCCGCCGGCCCGACGGTCAATCTCGACGAGTTGGGCGCGATCGCGCCGCCGGAAAGCGGCGCCGCGGTGGTGATGGATATTCACCGCGGCGACATCCTGGCGCTGGCCTCGACTCCCGGATACGACCCGAACCTCTTCAACAAGGGCCTCAGTCCCGGCGACTGGGAGCGGCTGCTGTCCAATCCCCGCTCGCCGATGACGAACAAATCGGTCACCGGACAATATTCGCCCGGCTCGACCTTCAAGATGCTGGTCTGCCTTGCGGCTCTCGAGGCGGATGTCGCGACTGCGGATACGAAAGTCTTTTGTCCAGGACATGTGGAGCTCGGCACCGCGCGTTTCCATTGCTGGAAAAAGCACGGTCACGGCATGCTCGACATGGTCGGGGCTCTGGAGCAAAGCTGCGACATTTATCTCTATGAAATGGCCAAGCGTGTCGGGATTGACCGTATCGCCGATATGGCGGTGCGTTTCGGGCTGGGCGAGAAGCTGGGCCTTGAATTGCCGAACGAGAGCCGGGGACTGATGCCGACGCGGGAATGGAAACAGGCGACCCGCGGCGAGGCCTGGCAAACCGGTGAGACCCTGATCACCGGGATCGGTCAAGGGTTCGTGCTGTGCACGCCGCTTCAGATGGCGACCATGACGGCGCGTCTGGTGAACGGCGGCATTGCCGTCAAGCCGCGGTTGGTGCGCGACCCGGCGGCGCCGGCGCCCGGCTTCGATCCGGTTAAGGTATCGCCCCGGCATCTGCGGATGGTCATCGAGGGCATGGAAAAGGTGGTCAACGGCAAGCGGGGAACCGCTCGGGCCGTTCCGCGTGAAAGTGATCCGTTCCGTTTCGGCGGGAAAAGCGGGTCGGTTCAGGTCAAGCGCATCACCAAGGCCGAGCGCCTGGCCGGCAAGGTCAAGAACGAGGACCGGCCGTGGCGCGATCGTGATCATGCGATGTTCGTCGCCTATGCGCCGCTCGAGGCACCCCGCTATGCCGTTTCGGTGGTGGTTGAGCATGGCGGCAGCGGTAGCGCCATGGCGGCGCCGATCGCCCGTGATGTTCTGGCTGAAACCCTGCGTCTCGACCCCTCCAGGATCGCCTCCACGGCGATCTCTTCCAAGGACGATTCCTGATGGCCCGGCATCCGCGATCAGATGCGTTGAATCCGCCGGAATTGACGATTCCGCAAAAACTGCGGCAGTTGAACTGGGGCCTGGTCCTGTTGATCAGCATGATCGCCGCGGTCGGGTTCGCCATGCTCTATTCCGCGGCCAACGGGAATTGGAGCCCCTGGGCCGAGCGGCAGATGGTGCGCTATGCCGTTGGTCTGGCGCTCGCCATCGCAATCGCGTTGATCGATCTCAGATGGCTGATGAAATGGTCCTACGCGGCCTATGGCGTCGTTCTGGTGATGCTCGCGGCGGTCGAGGTCGCCGGCGAAATCGGCATGGGAGCCCAGCGCTGGATCGATTTCAGGGTGTTCCAGCTTCAGCCGTCGGAACTCATGAAAATCGCCCTGGTCCTGGCGCTGGCGCGGTATTTCCACGGCCTGACTCACGAGGACGTCGGACGGCCGCATTTCCTGTTGATCCCGCTTGCGATGATCGCGGCTCCGGTGATCCTCGTGCTGCGGCAGCCGGACCTTGGCACCGCGGGGATGATCCTGCTCGGCGGCGGCGCGATCTTTTTCCTGGCCGGCGTGCGGACCTGGAAGTTCCTGACCCTGATCATCCTGGGGATCGCCTCGGTGCCGATCGCCTGGCAGTTCCTGAGGGAATATCAGAAGAAGCGCATCATGACCTTTTTCAACCCGGAGAACGACCCGCTCGGCTCCGGCTATCATATCCTGCAATCCAAGATCGCCCTCGGCTCGGGCGGGATGTTCGGAAAGGGCTTCATGCAGGGCTCGCAAAGCCATCTGAACTTCCTGCCGGAAAAGCAGACGGACTTCATCTTCACCATGCTGGCCGAGGAGTTCGGTCTGATCGGCGGCCTCGGGCTGATCGGGCTCTTCGTCTTGATTACATTCTACGGCGTCGCGATCGGCCTCAGAGCCCAGTGTCAGTTCGCCCGGCTTCTCGCCCTGGGGGTGACGACGACGCTCTTCCTCTACGTTTTCATCAACATCGCCATGGTCATGGGCCTAATTCCGGTCGTCGGCGTGCCGCTGCCGCTGATTTCCTATGGCGGCACGGCGATGCTGACGGCGATGGCCGCGGTCGGTCTGATGATGTGCGCCTATATCCACCGCGACCTGAGGATCAACCGCCAAGGCCAGGTCGACGACTAGAGTGCGATCGTCCATGATATCTCCGGCGCGTCGATTGCCTTGATGCCCGCGCCTGCTTTAGGCTCGCGCGGACTACATCGCAACCGGTACCGGACCCCATGAAAGCAATCGTCTTCGAGGAACATGGCGGCGTCGATAAGCTGCGCTACACGGATTTCCCGACGCCGGAGCCGGCGGCGGGTGAGTGTCTGGTCCGGGTGCGGGCGGTGGCGCTCAACGGCTTCGACCCGATGATCCTGAACAAGATCCCGGGTCTGAAGACACCGCTGCCGATGATTCCCGGCGGCGACGTGGCGGGCGAGATCGCCGGCTTCGGACCCGGCGCCGACAAGGGTACATGGAAGACCGGCGACCGGGTGCTGGTCGATCCGCTGATGATCGCCAAGGGCGGCGTGCTGGGCGAGACGGTGATCGGCGGAGCGGCGGAATATGTCGCGGTGCCGGTGGCCAATCTCATCGCCATGCCCGACGGGGTCTCCTTCGAGGACGCGGCGGCCCTGCCGATCGCCTATGGCACCGCGCACCGGATGATTCTGAACCGGGGCCGGGTAAGCGCCGGCGACAAGGTCCTGGTGATGGGGGCGAGCGGCGGTGTCGGCACCTGCTGCGTCCAACTCGCCAAGATGGTCGGGGCCGAGGTCGCCGCCTGCACCAGTTCCGCCGTCAAGGGTGAGAAACTGAAGGCCATGGGCGCCGATCACATCATCGATACCAGCCGCGAGAACTATGTCGAGGCGGCGCGGGCGCTGTGGGGCCGGCCCCGGGTCTTCGGCGGCGGCGGCGGCGCCGACGTGATCGTCAACTATAACGGCGGCGACTCCTGGGCCGAGTGCTTCCGCGCTCTCGCGCTCGGCGGGCGGCTGCTGATCTGCGGCGCCACCAACGGTCATGACCCGAAGACCGACCTCAGATATATCTGGTCCTTCGAGTTCGACATTCTCGGCTCCAACGGTTGGGAACGCCGGGATCTGGAGGCGCTTTTGACGCTGGTCGAGCAGGGCCGGATCAAGCCGGCGCTGGACAGCGTGCGCCCGCTTTCCAAGCTTGCCGCCTCGCTGACCGATCTGATCGAGCGCCGGATCGTCGGCAAGGCGATCCTGATCCCCTGACAAGACAACCACGGAAGGTACCGGTGGGCCCATGACGGACGGCATGTTCAAAGGCGAGACCGCGCTGATCACCGGCGCCGCGTCCGGCATCGGCCGGGGCATCGCGCGGGCCCTGGCGGCGGAAGCCGCCGATTTGGTGCTGAGCGATGTGAACGGCGAGGCGCTTGAGGCGATCGCGGCGGAGCTGCGCGGCGCGGGAGCCAAGGTGGACGCGATCGCGGCCGATCTCTCCGGAGCGGACGGCCATGCCGGGCTGTTCGCGGCGGCGGTGGACCGCGCGGGCCGGCTCTCGATGCTGGTGCACAGCGCCTCGCCGCGGCGCCATGAAAGCGAGAACGCGGCGACGGTGACCGAGGCGCAGTGGGACGCGATGGTGAACACCAACCTGCGCTCCGGATTCTTCCTGTCCCGCGCGGCGGCCGATCACATGCGCCATGCGGGATGTGCCGGCCGGATCCTGCTGATCACCTCACAGCACCGCTTCGCGCCGCGCAACCTGCCGCATTACAGCGCTTCGAAGGCCGGTCAGGTGATGGTGATCCGCGAGCTGGCGCGGCTCTACGGTCCCTATGGCATCCGGGTGAACGGCATCGCCCCCGGCGCCATCCCCGGCGGTGGCTTTGCCGCCAATGTGGAGCAACTGAACGCCCGCATCGCCATGCGCCGGGTCGGCACACCCGAGGATATCGCGGGCATGGCGCTGGCGCTGCTGTCCGAACGCTTCTCCGCCTATGTCACCGGCGAGGTGGTGTCGGTCGATGGCGGCCTCGCGCTGCATAACTGGATTGATCCGCCGAGCCTCGGGGACTGAACCCTGCGGAACCGGCCTTGCGGAGACCCATGCCATGGCGACGGCAAGAGAGCTTAACCTCGGCGGCCTGATCGATCCCGCCGGCGATCCGGACGCGGTCGCGCTGATCGATCTCGCCGGCGCCGGGCCCGGCGGGGCAGGCAACTCCCATACCCGCCGCGAGATCGACGGGCTTGCCGATGCCGTCGCCCGGGGGCTGATCCGGCGCGGCCTCGGGCGCGGCGACGCGGTGGCGATCCTGGCCGAGAATTCCGTGCGGTTCCTCGCCGCCTATATGGGCATCATGCGGGCCGGGCTGGTCGCCGTGCCGATCAATCACCGCCAGCCGGCCCGGACCGTCGGGCATATCGTGTCGGATTCCGAAACCCGTCTGATATTCGCCGATCCGGCGCGGCGCGGGCTCTGTCCCGAAGGTGTGCCGGTGATCGACATCGACGATGCGGATCCGGCGGGCATCGGCTTCGGCGGGCTGCTCGATCCGGGGCCGTTCGAGATCGTCACGCCGGAAGCGGGCGAGACCGCGATGATCCTCTACACCTCGGGTTCCACCGGCATGCCCAAGGGGGTGATGCTGAGCCATGAGGGCCAGCTTTTCGCGCTCTCGCGCTGGGCCGGGGACGCGGGCGAACTGGCGCGCCACCGGCTTCTGGTCGCGGCGCCGCAATACCACATGAACGCGCTGTTCATCTCCAAGCTGGCGCTGACCTACGGGGCAAGCGTGGTGCTGCTGCCCCGGTTCGACGCCGAATCCTACATCCGCGCCATCGCGCGCCACCGGGTCTCGTGGCTGACCTCGGTGCCGACCATGCTGGCCCTGGTGGTGCGCGAGGCGGCGCTGCTGGGCGAGACGGACCTGTCCTCGGTCGAGCGGGTCTCGATGGGCTCGGCGCCGCTGACCGAGGCGCTGTTCGACGAGGTGCAGTCCTGGTTTCCCAAGGCACTGGTGTCCAATCTCTACGGCACGACCGAGCACGGCCCCTCGGCCTTTGGCCCGCATCCCGACGGATTGCCGCGCCCGAAGCTCTCGCTCGGCTGCGTTGCGCCGGGGATGGAGGTGCGGCTGGCCGGCGGGGCGGACCCGGATACCGGCGTGCTCGAGGTGCGCAGCGTCAGCAACCTGACCGGCTACAAGAACCTGCCGGCCAAGACCGAAGAGGTGATGCGGGACGGCTGGTATCACACCAAGGACGTAATGCGCCGGGATGCGAACGGCTTCTATTTCATCATCGGCCGCGAGGACGACATGTTCGTGTGCAATGGCGAGAACGTCTTTCCCGGCGACGTCGAACGCATGCTGGAGACCCATCCGGCGATCGACCAGGCGAGCGTGGTTCCCGCCGAGGACCCGGTGCGCGGCCATGCGCCCGTCGCCTTCGTGGTGCGGGCCCGCGGCGCCGTGATCGAAGAGGCGGCGGTCCAGGCCTTCGCCCGCGCCGAGGGACCGGCCTACCAGTTCCCGCGCCGCGTGGTTTTCCTCGACTCCCTGCCGCTTGCCGGGACCAACAAGATCGATCGCGCCGCCTTGATCGACCAGGCCCGCCGCCTGATCTGACCGCCGCGCCCACCCCTCCACGGCCGGCGCCAAACACAGGTCCGTCCCCCCTTGCAATGCCGACCGATATGCCGTATCCAACGCCTCACTTTGGCGGGGCGCATAGCTCAGTTGGCAGAGCAGCTGACTCTTAATCAGCGGGTCCCAGGTTCGAGTCCTGGTGCGCCCACCAAGGTTTCGTTGAAAATCAATAATTTATGAGCGCCGTTTCCGCGCGTTGCTAAAGCGACTTTCTTTCAGTAGGCGCATAGTAGACACTAGAAATCGCGCAGTGCGTTCTCGGAGGATTTG
>JAYOEU010000142.1:0-11709 GCA_038116915.1 Alphaproteobacteria bacterium
GCTGCTTGAACTGCTGCGGCGCCTGGGGCAGCGCGTAGAACTTGCCGGGATGCAGACGCGAGGGCACCAGGAAGTCGCGCGCGCCCTCGGGCGAGCTGGCGGTCAGGATCGGCGTCTGAAATTCGGTGAAGCCGCGCTCGACCATGCGCCGGCGGATCGAGGAAATCACCTTGGAGCGCAGCACGATGTTGTTGTGCAGACGCTCGCGCCGCAGGTCCAGGAACCGGTAGCGAAGCCGGGTTTCCTCGCCGGCATCTTCCTCGGCGTTCACCTGGAGCGGCAGCACCTCGGCCGAGGACTGCACCTCGAAGGAATCGATCCGCAGTTCGACCTCGCCGGTCGGCAGGCGTGGGTTGATGGTCTCCTCGTCCCGGCGCACCACCCGGCCGGTGATCGTCACCACGCTTTCGACCCGCACCTTCTCCACCGCCTGGAAGGTTTCGTCCTCGATATCGACGACGCATTGGGTGATGCCGAAATGATCGCGCAGATCCAGGAACACAAGCTGGCCGTGGTCGCGCCGCCGGTGGATCCAGCCGGACAGCCGAACCGTCTCGCCGACATGGTCGGAGCGCAAATCGTGACAGGTATGGGTGCGGTAGCGATGCATTGTCTGGTTCCGGAATCCGTGTGCGGGCCGAAAAGGCCCGGCGGCGTTACCTAGCGCGCCAGCCCGGCACGGGACAAGGAAAAAGGCTGGAGGGGAGGAGCAACAACCGGTGCCGAAGGTGGAAAAGGCCGACTTCCGCTGTAAGCCCGCATCCCCGGCGCAGGCCGGGGCCGACGCCTGAGGCGGCGGGGAGCGACGGTTGGCGGAGCAATGTCTCCGATCTTTGGACGTGCTCCACGACCCGTCACGGTGTCAGGCCTCAGGCGTCGGCCCCGACCTTCGTCGGGGATACGGTCTGTGGACTTTCTGACGATCAATCGATTTTCAAGACGGTTCTTTTTCGTGGTCTCGAACAACGTGAATAGCGCGGCGATCCAAATTTCACCGTATCCCCGGCGCAGGCCGGGGATACGGTAAGCGAGGAGACGATAGAGCCGCTGATGTCGGTTTGGTCACTACCCACTGACACGGCAACAGTCGAACTTCCCGCCCCCTACTCCGCCTCGAGCGGCGCGTTCAGGCGGGAGCCCGGAACGATGATGCCGCCGCGGTCGCCGATGGTGACCTGGCCGTATCGCTCGGCATAGATCTCCGGCAGCGGCCGCGCGCCCGGAACCGCCAGCCAGAGGCGCAGCAGGTGGCGCTTTCGCTCCGGCTCCTCCCAGTCCTCATAGGCGGTGCGGTCATGCAGGATCGTGTGGTTGTGCACCAACTGCACGTCACCCGGCTGGAATTCCATCTGCAGGTTGACCTTGGGATCGTTGGCCAGGGAGTCGAACAGATCCAGCGCCTCGCGCTGCGCCGGGGTCAAGGCCGGCACCTCGTCGAACCGCCGGGCGGATTCGATATAGCGCCGGGCATAGATCGCCGAGAGATATCCGGCGTGGTGGTTGTAGACCGGGATTTCGAAATACGGCTTCTTGCCGGCGGGAACCTCGCCCCGGCGGTCGGTCGCGAACGGCTCGAACAGCAGCCTCAGCAGATCCGGGCGGCGCTTGTGCATCTCGTTGTAGATGGTCATCGAGCTGACCAGCGCCGAGGCCCCGCCGGTCCGCGCGGTCTTCAGACACAAGAGCGCGACGATGTCGCAGGAATCGGTGTGAAAGGTCTGGCGTTCCCGGGTCTGATAGATCCGCGCGGTCTGGTCGTTCACCGCGTCGCGGCCGAGATCGCGCACATGGCCCAGCACATGGCCTTTCGCGTTCTGGGAACGGGCATTGCCGAAATGCGCCCCGAGTCCGAAATAGACCGTCGCCGACTCCCGGATCGACCAGCTTTCCACCGGCAGACCCCGGAGCAGCGCGAAGCCGCGCCCGGTCATCACCTCCTCGCGGATGGCGGCCAGTTTCCCGGCCAGGGCAGGCAGAGGGAAATCGTCCCGGGTGATCCGCGCGATATCCTTGCCCGCATCGACCAGCGGTCGCATGGCGGTTTCGATCTCGGCGAGATCGGTGGCGGTCAGCCTGTGCTCCCAGGCGTCGCTCGCGCTCATTTCGGGGCCGTACCAGACCTGCGGGCCTTGGATCGGTGCCGGCAGATCGAAACCGTCGCTCGGGCTTTCGGAAAGGGCACTGAGTGACATGGCGGAGGTCCTTGGTGGTCGCGGCGGGGATTGCCCGCCTCATTCAATAGATTTCGCCTTACCCGATCAAGCGGCGCTGTCAGCCGGGAATACCGATCCGCAGAAGCGTCTCGCGCCATTCCTCGCGGACGGGACGGCCGCGCCGGCTTTGAAGCTCCGACCAGGCGGCGAAACTGAAATCCGGATGCAGGGACAGAAATTCCCTCGCCGCCGCCTCGGCGTCGGCCTGACGGTTCAACGTCGCGAGCAGGTAGATGTGCATCAGCCTCGGATCCTCCGCCGCCGGGCGGATCTTGATGACGGAGGCGAGCGACGCGAAGGCGACCTCGGGATCCCCGGCCGCGAATTCGAGCTCGGCCAGGGCCTGGGTCAGGGCCACCGGGTGGCGCGGATGGACTCTCAGGGCCCGCTTCATCACCGGCAGGGCATCGCCGCGCCGGTCCGCCCTGATCAGCGCCTGGGCATAGTCCCACTGGATGGCGAAGACGTTCGGGCCGAGCCGGGCCGCCTCGCGCAGGAGCCCGAGAGTCTCTTCGGTGTCGCCATGGATCACCTCGAGAAGCGCCGCCTTGCGCGCCGGACCGAAGGGATCGCGGGGATCCCGCCCGATCAGGGCGTCGGCATAGCGAAGGCCCTCGCGCGCCAGATCCTCCCGGCCCGGCATCTCCGGGCTGGTCCAGTCCCGGAGCGCGGCGTTCAGATAGGTCCAGGCGATCTCCCGAGCCGGGGCCGCCCATTGGACATCCGCCTCATGCGCCTGCTTCAGGCGCGCCAGACTGTTGGCCATGCTTTGCCGGTCATCGACGACGCGGTAGGCGACCGCCTCGGCATAGGCGATCCAGGCTTTTGACTGGGTGGGCGCCAGCGCCCGCAGCGCCGCGAGCCCGCCCTCCTCGAGGTCCACGTCCATGGCGTCGAGCATCCGGAGCAGTGCCTTGGCGGAAACCTCGAACAGATGCTCGGGGTCGATGTCGAAATCCTTCACCCATTCGGGCTCGCCGCTGAACGCGTCGATCACTTTCAGCAGCACCCGGTACTGGGTTCCGCCGGACCGCGACAGGTTTCCGGTCACCAGGTACCGCACGCCGAGCTGTTCGGCCGTGGATTTGATGCGGAACTGCCCGCCACCGAACCGGCTGCTGGTCTCCGGCGAGATCACGAACAGCCCCGGCACTCTCGAGAACAGCTCGATCAGATCGTCGCCATAGCGTTCGGCAAGCAGGATGTCGCGGTCGGTCGAGGTCACCGCCGAGATCGGCAGCACCACAACCGAGGGTCCTTCCGGCAGCGGCCAGGCCAGCGCCGCCGGGTCCGCGCGGTCGGGAGGGAACTTGCGAAAATGAACCGTGTAGGTCCAGGCGATCGCGATGCCCAGGAGAATGACGCCGACGGCGCTGAACAGGGTGACGACCGGCCATTTTCTGCGCCACCCGGTGGGTTGTTCGCCCGGCCGGTAGCTCGGCGGCGGGGTTTTCCAGTCATCCATCAGGCGGAACGGCGAAGGGCCGCGTCACCACGGCCCTTGTCCTTTTGTCTTCTCGGAATGTCACGTCGCTTCGAGCGGATCACCAGGGGCCGCAGCCGCCGGACCGCCTTCGCGACCGGGTTGCGTTTGCCCGTCATGGCGTCACCTCGTGGGTCGGTTGTCGTCGGTTTCCCGGAACGTAGTCAAACCGGGCGCGGAATTCAACGCCGCCGAGGCCCGTGAAGCGGGTTCAGTCAACCAGCGCCTGGTAGACCAGCACCCGCAGCTCGCGCCGGATCGGATAGCTCGACGACGGAATCAGCTGGGTCATCAGCACCACCGAGATCTCCTCGGCCCGGTCGATCCAGAAGGCCGTGCTCGCCATGCCGCCCCAGGTGAACTCGCCCGGACTGCCGAGAATCTGCGCCTTGGTCGGATCCAGAAGCACCGCGCCACCAAGACCGAAGCCGATCCCGTGCATCGGCATCTCGCTGAATGTCGCCTGGCCCATTGAGGCCATGTCGCCCGGCAGATGGTTGAGCATCATCAGCTCCACCGTCTTGCGGCCCAGAACCCGGGCGCCGTCGAGCGACCCGCCACGCCGCAGCATCTCGACGAACCTCAAGTAATCAGCCATCGAGGAAACTAGGCCGCCGCCGCCGGACATCATTGTCGCCGGCGCGCGGAAACGGCTGTCGGCGGCGGTTTCGATCAGCTTCAGCGGATTGTCGTCGGTTTTGGTATAGAGCGCGCAGAAGCGGTCAAGCTTGTCGTCCGGCACCCCGAAGAAGGTGTCGGTCATGCCGAGCGGCTCGAAAATCCGCTCGCGCAGGACATCCTCGAACGGCTTGCTGGCAATGACCTCGACCAGACGTCCGAGGACATCGGTGGACACCCCGTAATTCCAGCGCGTGCCCGGCTGAAAGCATAGCGGCACATCGGCGAGGCGCTTGACCACCTCCGCCAGAGTCTCGCCGGGGCCAGAGAAATCGGCCTTGGCACGCCGCATCGCGCGGCCGACCGGACCGGGATCAAACAGCCCGTAGGTGAAGCCCGAGGTGTGGTTCATCAGCTGGCGGACCGTCACCGGCGTATCCGGCTTGACCAGCTTCATGTCCTCAAACGGTCCGGAGACATAGACCTTCTGATCCGCGAGTTCGGGCAGGAACGCGCCGATCGGCGAGTCCAGCATGAACCGGCCTTCCTCGTACAAGCTCATCGCCGCGACGGTGGTGATCAGCTTGGACATCGAATAGATGCGATAGAGACCGTCGGCGATGACCGGCGTGCCCGCCTCGATATCCCGCAGGCCGTAGTGGTCCGCGAAGGCAAGCTCGCCCTTGCGCATCACCGCCAGCGACACGAAGGGCAGCTTGCCGTCATCCACGTATCGGCGCAGCCAGGGGCCGAGCCGGGCCAGACGGTCGGGGCAGAATCCGACATCGCCGGGCTTGGCAATCGCGGAAAGATCATCGAACGGCATGGCGCATTTCTCCGGGGGAATGTCGTGCTGGCCCCGGGTTTAGCACGAGACGGCCCGAAAGGTCCCGGGAATGTTGCTCTACCCGCATATGATATTTAACCCTGCCCGTCCGGCTCCGGCCTGACGGGACTTGGTTCCGGGCCAGCCGGGATGCTAAAGGAAGGCGCCACGCGGGGCGTCAGGTGACGCCACGCCGCTCACGATGGAAGACAATGAAGAACAGTTACCGAGACGATAGCTTTAACGCCCGCCTTCAGAATGCGGCAAAGGCCAAGAAAGCGGTACAGGCACGGGTCAAATCGCAGCTCCAGCCGGGAGATCCCGAATTCGAACGGCTTCGGGCCGAACGCGCGGCGCTTGCCGAGGCCCGTGAAGTCCGGCGCGCCGAACGCAAGGCGGCACGCGAGGAAGAGACCCGGCGAAAGGCCGCGGAAAGGGCCGCGCGCGAGGAAGCGGACCGCAAGGCCAAGGAGGACGCCGAGGCGGCCGCGGTCGCGCTCGAAGCCGAAAGAAAGGCCGCGCGCGATGCCCGGTATGCCGCGCGCAAGGCACGGCAACGCCGTTGACCGGTGCTGGCGCCCGCGCCGACAATCCGGTCGCCCTCACCGGCGCCCATTGCCAGTCTTGCGGCGCTTGCTGCGCCTATGCCGCCGACTGGCCGCGCTTCAGCCTGGAGTCGGATGCGGATCTGGCGCTGATTCCGGCGGACTACACCGACGATCGGAACGGCCGCATGCGGTGGAGCGGGGGACGTTGCGCCGCGTGGACGGCACGGTCGGCGCCGCCGTGTCCTGCGTTGTCTATGACGTGCGCCCCATGGTCTGCCGGGACTGCCAGCCCGGCGACGACGCCTGCCTGACGGCGCGGCGCTTTCACGGCCTGCCGGACGCGGCGGCGGTCACCCCGGCGTAATCTTGCCGCTGGCTGCTTAAATCGGAATTTCGGAAGGTGCTAGCGGCCGCCCGATGGCGCGGAGCCGAGAGGCGTGCCGTTGCGCCACGTGCTCGAGCTCTTGCAGCGCGAACAGATCCGTTCCCCGGACCATTGGCTCTGGAAGCTATCACTACACCGGAGGCACTGACGTATTTTCGGCACGTCCGACGTAGGTCTCTCGATCGCCGTATCGGTTGCGGGTGACGTGGTCATGCCTAATCCTTCGCGCGGGCCCAATTTGGTGACGGTAACGGCATGCCCGGTCAGACTGTCCGCGCGCGCCGTTAATCATCGGCGGAAACCCCATGAGCCAAACACATCGTCATGGAGCGACTTGTCGATATCGGAGCAATTGTGACAATTACCACGAACCAAGCCGAGATTTTTAGCATCGAAATTCTCTCGAATCAATATGATTCGAAATTCAAAGTATTTTATTGTGAAAAATTAAACAACCTTTGAGTTTATTCTCAAATTATATTGAGAAATTCTTACGACTTCAATAACGACCGCAACCGGATTAAAATCATCACTACCCTGGTTAATGGAACAATAGCCGATTGATACCGCCGAACGCATCAAGCAGGACCTTGAATTGTTCAAGGAAGGCGTCGGCGCCGAAGCCGGCGCCGGGTCCGGCGGCAAGGTCGCGGAATATGTCCTCCAACGAGGCCCTGCCGGTGATGCGGGCCACGATTTCCGGCGCGAGGTCCGGCAGCGGAGCCCGGAATGGCTGTCCCGGCGCGAGATCGGCCTTGAGGATGCCGCCGCCCTTGATTCCGGCCGCAATCGCGCCGGCGTCCATGTCGCGGAGCGCCGGCACCATCTCCCGCCAGTCCGCGCCGAGCCGGGCCACCGGATCGTCCTGGCGCGGGGCGGCCACGACATAGGCGATGTGCTTCGTCAGGGCGCCGGAAAGCCGTTCCGCGAGCGCCCATTGTTCCGGCTGGGCCAATTCCCCAGCGCGCCGGATCAGTTCCGGATCGCCGAGAAAGTGCCTCGGATCATAATGCGCCGGCGCGATCAGCGCGACCGGACGGCCGCCACCGGCAGCGATGAAATCCAGCAATTGCGGCACCGTGTAGGCCCGGTCGCGGGGGTGCAGCAGCAGGTCGTAAAGACCGGCCTCGCCGCCCTGGAAATGATCGCCGACGAACGGATTCCGCCGCAGCCAGTGACTTTGCGGCAGCCCGTCGAGCAGCCGTTGCAGCATCTCGAGCCGGGCGCCGTCGTCCAGTCCCCCGCCGAGAAGCCGCATGGCATCCTGGATGTCGTAGACACCGCGCCGGCCAAGCGCGCCGTAGACCATGAGCCCGAGGCCTCCGCCCGGCGCGAGCTGCCCGATCAACGCCCGCAACCCCGCCTCGGGATCCGCCAGATGGTGCAGCACCCCGCAACAGTCGACATAGTCGTAAGGACCGGGGCAGATCCGCGCGACCGCCTCGATCTCGCCGGTCACGAACCGGATGTTCCGAAGGCCGCGCGCCCGGGCCCGGGCCTCGGCGATGCCCCGCGAGGCGGTTGAAAGATCGAGATACGTGACCATGGCATCAGCGGCGCCGGCATCCGTCAATTGCTGGGCCAGCATGATGGTGGCATCGCCGGTCCCGCCGCCGGCGACCAGGGCGCGGAACGGCTTCGAGAGGTCCAGCCGCCCCCGGTTCAGGTAGTGGGAGATTTCCAGCAGATGGCTCGGCGAGCCGGTGATCAGCCGCCGCGCCTCATCCGCCGGGTCCCGTTCCGGATAGGGATAGCTCTCGTATTGGGCATGAACCGCCGCCGACCGGGCGTCCTCGGTCATGGTCCCTAGAACGCAAGTGCCGCGGCCGGGCGGACCTCGCCGACCAGGGTCCCGGCCCAGTTCCGCACATCGCGCACCGCGGCCCTGTCGATCCGTTCGGCCGCCGCATCGTCCAGAACGCCGAGATGGCGCAGGACCGCCAGCATCACCGCCGAGGACCCACGTCCCGCCCCGTCATCGATCTTCAGGCACACACCCAGCCCCAGATGCGGGATCGCCGCCGTGTAGACCCCCTCGGCGCCGCCCTTCAGCAAGCAACGGGTCCCGGTCTCCGCCAGGGTGACGCTGTTGAAGCTGCCGGTGCCGGAGATCAGCAGGGGATGCGCCGCGCAGGCCTTGACGATGCGCCGGCAGGCGGCGGCGCGGCTCTCGGACAGTCCCGAGGGATCGGCAAGCCTGGCCATGGCATGGGCGATCGCGCGCAGCGGCGCGCCGAAGACCGGGATGCCGCAGCCGTCGACGCCGCGCGCGGTCCGCGACAGGTCGACCTCGCCCATTTCCTCCATCAGCCTGATCAGGCGGGTCTGCACCGGATGGTCGGGACGGGTATAGCCCTTGACCGGCTCGCCCATGTGGACAGCCGTGGTCAGCATGCCCGAATGCTTGCCCGAGCAGTTGTTGTGCGCCCGCGTCGGGTCGATGCCGGCCCTGATCAGCGCGTTGGCGGAGGGCTCATGGCTCGGTATCTGCGGGCCGCATTCGAAATCCTCGACCGAGAGACCGAGACGCCCGATCCACGGCACCACCCGCTCGACATGCATCGGCTCGCCCCGGTGCGAGGCGCAGCAGAGCGTGATCTCGTCCTCGCCGAGACTGAAGGCATCGGCGGCGCCGGTTTCGATCACCGCCAGGGCCTGCAGCGGCTTGATCGCGGAGCGGGCGTAGATCGGCCGCTCGGTCGCCCCCCAGCCGTGAACCAGGTTCCCCTTCGCGTCGCAGATCGCCACGATGGCCCGGTGCACGCTTTCGACCATGCCGCCTCTCGTCACCTCGACCGCGACCGGGGCGGCATCCGCCTCGCTCAGATAAACCCGCTCGACCTCGCCCGAGGCCGCGCCGACCGGTGTCTCGATATTCATCGAGGAATCTCCATGTTGGATTGGAGGTGAACCTTGCCTTTGGCCGCCGCTTCGTGCAACACCCGCGATCATGCGCGGATATTTTGGAATCGGCGTGGAGGGGATCAGCAAGCCGATGAATCTCGGCGCGGTGACCCGGACCGCCCACGCCTTCGGAGCCAGCTTCGTCTTCACCGTCGCCCCGGCGGCGCCGATGCGCGAGATCAATCTGGCGGATACCTCCAGTTCGGCGGCGAACCTGCCGTTCTACAAGTTCGACAGCGCCGAGGATCTGCTGCTGCCCCGGGGCTGCGCGCTGGTCGGGGTCGAGATCACCGAGGACGCGATCGAGCTGCCGAGCTTTCACCATCCCCGCTGCGCCGCCTATGTGCTCGGGCCGGAGCGCGGGATCCTGTCCGAGGGGATGCTGGCGCGCTGTGACCATATCGTCAAAATTCCGATGAAATTCTCGATCAATGTCGGTCTCGCCGGCGCGCTGGTCATGTATGACCGGCTGATCACCCATGGCCGCTTCGCCCCGAGGCCGCATCGCCCGGGCGGGCCGACCGAGCCGAGGCCGGTGCCGTCCTTCGGCGCCCCCGCCTGGGTGAAGAAGCGCAAGCGACGGGAAAGCGCCAACGCCGATGACTGACTTCCAGGCCATCTTCAAGGATGACGGCGGACCCGAGCGGATCGCCAAGCGCATGGCCCGCGCCGGCCTCTGCTCGCGCCGGGACGCCGAGCGCTGGATCACCGCCGGCCGGGTTTCCGTCGACGGCCAGGTGCTGGAGAGCCCGGCGGTCACCGTGGACGCCAAGAGCAGGATCCTGGTCGACGGCAAGCCGCTGCCGGAAATCGAGGTGCCCCGGCTCTGGCGCTATCACAAGCCGCGCGGCCACATCACCAGCAACCGGGATATGCGGGGGCGCACCACCATCTTCGAGGATCTGCCCGCCGGCATGCCCCGGGTGGTCACGGTCGGCCGGCTTGACGTCGAGTCGGAAGGCCTGCTGCTGCTGACCAATGACGGTGAGCTGGCCCGGCTGCTGGAACTGCCGACGACCGCCTGGGTGCGGCGCTATCGGGTGCGCGTGCATGGCCGCCCGCAGCCCGAGGCGCTGGAAAAGCTGAAGCGCGGCGTGGTGATCGACAGCATCAAATACGGCCCCATTGAGGCGGTTCTCGATCACCAGGGACCCAGCAACGCCTGGCTCACCATCGGCTTGCGCGAGGGCAAGAACCGCGAGGTGCGCCGGCTGATGGAGCATATCCAGCTTACCGTGAACCGGCTGATCCGGGTCTCGTTCGGCCCGTTCCAACTCGGCAATCTGGAGCCGAGCCAGGTGGAGGAGGTCAAGCAGCGCTCCCTGAAGGACCAGCTCGGGCTCAAGAAATCCGAGGCCCAGGCGCAAGGCACCGCCAAGGCGAAACCGAAGCCGAAGCCGCATGCCAAACCGAAGGGCCAGAGTTTCGCCTCGAAGCGCCAGCAGGAGCGGGACAACAAGAAGCAGGCGCGCGCCGGCGGACGGCAGGACGGCGCCGGGAGCGGAACCGGACATGCGGATCATCGCCGGAAACCGGCGGGGCGCTAAGCTCGCCGCGCCGCCGGGCGTGGAGGCCCGGCCGACCGCCGACCGGGTCCGCCAGTCGCTGTTCAATATTCTCGACGGCGGCCGGTTCGGCGATCCCTATCGCGGCAAGCTGGTCATCGACGCCTTCGCCGGCACCGGCGGCCTCGGCCTTGAGGCACTCTCGCGCGGCGCCCGGCACGCGGTGTTCCTGGAACAGGCGATCGGTTCGCGCAAGGCCCTGTTCCAGAACATCCGGGCTCTTAGGTTCGAAGAGATCTCCACGGTGATCGACGGCGACGCGACCGCCCTGCGCCGTCCGGCAAGCGAGGCGGCAGGCCTGATCCTCCTCGATCCGCCCTATAACAGCGGTCTCTCCGTTCCGTGTCTTGAGGCGCTGAAACGGCACGGGTGGATCGACGGCGCCACGCTGGTCGTCGTGGAAGTGGCCGCGAAGGAGGGGTTCGAGCCGCCGGAATGGCTCGAGGAACTGGACAGCCGCCGCTACGGCGCGGCCCGTCTGGTGTTCTGTGTATTGAAATAACATACCGTATCCCCGACGCAGGTCGGGGCCGACGCCTGAGGCCTGACACCGTGACGGGTCGTGGAGCACGTCCAAAGATCGGAGACATTGCTCCGCCAACCGTCGCTCCCCGCCGCCTCAGGCGTCGGCCCCGGCCTGCGCCGGGGATACGGGGAGAGCGGAATGAATTGAACCCAATCCCGAAAAACTGTTCTCGGCCGTCCATAACCCAAGTATGGAACCGCTTGTCTACATTCTCGCCAGCAGGCGGAACGGAAGCCTTTACATCGGGATGACCACCGACATCCGTCGGCGATTGGAGGAACATCGGGCTGGAGTGGTCCGGCACACGAGAGAGTATCGAATTCGCCGGCTGGTCTACCTCGAACCGCACTCAACCATCGAAGACGCGGCGCTTCGCGAACGGCGGCTCAAGGAATGGCGGCGCGCCTGGAAGATCAGGCTTATTGAGACAACGAACCCGAACTGGGACGATCTCGCCCGAACCCTCGCCCAATTCGATTGAAATCAAAAAATCAACCCGTATCCCCGACGAAGGTCGGGGCCGACGCCTGAGGCCTGTCAACGTGACGGGTCGTGGAGCCCTTCCAAAGATCGGAGACATTGCTCCGCCAACCGTCGCCCCCGCCGCCTCAGGCGTCGGCCCCGGCCTGCGCCGGGGATAC
>JAYOEU010000143.1:0-11669 GCA_038116915.1 Alphaproteobacteria bacterium
CCGTTGCCTGTAGCTCATTACCCTTCTGGCGAAGGCCTGAACTATACGCCGCTCGCCGCGCCGAGCTTACCTTCCGCGACCTTAAGGGCGTCGGAGGTTTCTCGCTCCTCCCCGCCTGTCGATGCGGCTATTCCCAATAGGCTTGACGCTTTGTCGGCGGCATCTTCAGGTGACTGATCCAGGGAGTCATCGTCGCCTACCTCAGAGGCCAGCGTCTCGACCTCTGCGCGCAAAGCCGTGACGGACGCTGTCAACGCGTCAATGCCTTCGGGGGCGTGTGCGTCAACCGTATTCTGCAGTACGTCGGCGTCGGCCAGATCGCGCTCGCGCTTTTGTGCCCGATACGTGGCATCCGCGACGTTGGCAGCATGGTGGGTCCTCAATACTTCGCCGAGCCGCTGTTCGGCCTGCTCCGCCGCGTCGCGACGCAGGGAGAGATCGTCACCGCCGGGCGTAACACGAACAGAACCGTATCCCTCGAGGGTGATTTCGGTCGGTTCCACCAGCGTCACGGCTTCCTCGGGCAAAGGCGCGAGGTCGACGATCGCCCGATTATCCCCTTCTGGACGGAATTCAAGTTTGGTGGCAACAGCGTCTAGCCGTGCCCTATTGTCTCGAACCTCCTGTTCAAGTCGGCGGAGCTCGCTTAGCACGTCGTCCGTTATGGTCTCTGCTTTCGCCGCGCCGTTAAGATCGCTAACCTGTTGCGAAGCCTTTGCGGCATTGTGCAGCCGCTCCTCTTCTGCGCTAAGCCGTCGCCGTTTGTCTAACAAGTCGGCAATTCGGTGCCACTTGTCAGCGTTGGCACGCGCCTCCTCGAGGCGTTTTTTCGTTTCAGCATGCGCAATTCTAGCCGAATCGACCGTCTCTTGTGCTTCGGCAACCGCCGCCTTGGCGTCGTTTTCCTCGGTCGCTGCCGTCTCGGACTCTCGGCCTGCTTGCTCTGCGCTTTCGCGGTCCTCTTTGCGGCGGGCCAATGTCGACTGGACCAGCTCACGCCTTGTCTGTGCAGCTTGCAATTCAGCCCGCGCCGTCTGCAATTTGCCCTCCAGACTCTCGACGGCCTTGACCGCCTCTCTGGCCGCCACCAACCGTTTTTCGGCTGCCTCGATCGGTTCATCAGACTCAAGACGCTGCAACTGCTCCCGGACGCGCTCTAATGAATCGGTTTTTTCTTCCAACAAAGCCAGGTCGGCCGCCAGCCCTTCGACCTTCTGTCGCGCCTCTTCCACGCGCTGCGCGGCTTCCTTGAATGGCCCGGTCGGCCGCCGGTTCGCAGCGGTCAGGAAGCTGCCCATCCGATCCTCTATCCTCTTAATCAGGGCACGGCCGCGCTCCCCACCCGTCACCGTGCCGACTTCTGCTTCGAGCGCGGCGGCAAGGCGGGCATGGATTGTGTCGGTGATCTGCGGCAAATGGAATGCGGCCCCTTGTTCAACCCAGAACAAGGCTTGCATGCCCCGATGTTCGGCCTTCGCGGCCCCGCGCCCAGGGGGCGTGAATTCGAGGATGCGCCGGAGTTCGTCCTCGGCTGCATCTCCAGCCCAACGATCGCCATTGCTCGCCATCAGGTTCGCCTCCGGGCGCTGACAGAACGCTTTCACAAGTTGGTAGCTTGAGCCCTCCGCCTCGAAATCCAATTCGATCCGGGGCTGCACCTTGGCGCCATAAGGCAACATGTCGGTAGCCGCGCCGCCCGTGACGGTGTGCTTCTCGAAAAGGACTGTTTGCAGGGCAGCCAATACCGTCGACTTTCCTTCTTCGTTGTCGCCAGCGATCAGTGTGATGCCGTCGCCAATCTCATCAATCTCGACTGGCGCACCAGCGAAACAACGATAGTCGGTCATGGCGAGGCGGCGAATACGCATTAATTATCGGCCTGTTACATGCTCGTGATAGAGTATTCCCAATGCTCGGCGTGCCGCATCCCGTTCCGGTGCCGTAGGATCGTCGGCAAGCGTCCGTAGCTGATCCATGGCGACGCGGACAAACCCGCTATGGTCGATCAAATCCAGATCGTCGTCGCTCGGTTCATCGATCAGATCCGCCAAATCGCGGTCCAGGTAACGCAACCGGGCCTCCCACTCGTCCAACAGGATCTCGATACGATGGCGGGTGGCGAGATCAACAGTTCCCGTAAGACGCAAGCGCAGCAGCGTCAGCTCTGGCTCTGTCACCGCCGCATCAAGCCCCGCCGCTAAGATGTCTGCGGCGCTTGCCTCGCCGCCGATGCTTAACGGGATTTCCAGCCGGCGCCACTGAAAACTGCCGACTGGAACCTTGTCCACCTTTGGTGCATCACCTTCACCCAGTGTCACCACCAGGAGATTTCCCGGATCATTCCGGGGAAAGCGGTCCGGTTCTGGTGTGCCGCTGTACCAAGTCTTGGGGGCAATCTCGACAGTACCATGCCAATCACCGAGCGCTAAATAATCGAGTTTTGCCGACGCGGCTCGGTCATCGGCGATCCTGTTTGCGGCGTCGCCATCGGCCTCGGGAAGCCGGTTGGCGACCGACCCATGTGCCAGCCCAACACGAACCGCGTCCGCAGGCGTAACAGCCTCATCCATCCAAGCCGTAATGTCGTCTGGCTCGTGTTTCCGTGTAAGTGGTGCTGGCAAGACAGCAAGCTTCCCCTCGGCGAGCATGATAGGGCTCGATTCAATTGCCGGGATGACGTTTTCCGGCAAACCGAGTGCCTCTAGACGTGTCCACGGGCTCTCGGCGCGAATTGGGTCATGATTTCCCGGAAGGAGAACCCAAGCGCCAGCAAAGGATTTCATCGCCTCTAGTGCTCGTCGGATCACCTGATCCGAAATGGTCACGCTATCGAATACGTCTCCCGCCACCAACACCGCGACTGCCGCCCGAGCTGTCGCTTCCTTGCCAATCCGCCGGACCGTCTCATAGCGTTGCTCACGTAGAACAGCTGCAGCATCACCCTGAATCGAGCCGAACGGCTTGCCAAGTTGCCAATCCGCCGTGTGGATGACTGTGAGGACCATTGATGTCTCCGGAAATTCCAGGGTGTTAATCCATTGATAACCCATTCCGATGATAGCCGCGCTGACTTTTATCGGCAAACGGGCGCCTTGGCTAGAGTTCACAAGCGTGGATCAAGTCGCGCCTATCGCATGACCTAGACCGTTGAGACAGCACGCGGCTGAACCAGGACGCGCGCCCTACCCCTCCCCGGTTTCGGACTATCCGGCCTCCTTGGATCGAGCGCGCCTGGTCGCGCAGGATCCGCCACGGCGCGAACCAGGTTCCAGGTTCGCAAGAGACTTTCATTTCCAGCTTAACCGAACGGCGGGGCTAAACATCAAGGCCCCTGCCCCCTCCGGCCCGCTCCATTCGCGGCTGCGCCGCTCCCGTGTTGTCGGGGGTGCCCGTCTTCGACGGCAGGAACCTTGATCGCCCCGCCTTATCGGTCTTCGCGCCCGGGCGCCGGCAAGCCGGCGCTGATTCGGGTCGCTCGCCGCTGGGCAGAAAGTCAAATGCGATTTTTAGGATGAGGAAAAGGGTATGCCCCAACCCCGTCAGCACTTGGCCTGGGCCTTCGACGTTGCGTATCTGGTGACCTGGACCGATGACGGTTCCGACACCCTGGCGGCGACGATCCGACGCGCCGACACGGACTTTCGGGACACCTGGGCCGACACCCCCCGGACCATCACCCTGCCCCGCGCCCTGGTCGATGACTTGGGCGACGTGGCGACTATCAACCAGATGCTTGGCCAACTGGCACCGGCTCGGACCGGCGCAGTGGCTCTCGCATGCCCCTCCCGGGCGGTTTGAGGCGGACCGGCCCGGACCTGGAGGTGCCGACGCCGAACCGCAAGCCGTTCACAAGAGGACAGACAACAACCACAGCAACCAACCATGGAAGGAAAGACCGATGAAACTGCAACAGATCAAGAACACCGAACTTCACGTTTCCCCCCTCAACCAGCGGGCGAAGGCCGATCCGGACATTTCCGATATCCTGCCGTCCGTCCGCGAATTCGGCGTCTTGCAGACGTTGGCCGTTCACGTCAACGACAGCGGCTATGGCGTGTTGGCCGGGTGCCGGCGATTGAAGGCGGGGAATACCGTCGCCGCCGAGATTGGCGAGCCCATTGAATTGCCGTGCGCGATCATGGACCTGGACGACGAGGCCGACATGCGGGCAATTTCGATGCTCGAAAACTTCGCCCGCCAAGACCCGGACCCCATGACGGAGTTCGAGACGTTCGCGGCGCTGGTGAAGGATGGCCGCGCCGTCGCAGACGTGGCGATCCTGTTCGGCATGAGCGAGCGGGCCGTCAGTCAACGCCTCGCCCTCGGCAACCTCAAACCCGCAATTCGCAAGCTCTACCGCGAGGAAGAAATCAGCCATGAGACGGCGAAGTGCCTGACCATGGCGTCAGCCCGCCAGCAGACCGAATGGCTGAAACTCCGCAAGGACAACCGCGCCCCCAACGGTTGGCAGTTGAAATCCTGGCTTTTCGACGGCCAGAGCATTTCCGTTGACGTGGCGGTGTTCGATTGGACCCAGTTCAACGGCAAGACCATTACCGACCTGTTCGGCGAAGACGAGTATTTCGCCGACAGCAATGAATTCTGGAACCACCAGAACCAGGGCATTGCGGCACTCGTGGAAGCGCACGAGGCGGCGGGTTGGTCCGAGGTCGTGTTGTTGGAAACCGGCTATCGGTTCAGCACATGGGACCACGAGGCGAAAGCCAAGGACAAAGGGGGCCGCGTCTATGTCCAGGTGGACTATGACGGCAGCGTGACCATTCACGCCGGATACGTCACCAAGAAGGAAGCGCAGCGGGCGAAGAAGATCGCCAACGGTGAGACGCCGGAGCCGGAAGAAGCGCCGAAGGTTCGGGCCGAGTTGACCCAGGCCGCACAGACCTACATCAATCTGCACCGGCATAACGCGGTTCGCGTTGCCGTTGCCGACGATCCGAAAACCGCCCTTCGCTTGATGGTCGCTCACGCCATCGGCGGTTCCGGCTTGTGGCGGGTCGAGCCCGATTGCCGGCCCGAGGTTCGCGCCCACGACGAGGATTTCGCCGAGAGCGTGACGGGATCGAAGGACGCCCAGGCGTTCGAGAAGAAGCGCCAGAAGGTGCTTAGGATGCTCAAACTGGACCGCTCGCACGTGGTGGACCGCTATTCAGGCGAAACGCACACCGCCGAAATCTTCGCGGCGCTGCGCAAAATGACCGACGCCAAGGTGATGGAAATCCTGGCAGTGGTCATGGCCGAGACGCTTTCAAACGGTTCCGGCATGGCCGAAATCACCGGCGAATTGCTTGAAGTCGATATGTCCAAGACCTACACCCCGGACGACGTGTTTTTCGGCCTGATCAAAGACAAGGCGGTTCTCGGGGCGATGCTTGAGGAAGTCGCCGGCAAGGACGTTGCCGCCTCCAACCTGACGGCCACCGGAAAAGTCAAGAAGGGCATCGTTCGCGATTGCCTGGACGGCACCAACGGACGCGACAAGGTCGCGGCCTGGACGCCCGGTTACTTCGCCTTCCCGTTCCGCGCCTATGACCGCTTCGACGGCATCGAGGCCCAGGCCCGGCGCAACAGCGTTGCCGAGGCTTTCGGCAACTAACGACCCAGGGCGGCGCAGAAGCGCCGCCCTTCTTTTCCGCCCAAATCGTGCTATATTCTAAACAGGAGATTCACATGGCCGACGACAACATTATTCTCGAACATCTGCGACATATCCGCCAGAAGGTCGATACCATCGAGGAAGGGCAAGCCGAATTGCGCGACCGCGTAGGCCGGCTTGAGCGCAACGTCGCTGATCTTCACGGTGACTTCGCCGGGATATCGGGTCGGATCGACCGCCTTGACTCGAGCGTTTCGGAAATTCGCCGACGCTTGGATTTGACCCCGGCGGAATGACCCGCCTCCGAAAATGAGTGACGATATGGCCACCATCCGATTTTCCGAGCGCGTTGACCGGAAGGTTCGGGTGTTGCTACGGATGGTGGCCGTGACACTGCTACTCAGCCTGATAAACCTTGGCCTTGTGGCCGGTCGCTAGTTTCCCCTAGCGGCGAAAAAATGGTCCCGCTCGCGCGGGGCCATTTCCGTTTCGGCCATCGCCTACGGCGTGCCCGGGTTTTTGCCGTTGTCGATCCCCTCGCCTTCTGGCGGCAGCAACGCCCGCACCGCGCGGTTCATAAATGCCAGGCGCTCCGCGCCGGCGTGCGTCAGCGCGCAGTGATAAACCACGTGCCCGCCGCCGACACCGACCCGGCCGGCCGCACGTGCGCGCGTCCGGCTGATTTGGCCGTTGTCCTCGAGAACCTTGAGCGTGGAGCCGACGCCGCCAGGCGTCAGGTCGTCGCCAAGAAACGCCGCCAGCTCGGATCGGATTTCGCCCGCACCGACGGAACCGCGGCGGGCAATGACGAGCAAGATCAGGTATTGGAACCCGTTAATCAAATCACCGCGTTTCATGCCGCCCGCCCCTCTTCGTCTTCGGAGCCATGCGGCACCAACTGGCAGATAGCTTTGGCGAAGTTCCTTATCAAAGCCTGACCTTCAGGCGTGAGCTCGAAGGTATCCGTGGCACTGGCGCCCGCGCCCTTGGCGCGGATCGCCTGGCCCCGTTGTACGATGGTGTCCAGGTAGGCGAACAATGCCGCCGCCGGCACCTGGTCCGCCGCCGCCGAAGCGATGGCTTCGCCCAGCTCGACGACGTTCGCCGGGCCTCTCTTGTCGATCGCGGCCAGGATCAGCAGCGAAACACCGTCAGGTAGCTTAGTTTTCATAGCCGGCACTCCCCTTTCTCTTGGTAGCCTTCCGAAAAATTCTTTTTCGGAAGACGCCCAGCGGCGAGCGGCGGGGAGCGCGGTCAACCCCGGCCGATCCGGAGGGGGATCGCCCACCGCGCCGGGACGGCGCGGCGGCTGTAAGGCGTCCTGCAGGGCCGTAGGCCCGAAGGATGGGGAGACCGGATCGGCCGCCCCTTGGGGCTTGGGGTTGACGGCGCCGGGGTGCCAAACCCCGACAAGAGAAACGGATGCGTGCCGGCCCTTTGCGCCGGCACACAGCCACCGGCGGCCGAGGCCCGCCGGTGCCGAGTAGGTACGTCATGTGATGCTCCAGTCATGGCTTTTCAGACCATTCTTAGGGTTGCGGGTAGTAGCACCCGGGGCTGAAAACAACTGACTGAAGTTGCCTGCTTATTCGTGTCGTGGATTCGAGAATCCGCGACCTTATTTCACAGACCCCGGACACCAATAACCCGCCTTGCGGCGGGTGATACCCTAGCCAGGTGTTTTCAGCACCAACGATATGATAGCGCGGAAAGCGTTAACGGTCGATTGATTCGTGCGCGCAGTCGCCGGCGGCCGCTAGGCCGCCCGTTCGAACGCCCGTCCGCAGTAGCCGCAGATAAGATGCAGCGTATGCGTGCCCCAGGCGGTGGCATCGCAGCCGGAGCAAAGAAACTTAACGCGCGTCGGCTTGGGCGCCGGGGCTGCGGCCTCGCCTTCGCCCTCGCCTTCGCCGCCGGCATCGCCGCCGTTGGCGGGCTTGTCGGCTTCGACGAAGACGCGCCACGGCAGGTTGAGCTTCGCGGGCATCTTGCCAAAGGCGCGTTCGAAGGCGCCGGCGGGAATGACTTCATCCCATACGTTCTGGCCGGTCATGCCGCCTTTGGCGTTGACCGGCTTTAGGCCGACCTCGAGCATTTTTTCGGCCCATTCCCTGTTGTGATAGCTGCGCAACGACGGCTTGCCGAACTCGTATTGCCACTGGTGGCACATCTCATGCACCAGCGATTGCATAATTTCGATGGATGGCACGTTGAGGAATTTCGGCGTCAGCGAGATTTCGTCAAGAACCTGGTCGTCGCGCCTGGCGTCTTTTTCCCAGCGCTTGCGCGCGAAAAACGCCACGGTACGCGATCCGGAGCGGGAAAAGTTGAGAATCACCGGCGGCAATTCGCCGGCGAATAGCGCGCCGTTGAAGTAGTCGAAAGCGCCCTGGTAAGCGTCCATTTGCTCGATTGTCGGGGTGGTCATTTGCAGTCTCCTGTTTTCAGCAGGTCGCCGGCGTTCCGGCGAGTTATATTGTACAATATAAGTATAATGTACATTATAAAACGGAGAGGGTCAATCCCCTGCCCGGCGCGGCGAATCGATGGCGGCCGGCGCCGCCGGCGCATCGATCCGGGCGAATCGGTTTCCGCCGATTCGACCGGACTCGCGATTTCCGAGGAAATCGCGGGCCGCACCCTTACGCCTGGTTTTTGGCGGAAACACTGCGATTCGCACCGCCCCCGATCTTGGCCGTTGCGACGGCCCAACCGCTAGGTGTGGTATGAGATACCAAATCTGGAAGACTTTGTTAACGGGTCCGGATATGTAGTATGGATATTAGGCGCTGCGATGCCTGGCAATTGGCACCCATACCAATCCCCGCCTCGGGTCGCAGCGGCGCTTTCCATACGGGCGATAGAACCAGATCGCGGCGAGCGGGCCAAGCCCGGCGCTGGCGATACGTCGACCGTTTGACGGTGAAAAGGAGACTGTAGAACCCATGAAAAAAGGCCCGCGGCGGCAACCGTGGACCTTTTTGAACTGACCGCCGGAGCGGGGGAAGCTCGAAACCTGTTCCCCCTACATAGGCGAAGCGGCTTCGGAACGCAAGAAAAAACTGCGTTTCCGAAAACCCTACCGCTTACCCTGAATTTCGGCGGTTTCCGAAACGTGAAAGGAGACCGGCCTAATGGGCATCAAAGACGAACTGGCGGCGTTGAACCGCCAATTTGAGTTGGGATTGCGCGCGCGCGCCGAAGCGCTCGAGAACAATCCCGCCGAGAAACGGCGTGTCGAGGCATCGATGCAGAAGGCGCACATCGAGGCGCAGCGGAGTTGGCGGCCGAGGCGGCCGAAGGGTGAGGCTGGTGAACGCTTCCGCTTCCCGTCCCGTTCCAAGGGTGCCATGGACCGGCGCCGGCGCGCGCAGCACGCGGCGCAGTCCCTGCCCTGGCATTACCGGGCGAACTACGAGCTGACGGAGGCCGAGATTCTGGTTCTCTCGACGCACTACCGGAACGCCGACGACAAGGGAACCTGGTCGCCGTCGATCGCCGAGCTTGCCAGTCGTGCCGGCGTGTCGTCACGCGCGGCACAGATGGCGAACCGGCATTTGCAGGCCCTCGGCTTGCTGACGATCCAGGAACGGCGGGAGACGCCGTTTCGGAACCAGCCGAATATCTACACGCTCGATGAAGATTTGAGGCGTTCGCATAAGGGTGCAAAGCCGTGCGCCCCTAAAGGGGAATCTATTTCCTCCAGGAAAGTACTTGGCCCCGAGGGTGCAGAAGGTACGAACCCCCCTCCCCCCGCAGACATGGGTGCAATCAGCGCCCGTGTGAAAAGTAAGCCCCTCCCAGGATGGGAGTGGGTGGCGAATTTTGGGCGGCAACATTCCAGCGCCTCGGATGTGGAACTGAAGGTGGCGCGGTTGGCGAACCGCCTGTTGGACGAAGATCAACCGGCGATGGCGAATGAGGCGCTGTTGTGGTCCCGAGGTGCCGCGCTGGTCGAGGAATACGCGCCGAAAACCTACGGAAATCTATTGGCGAGAGGTATCCGGAACCACGGTTTCAAGGCGCTGTTGGCGATTTTCGAAACCGCCCTACTCTCGCAGTGTGGCCACGTCGAGAGGGGCCACGGCTACCTGTGGGGCGTGCTGCGAAAAAGCGCCGACGAGTGCAATCCGCATGTGACGTTGAGCCGGCTTTTCGCCTCGCGCCGGGTGCCGGGTTTGCTGCATGACCGGGCGTTGAGAGCCGCGGCCGGAACCGGCTGGTGGATGAGCCGCGCGCTCGAGGGTGGCGGTGCCGGTGCCGGTGCCGCGCGGGATCGCTTGAGGGCCGAACGGGCACGTGGCCCTGCCCTGCCCCGCCCGGCATGATGTGCTAGAAACATGCTAGCAATTGATATCATGTTGCGAGCATCTAGGAAACGCTATAGGTTTGCTAACATCTATCGTGTAGGTAGCCCATAGATGATTGGTAGCATGTAGGGTGTTTCTAGCTGCTAAGGATTATTTAACCGATAGATGATATCGATCATCTAGGCTGAAAACTTCAGAAGCGAGGAACCGATGGCTGTAATTTCGATGGCGAGCCCGAAGGGCGGTGTAGGCAAAACAACGTCGGCGCTCGTATTGGCCGGCGAGCTGGCGCAAGCCGGCAGCACCGTAACACTGATCGATGCGGACCCGAACGAGCCCTTGACGATGTGGGAGCAGATTCGCGGGCCGCGCGAGGGTATTACGATCCGGAACCGGATCGACGAGGAAAATATCATCGACGAGATCGAGGCTGCCCGGGCTGAGAGCAAAATGGTGATCGTCGACCTCGAGGGCACGGCCGGCGTTCTCGTGACTTACGCGATTACGCGCAGCGACTTGGTTCTTGTGCCGCTGCAAGGGTCTCAGCTCGACGCCGTTCAGGCGACCCGGGCGGTTCGGCTGATCCGCCAGAACGAAAAGGCGCTCGAGCGGGATATCCCGTATGCCCTGGTGTTCACGCGGACGAGTGCGGCGATCCAGGGCCGCACCTTCAAGCACGTGGCGGCCGAGTTGGAAACGGCCCGTGTCGATATCTGCCCGACACAGTTAATCGAGCGTGAGGCGTTCCGGGCGTTGTTCTCGCTGGGCGGCACGCTGCACGACTTGCGGGACGCTGATGTTAGCAACCTGGACATGGCGAAGGAGAACGCCGAGCAGTTTGCGTTTGACGTGCTGCAGCGACTGCCGAAGAAAACAAAGAGCCGGGCGCGTAAGGCGGGGAGGGCGGCATAATGGTAAAGGCAGCGACAAGCGAGGCGCCGGCGCCGCGGGCCGGGCTTTCTGCACTTCTCGACGACGTTGACGACGGGCCGGCCGCGAAGTCGCCGGTTGACCGCGATACGATCAAGGCGGTGTCCGAAGAGGTCGGGTTTACAGGCGTGCCGGCGAAGCCGAAGGGTGGACGGAAGGCGCCGGTGAAACCGGTCCCAGCGGTGGGGCAGGGGGCCGACGTGTCGCTCGGCATGGCCGAGGATGAAGTGAAGCGGCGTGTGGCCAACCGCCGGCCAGGTCATCGAACCGAAGGGCCGAAAGTTCAATGGAACACGCGGATTTCCGAGGAACACTTTGCGATGATCGATGTATTGCGGGAGAGGACGGGGATTCCGTATGGAAAACTGGCCGAGCGGGCAATTGAATTGCTGGCCCGGGAGCTGGACGGGTGAGCGGCAACGCTTTTTGTTAGCGGAATAGGGCAGGGCGGGGATCTAGCGCCTGTAGGGCGCTAAGATCGGCGCCGCGCCCTCGGAACGGGAAAAGGGCCGCTTAGTGCGGCCCTTTTCATCCGCTGGCTAATTCAGTTTGAAACACTGGGACGTGGCCTCTTCCGCTAATGGGTTGGCTTTCATCATGCAAAGGACATTCTTTTTGCCCGACGGGTCGGTGAGGTAGACGGCCGGTTGAATCGTAGCTTGGTTGATGGAATACCCTTCATCGAGTAGAGCCGTTAGGCTTTTCGGGATTCGCTCCATTTTTGTCGGGAGCCAAAGGGCTTTCATTTGTTGGATTGTCATCGTTTTGGCGGTTGCCGGGGCTGCGGGTGAGACGACGGCAACTGAGATCAGAAA
>JAYOEU010000144.1:0-11645 GCA_038116915.1 Alphaproteobacteria bacterium
CGCCACTATTTTCCGGCCACCGCGCACGGCTATGCCTATGACCTCGGCGATATCGCCAGGTTCGTCGAGCTTTACCGTGATCTGATGAATTTCTGGTCGGAGCGGTTTCCCGGCGGCTATTTCGATCTCGACTACGATGCCTTCACCAGGGATCCCGAAGCCGGCGCGCGCGTCCTGCTGGAATTTTGCGGGCTCGCATGGGACCCGTGTTGTCTCGATTTTCACCGCTCCACGCGGCCGATCAAGACCGCGAGTGCCGGCCAGGTCAGACAGGGCATCTATCAGGGAAGTTCCGAGTCCTGGCGGCGCTATCAACGCCATATCCTGGCCGCCCTCGACGGAGCTGATCCGTTGGGTTTCGGCGATCAGGCCGGCGGCGCCAATTCCCGTTCATAGAATCCGGACGCCTTCAAACCGCCGCCGGTCAGCACTGTGACGGTCACCTCCCCCGCCTTGATGTCGCCGCGCCGGATCAATCCGTCGAGAGCGGCGGCGGCGGTTGCGCTGGTCGGCTCGGCGAACAGTCCGCCGCGCGCCAGATCGAGGGCCGCCGCGCGGATCCCCTCCTCGGGAATGGCGATCGTCCCGCCTTTCGAGCGGTTGAGCACGGCCAACAGCGTCTTCATGCGCAACGGCCGCTTGATCGCCGTTCCCTCGGCGATGGTCGGCGCGAACGCGGTTTCGACCTGGCCGTCCGCTCCGGCCCGGTGCGCCGCGTCGATGGGCGCGCAGTTCGCGGGCTGCGCGACGAACAGCCGGGGAAGCCGATCGATCTCCCCCGCCGCCATCAGTTCCCGGAAAGCAAGGTCACAGCCCAGCACATTGCTGCCGGCCCCGGTCGGAATGATGATGTTGTCCGGTGCCCGGAAGCCGAGATCCTCCCAGATCTCGTATCCCAGGGTCTTGGTTCCCTGGAGAAAGAACGGGTGCCAGTTGTGACTGGCATAGAAGACCCGCTTCGACATCTCGAGCGCCGCCGCCTCGGTCGCCTCGCGCGGCCCCGGGATCAGATGCACATCGGCGCCATAGGCCCGGATCTGGGCGATCTTGGCCGGCGAGGTGCTTTCCGGCGCCAGGATATGCACCCGCATTCCCGCCGCCGCGCCATAGGCCGCGACAGCCGCGCCGCCATTGCCTGAACTGTCCTCGGCGACCTCCCGCACCCCCTGCTGGCGCAACAGCGAGATCATCACCGAGGCGCCGCGATCCTTGAACGAGCCGGACGGCGCGAACCATTCGAGCTTGAACAGGGCGTCGTGTCCCCGGAAGGTCCGGCGCGCCAGCGGCGTGCAGCCCTCACCGAGGCTTACCGGGTCCGCCAATTTAATCGGAAACGCCGCCCGGTACCGCCAGAGCGACCGCGTAGTCCGGTCAATCCGGTCGCGGGTGATGCCCGGCAAGCTCGAAACCGCGAGCGAGGTCCGGTCATCGGAGCACCAGCGGGGCTCGCGGATCGGATAGATCGCCCCACCGACTTCGTCGATCAGATGCGCGGTTTCGCTCACCGGGGCACCTTGACCTTGAATTCCTTGCCGCCGGCACCGTGTTTCAGATCGGTTGCCCGGATCGTGACCTCATCGATTCCGTCGGGGACCGCCACCTGCCCGAGAAACCGCGTGAACGGCTGTTCCGTCTCGTGCGGGTGCAGCAGGACGCGGGTGCCGAGCACCGTGCCGTCCGGCGCCACCACCTCCCAGGCATTGGCGTAGTGGTGCCAGCCCTGATCCTGATGTCGCACGGTGACCTTGAAGCGGTAGGTGCCGTCCGAATTCCGCACCGCCTCGGCCCCGACCACATCCGCCTTCCCGGCCGACGCGGCGCCGGGGGTCAGCACCAAGGCGACAAGCGCCAGGCAAGCGGCAAGCGGCACGGCCATGCGCCGGCGTCTTGGCCCGAAACCCTTGTCCAACTCGTTCATCACACGCTCCTCACAATCCCCATCGTCTCTACCGGCCTTCATCGACCGGGCGCGGGCGGCCCTCGGCGTCGATGGCGACGAAGGTGTAGAGCCCCTCGGTCACCAGGACCCGTTCCTGGCGATAGACGCCGGCCGCGATCGCCCAGGCCTCGATCTTATAGGCAAGCGAGGTCCTGCCGATCCTTTCCAATGCCGCATAGCAGCACAGGATGTCACCTATGCGCACGGGCTTGTGAAAGGTCATGGCGTCGACGGCGACGGTGGCGACCCGGCCGTTCGCCCGCTGTCCGGCGGCGGTTCCACCGGCGATGTCCATCTGGCTCAGCACCCAGCCGCCGAAGATATCGCCATTGGGATTCGCGTCGGCCGGCATCGCGATGGTCCGCACCAGCAATTCGCCCTGCGGCTGACGGGTGGCCTCCGGCATCCTCGCTCTCCCATGACGTTGTGGCTCGCAATTGGCGCGAAACACTATATATTGTAATCTCTACAGATACGGCACACAGCATCGGCGGTAAGGCCCGATGGCCGGACACCAGACTAACACCGGAAACACGACGGCATGGCGGATCTTTTCCAAAGCAACGCGGCGCGCGCAACCGACGACTATTCAGCCAAGGACATTGAGGTTCTCGAGGGCCTTGAGCCGGTGCGCCGGCGTCCCGGCATGTATATCGGCGGAACCGACGAACGCGCCATGCACCATCTTGTCGCCGAGGTCCTGGACAACTCCATGGACGAGGCTGTCGCGGGCCATGCCAGCCGGATCGAGATCGAGCTTGCCGGCGACATGACGGTGACGATCCGGGACAACGGCCGCGGCATCCCGGTCGACCCGCATCCCAAGTTCAAGGACAAGTCGGCGCTGGAGGTAATTCTCACCACCCTGCATGCCGGCGGCAAATTCTCCGACAAGGTCTACAGCACATCGGGCGGCTTGCACGGTGTCGGCATCTCCGTCGTGAACGCGCTGTCCTCTTTGCTGGAGGTTGAAGTCGCGCGCGAAAAGACGCTCTACACCCAGGCCTTCGAGCGCGGCGCGGCGCTCGGAGCGCTCAAGAACGCGGGCGCGGTCAACAACCGGCGCGGCACCACCATCCGGTTCCGCCCGGACACCCAGATCTTCGGAGACGCGGCGCGGTTCCGTCCGGCGAGCCTGTACCGTCTCACCCGCTCCAAGGCGTATCTGTTCAAGGGCGTGGAGATCCGCTGGGCCTGTGACCCGGAGCTTCTGAAAAGCGGCGACGAAACGCCGGAATCGGCGGTGCTGCATTATCCCGGCGGGCTGGCGGACTTTCTCTCCAGCGCGCTCGGTGACCGGGCGACGATCGGCGCCCAGGCGTTTTCCGGCGATGTCCAGGCAAGCGGCGGCGAGCGGGTGGAATGGGCGATCGCCTGGCCCGACGACCGGGATGACGGGTTCCTAAACGCCTATTGCAACACCATCCCGACCACCAACGGCGGCACCCATGAACAGGGACTGCGGACGGCGTTGCTGAAGGGTATCCGTGCCTATGGCGAGTTGACGGGTACCGCCAAGCGGATCTCTCAGGCGACCGCCGACGACATCATGTCGGGGGCCTGCGTGATGCTGTCGGTCTTCGTGAAGGACCCGCAATTCCAGGGTCAGACCAAGGAACGGCTGGTGAGCCCGAGCGCGACCAAGCTGGTGGATCAGGCGGTCAAGGATCATTTCGATCACTGGCTGTCCGGCAATCCCGACCTTGCCAATGCCCTGGTCGAAAGCATCGTGGAGCGGGCCGAGGACCGCCTGAAGCGGCGCCAGCAGAAGGAGGTCAGCCGGAAATCAGCCACCCGTAAGCTGCGCCTGCCGGGCAAGCTCACCGATTGCAGCCGCAACGACGCGGACGGCACCGAGATTTTCCTGGTCGAGGGCGACTCCGCCGGGGGGTCAGCCAAGCAGGCCCGTGACCGTGCCTTTCAGGCCATTCTTCCCTTGCGGGGCAAGATCCTCAACGTCGCCAGCGCATCGAGCGAGAAACTACGCGGCAATCAGGAACTGAGTGATCTGGTCCAGGCACTCGGTTGTGGTTCCGGAGACCGATATGACGAGGCGGCGCTGCGGTACGAGAAGGTCATCATCATGACCGACGCCGATGTCGACGGTGCGCATATCGCCTCGTTGCTGATGACCTATTTTTACCGTGAACTGCCGAAATTGGTCGAGAACGGCCATCTCTATCTGGCCCTGCCGCCGCTCTACCGGATCACCCAGGGCGGCAAGACGCTCTATGCGCGCGATGATGCCCACAAGGACGAACTGATCGCCGAGGAATTCACCGGGCGCGGGAAGATCGAGATCAGCCGCTTCAAGGGCCTTGGCGAAATGCCGCCCGCCCAATTGAAGGCGACGACCATGGACCCGGACAAGCGCGCGCTGCTGAAAGTCCGGGTTCCGCCGGGCGGCAAGGGTATCGCGCTCGACCCGGAACAGGCGGCCGAACGCGCGCATCTCGACACGACGGTCGAGACCCTGATGGGCAAAAAAGCGGAATTGCGGTTCGCCTATATCCAGGAAAACGCCCGTTTCGTGGGAGAACTGGACGTATAGCGGTCCGGGCCGCCGTTCCTCTGCTTCGACCCTCTATTCCGCGGCGCTTGTCGACGGCGCGGGTTTCAGATGTCTCAGCTTCGGCATCACTTCCTTGGCCAGCAGGCCGAGCGAGCTGTGCCAGGCCTCGGCCTTGTCCGCATAGTCGAAACAGAACACCAGCAGGCTGCCGAAACCGCCGACATCCTCGTACACCGCCTCGATCTTTTCGGCCACGGTGGCGGGAGAGCCGATCAGCCAGTTGTGCCTGGCGCAATACTCCACCGTCACGTCGCTGTCGGGTACCGACGGATCATGTTTCAGGAACTCGAGGAAGCCGAAATTCGCCAGCAGGGGAAGGAAATACTCGCTCATCATCCGGCCCATCGGCCCCTCGACCGCGAGCTTCCAGGCCTCCGTGTCGGTCTCGGCGACGAAGGTCTCGCGCACCATGCGCCAGTCGCCGCGATGGGCGGTCCGTCCGCCGCGCCGCGCGCCCTCCTCGACCGCTTCCCAATGGCTGCCGACATAGGCGGGGTTGAGATTGAGGCTCATCGGGATATAGCCCTTCTCACCCGCCAGCTTCAGCGTGTCCGAGTTCTTCGAGAGGCCGGCCACGCCGATCGGCGGATGCGGCTTCTGCACGGGATAGAGATGCGGCCTCAGGAACCCGAACATCTCGCCGGGCTTGGTGATATGCCAGTATTTGCCCTTGTGATCGAACTCCGCCTCGTCACTCCAGAGGCGCAGGATGATCTCCAGGGCCTCGCGGGTCATCTCGCGGTTCTGGCCGGACATGCCGTCGACATTGAACATCGCCCAGTCGGATGGCAAACCGCTCGCCGCGACGCCGAAATTCAGACGCCCCTGCCCCAAATGATCCATCTGGGCGAGCCGGCTCGCGAGCTCCGCGGGGTTGTGATACGGCAACAGGAAGCCGCCCGGGCCGAGGCGGATGTTCCTGGTTTGCCGAAAGCCCTCGACCACCATGAAATCCGGCGCGCCGTGCGGCTCCCACGGGGCCGTGTGATGTTCGCCGATCCAGCCCTCCTCGAAGCCGAGTTCGTCGGCCCATCGGATGTTCTGCAGATCGAACTCGTACCCCTCGCGCAGGTCCCGCTCCGGCGGATGGGACGGCATCGAGAAAAATCCGGTGCGCATGGTCGTCTCCCTGTCTGGGTCGTAATCCCTTGCTGTATGCAAGCGTCGCATGCACCTTTGCATCACTTCAAGCGGCAAACCGCCATCCGATGACCTCTCAGCATGTCGATGATCGTGGATGACTTGCCAAGCGCGCGCCTGCGTCGGACCATGGGTGAAACCCGTACACCCCAAATGCTCAGGAGCAAGCCCAGTGGCCTCTTCCGCATCAGCAAGCACGAAAGCCCCGTTCTACGCGTCCATTGGCCCGGTTCTTACCCGCTATGAGGCCGATCTGGAGAACGCGACGCTCACGGCCAAACAGTCGCTGACCCTGCCGCTCGACATCCAGTATGCCTGGCGGCATCCGACGCTTCCGGTTTTCTATGTCGCGATCAGCAATGGCGGCCCCGGGCGCAAGGGCGACAGGAACCAGATCGTCTCCTGCACTATCGACGAGAAGACCGGCCAGATCTCGGTTTTCGGGCCGGCGCGGGATCTGCCTTGGCGTCCGCTGCATCTCTCGCTCGACAAGCGGAACGCCCATCTCCTCGTCGCCTACAACAACCCGAGCGGCGTGACGGTTCACGCGATCGGCATAGACGGCTCGATCGGCGAGGCGGTGCCGCAATCGGACGACATCGATGTCGGGATCTTCGGTCATCAGGTCATGGCGACGCCGGACGGCCGGGCCGCGATCCTGGTCTGCCGGGGTTACGACGCCGAAGACGGCAAGGCGGAGCAACCCGGCGCGCTGAAGGTCTATGGCTATGAGAACGGGGTGCTGTCGCCGCGCGCCTCGATCGAGCCGAATGGCGGCTTCGGGTTCGGCGCCCGGCATCTGGATTTTCATCCGAAGAAACCCTGGCTGTTTCTGGGCGTGGAACGCCAAAGCGAGCTGCATGTCTTCGAGTTGGCGGACGGGTCGGTGCGCCCGGAGCCCCTGCACCGGGTCTCCACACTTGCCGGGCCGAACAAGGGGCCCGCGCGTCAGGCGATGTCGGGCATCCATTTTCATCCCAAGGGCCATGTGGTCTATGTCTCCAACCGGGCCTACGGCATGCTGGAAAGCTCCCTCGGCCCCGCCGCGCCGGAGGGCGAGGACAATATCGCGGTCTTCGCCGTCGATCCCAAGACCGGCAAGCCGACACCGATCCAGCACGCCCCGACCCACGGCCATCTGCCGCGCACGTTCTCCATCGATCCCTCGGGCCGGATGCTGGTCGCGGCGAATTCAGAGGCCTCGCCGAAAGTCGCCAAGGACGGCGGCGTGCACGAGGCGCCGCTCAGCCTAGTCACCTTCAAGGTCGCCAAGGACGGTACCCTGACAGAGTCGGAGGTGATCGCTTTTCCGGAAAAGCACAGGCTGCTGTTCTGGGCGGGGTTCCTGTGAGACGCGCCTGTCGCATGAATTTGGACAAGACCCTTCGAGACGGGCCGTTCGGCCCTCCTCAGGGTGAGTCGCTTTGACACTGCACACTCACCCTGAGGAGCCACGGAGTGGCGTCTCGAAGGGTCTTGCCCACCGCATAGTTTTTCAGACCCTCCACTCATCAGAACACCGATGGACAAAACCGTGCTCCAGGCTGGCCCAATCAAGCCCGGGGATAGTAGAACAGACACCCCACAGGAGGAGCGCTTCAATCCATGAGCATTAACGGAAAAGCCTATATCGCCGGGGTGTATGAACATCCCACGCGAAAGGCGGTCGATAAGTCGCTGGCCCAACTGCATGCCGAGTCCGCGCTTGGCGCGCTCGCCGACGCGGGTCTGAGCAAGAACGACGTGGACGGCTATTTCTGCGCCGGTGACGTTCCCGGCCTGGGCGCCTTGTCGATGGTCGACTATATGGGCCTCAATCTGCGCCACATGGACACCACCGAAAGCGGCGGCTCCTCCTATGTGATGCATGTCGGGCACGCCGCCGAGGCGATCGCCATGGGCAAGTGCTCGGTGGCGCTGATCACGCTCGCCGGCCGGCCGCGTGCCGAGGGCATGGCGACGGGCACCGCGCCGCGCAACTACGGCAGCACCTCGCCCGACGTGGCCTTCGAGTTTCCGTTCGGCCCGACCGTGGTGAACATGTACGCCATGTGCGCCATGCGCCATATGCACGAGTACGGCACCACCAGCGAACAGCTCGCCTGGATCAAGGTCGCGGCCTCGCACCATGCCCAGCACAACGAGCACGCGATGCTGCGCGACGTGGTGACGGTCGAGGATGTGGTGAACTCGCCGATGATCTCCGATCCGCTGCACCGCCTCGACTGCTGTGTGATCAGTGACGGCGGCGGCGCGATCATCGTCACCTCGCCGGAAATCGCCAAATCGCTGAAGCGGCCGCTGGTCAAGGTTCTGGGCGCCGGCGAGTCGCCGAAGACCCAGATGGGCGGCAAGATCGACCTCACCTATTCGGGCGCCATCCGCTCCGGCGCGGCCGCTTTCGAGGAGGCGAAGGTCAAGCCGGCGGACATGAAGTACGCCTCGATCTATGACAGCTTCACCATCACCGTGCTGATGCAGCTTGAGGATCTCGGCTTCTGCGAAAAGGGCAAGGGCGGGGCCTTCGTTTCCGACGGCAACCTGATCTCCGGCGTCGGCAAGCTGCCGTTCAACACCGATGGCGGCGGGCTTTGCAACAATCATCCGGCCAACCGGGGCGGGCTTACCAAGGTGGTCGAGGCGGTCCGTCAGCTGCGCGGGGAAGCGCATCCGGCGGTTCAGGTCAAGAATTGCGATCTGGCGCTGGCCCACGGCACCGGCGGCTCGCTCGGCACGCGCCACGGCTCCGGAACCGTGATCATGGAACGGGAGTAAGACAGATGGCTGAACAACGCACCTTCCCGACCCCCGAGGCGGATCCCGATACCGAGGCCTTCTGGGCGGCGGCGAAGCAGGGCAAGCTGATGCTTGGAAGCTGCAAGTCCTGCGGCGAAAAGCACTACTACCCGCGCGGCATGTGCCCGCATTGCGGCAGCAGCAATGTCGAGCTGACCCAGGCCAGTGGCAAGGGTGTGATCTATTCCTGGAGCGTGCTGCGTCGGGCCCAACCGCCCTACGCCATCGCCTATGTCACCCTGGAGGAAGGTCCGACGATGATGACCAACATCATCGAGGCCGATCTCAACGGTCTGTCGATCGGCCAGAAGGTGGTGCTCAAGTTCTCGCCCACCGAAAACCCGGACGGCCCCCCGGTGCCGACCTTCAAGCCGGCCTGACCGCCGGTTCACAACCGTCACCAAACGCCCCGGAGAGATCCGGGGCGTTTTGGTTTTGGGGGAAAAGCAACTGGCCCGTCACCGTCGTCCCGCACGTGATGCGGGACCGACGCCTGATGCACGTCAACGTGGCAAATCGGGGAACACAGTTTGGCTCCCCCACCGTCCGCTTTCTAAAGCTTCAGGCTTCGGCCCCGCATCACGTGCGGGGCGACGATGAAATCGAAGAATTGCGAAGCGGCAGGGCGAATGAGGTCCATATAGGCGGCACTTGCCATTTTCAATAATTTTCCGTGACCCGCCACCGTCAGCCGTTACAGTTCGAGTACTCACCCCGACCGGAGATCACGATGCCGGATTTTGACACCTTCGAGCTTGGCCCGACCGCCCTGCAGCTCGGCAAGACCGTTCCGAACCTGCAAATCGCCTATAAGACCTACGGCACCCTGGCGGCCGACCGGTCCAACATGATCCTCTATCCGACCTCCTACGGGGCCCACCACACGGATATCCAGTGGCTCATCGGCAAGGACCGGATCCTTGATCCGACACGTTGGTTCATCGTGATCCCGAACATGTTCACCAACGGGCTTTCAACCAGCCCCAGCAATCTGCCGGAGCCGCTGAACCACGGCCGGTTTCCCATTTTCACCCAGTGGGACAACGTGCAGGCGCAGAAACGCCTGGTCGAGGAGGTCTTCGGCGTCGAAAAGCTGGCGATGGTCTATGGCTGGTCCATGGGCGGCCAGCAGGCACTGCATTGGGGCGCGATTTTCCCCGACCGGGTCGCCCGGATCTGCGCGCTCTGCACCAGCGCCCGAACCTCCGAGCACAACAAGGTGTTTCTCGAGGGCATCCGGGCGACGTTGACCGCCGATCCCGGTTGGACCGGCTCCTACTTCCGCGAGCGGCCGGTCACCGGTCTGCGCGCCTTCGGACGGGTCTATGCCGGCTGGGCGATGAGCCAGGCCTTCTACCGCGAGAAAGTCTGGGCCGATGTGGGCTTCAGTTCGCTCGAGGATTGGCTGGTGCGCGGCTGGGAGGGCAATTTCCTGCGCCGCCACGGCGACGACCTCGTCGGCAGCATCGATACCTGGGCGCGCTCGGACATCAGCGACAATCCGATCCATAACGGCGATCTCGACAAGGCTCTGGACGCGATCACCGCCCGATCGATCATCATGCCCTCCTCGACGGATCTCTATTTCACCACCCATGACAGCGCCGCCGAGACCGCCAAGATGCCCAATGCCGAGTTGCGCGAGATCGTCTCGAACTGGGGGCACCGTGCCGGCAATCCGCTGCTCAATCCCGCCGACGAGGCGGTGATCCGCCAAGCGGTGCATGATCTGCTGAACGACTGAGCCCCATCCAAGGGAGACGGCGGCATGGCCGAGACCGACCTGCATTGGCAACCCATCGAAGTGCTTTCCGCGCGGATCCATGACGGCACGCTCTCGCCCGTCACCCTGATGGCGCATTTCCTGGACCGGGCCGAGGCGCTGAACCCGGCCCTCAACGCTTTCCGCCTGCTCCCGCGCGAGCGGGCGCTGGAAGCCGCCCGGGCATCGGAACTGGCGCTTTCCTCAGGCGCCGATGCCGGCCCGCTGCACGGCATTCCCTTCGCCGCCAAGGACATCATCGATGTCGCGGGCCTGCCGACCACCGCCGGCTCGAACGGCTTGCTGAACAACGTTCCGGACCGCGACGCGACCGTGGTCGAGAGGCTGCGCCGCGCCGGCATGGTGCTGATGGGCAAGACCAACACCGTGCAGTTTGCCCTCGGCGCGCCGGGCGTGAACCGGGCGCAAGGGACACCGCACAATCCCTGGGCGCGGGAGCATCACGTTCCCGGCGGCTCCAGCAGCGGCTCGGCGGTCGCGGTCGCCGCCGGTCTGGTGCCGATGGCGCTCGGAACCGATACCGGCGGCTCGGTGCGCATACCGGCGGCGCTCTGCGGGACGGTCGGACTCAAGCCCACGGTCTCTCAAGTCAGCCGCGCCGGGGTGTTTCCGCTGAGCGACACCTTGGATTCCGTCGGCCCCCTCTGTCTATCCGCGCGCGGCGCCGCGCTGGTGCATCAGGCGCTCCACGGCGCCGATCCGCGCGACCCGATGACCGGGCATGCGGTCCGTCAGGACGTGATGACCGGCTTGGATAAAGGCGCCGAGGGCTTGCGGATCGGCATCGCCGGGGATCTCCTCACCGAGGATCAGGACCCGGAGGTCACGGCGGCCGTGGACGCGGCGGCGGCGGTCTTCGCGGGGCTCGGCGCGCAGGTCAAAAGCCTTGCCCTGCCCCAAGCCCGCCGCGCGCTTGACGCCAACCCGCGCCTCAGGATCAGCAGCGTCGAGGCAGCCCTCGCCCATGAGGAGCGTCTGCCAGGTTTCGAGGCCTATGATCCGACCCTGGAGTTCCGCTTGGCAGAGGGCCGGTCGATCTCCGCCGTCGACTATCTGCGCGCTCGCCGGGCGACCGCCGCTCTCGCGCGGGAAGCCGATAGTGCCCTCGGTGAAATCGACGTGTTCCTTTCGGCAACCACGCCCAGCACCTCGCGGCCGCTCGCCGAGGTCGAGGCCAGCGAGCAGAGCTATCAGCACTGGAACACGCGGTATTCCCGCAACACGGTGATCGGCAACCTGCTCGGTCTCTGCGCGATCTCGGTGCCCTGCGGCCTCGATGCCAAGGGCCTGCCGATCGGCCTGATGATCCACGCCAAGGCCCGCGACGAGGCCCTCGCCCTCCGCGCCGCGCTGGCCTTCGAGACCGCCACCGACTGGCGCGGTCGGCGGCCGGATTTGGGTTGGGCCGGGGGTTA
>JAYOEU010000145.1:0-7569 GCA_038116915.1 Alphaproteobacteria bacterium
TGTCCTTCTTGCGGTCGGTGATCTTGAGGTACCCGTCATCCTCGATCACCCCGATGTCGCCGGTATGCAGCCAGCCGTCGACGATGGTCGTCGCGGTGGTCTCGGGATCGTGCCAGTAGCCCTTCATCAGGAGGTCGCCGCGCACCAGGATCTCGCCGTCATCGGCGATCCTGATCTCGACATCGGCGAGCGCCGGACCGACGGTCTCGATCCGGGTCTTGGACGGCCGGTTGCAGCTGATCACCGGCGAGGCCTCGGTCTGGCCGTAGCCCTGAAGAATGCCGACCCCGAGGCCGAGGAAGAAATTCCCGATATCCGGGTTGAGCGCCGCGCCGCCGGACACGAAGGTCTTCAGCCGTCCGCCGAACCTGCCGGCCACCTTCTTGCGCACCAGAAGATCGAGGGCCGTGTTGGTCAGCCGCTCGCCGAGCGAAAGGGTCGCCGGCGCTTCATGGCGTTTCTGACCCAGCTCCAGCGCCTTGTAGAACAGTTTGGCCTTGGTCCCCCCGGTCTGCTCGACGCCCCGGCGGATCCTGTCGTGCAGGACCTCGTACAGCCTCGGCACGGCGGTCATGATGGTGGGCCGCGCCTCCTGCAAGTTCTGGGCGATCTTGTCCGGCCCCTCGGCATAGTAGATCTGCGCGCCGATCGAGATCGGGAAGAACATCCCGCAGGTGTGCTCGTAGGAATGCGAGAGCGGCAACAGCGAGAGGAACACATCGTCGCCGAGACCGAGTTCCACCAGCAGGTCATAGGCGGCGTAACAGTTCGCCAGGATCGAGCCGTGGGTCAGCATCACGCCCTTGGGCCGGCCGCCGGTTCCGGAGGTATAGATGAAGCAGACAACGTCCTCGCGGGTAAGCGTGCCGGCGTTCACGCGGATGTCGTCGGCTTCCGCGTCGCCCATCTTCATCACCTCGTCCCAATGCAGGCTGCGCACGCCGGCCTGGGTTTCCGAGGCGGGCGGCTCCATCGAGATCACGATCTCGCAGGACGGGGCGCTGCGGGCCGCCGGCAGCACCCGGCGCGCCAGACGCTCGGTCGACACGATCGCGAGCTTGGCTTCCGAGTGCTCCAGAATATAGAGATGGTCATCGGTGGTGTTGGTGGTGTAGGCGGGCACGCTGACCGCGCCGAGGGCGCCGATCGCCAGATCCGCGACCACCCAGTCCGGCCGGTTCTCCGAGACGATGACCACCCGGTCGCCCTTTTCGACGCCGAGCGCGCGCAGGCCGCGCGCCAGCCGGCTGACCTCAGCGGCGGTCTCGGCATAGCTGCGTGATTGCCAGGTGCCGGACAGCTTTTCCCAGAGAAACGGCTTGCCGCCAAGCTTGTCCGCCTGCTCGAAGAACATCGTCGCGAGATTGCGGATTGCCTTATAGTCCATTGCTCACCCCCGGCGTGTGCCCATATACACGCTGAATCCGAATTCGAACGCGCGTCGGTCTCCGACACGTTACCACCATCCGATGGATATAATCATGGCCGAAGCGACACAATCCAAACCCAAATCCGGTCTCGGCGCGCTTCCGGAATGGAACCTGGATGATCTGTATCCCGGAACCGGCTCGAAGGCGCTGGCCGACGATCTCGACGCGACGGCCCGGGACGCGAAAGCCTTCCGGGAGCGTTATGCCGGAAAGATCGCGGGCCTCACCGGAGCCGAACTCGGAGCTGCGATCGCCGAATATGAGCGGATGTTCGAGATCACCGGCCGCGTCATGTCCTATGCCCAGCTGATCTATGCCGGCGATATGTCCAGCGCCGAGAACGGCAAGTTCAGCCAGACCATGCGCGAGCGCACCACCGCCATCGGCAGCGACACCCTGTTCTTCGAGCTTGAGATCAACCGCATCGAGGACGAGGATCTGGAGAAGAAGCTCAAGGCCCCGGAGCTGGCGCGCTACCGGCCCTGGCTGCGCGACTTGCGGGTGTTCCGCCCGCATCAGCTCTCCGACGAGCTTGAGGAGATGCTGCACGAGAAAAGCGTCGCCGGCCGCGGCGCCTGGACCCGGCTGTTCGACGAGACCATGGCCGGCCTCCGGTTCGAGCATGACGGCAAGGAGCTGACCTCGGCGGAGGTGCTCGACCGGCTGTCGAACAAGGATCCCAAGGTCCGAGAGTCGGCGGCCCGCTCGCTCGCCAAGGTTCTCGGCGCCAACAAGAAACTCTTCGCGCTGATCACCAACACGCTGGCCAAGGACAAGGAGGTCGAGGACAAATGGCGCCACTATGCGCGCCCGCTCTCGGCCCGCAACCGGATCAACCAGGTCGAGGACGAGGTGGTCGACGCCCTGGTCGAGGCGGTGACCTCGAACTATTCGAAACTCTCGCACCGCTACTATGCGCTGAAGGCGAAATGGTTCGGCGTCGAGGCTCTCGACTTCTGGGACCGCAACGCGCCGCTGCCCGACGACGACGACACGGTGATCGGCTGGGACCAGGCGAGGGACACGGTGCTGGAGGCCTATGGCGCCTTCTCGCCGAAGCTGGCGGAAATCGGCGCGCAGTTCTTCACCAAGCAGTGGATCGACGCGCCGGTGCGGCCAGGCAAATCCTCCGGCGCCTTCTCGCATTCGACGGTGCCCTCGGCGCACCCCTATATCCTGATGAACTATCAGGGCAAGACCCGCGACGTGATGACGCTCGCCCATGAACTCGGCCACGGCGTGCATCAGGTGCTCTCGGCCGGCCGGGGATATCTGCAGGCCGATACGCCCTTGACCCTGGCCGAGACCGCGTCGGTATTCGGCGAGATGCTGACCTTCCGCTCGATGCTGGCGGCGCGGAAGGATCCGCGGCAGCGCCGGGTGATGCTGGCCTCCAAGGTCGAGGACATGATCAACACCGTGGTCCGGCAAATCGCCTTCCACCAGTTCGAGACCCGGGTGCATGACCAGCGCCGGCAGGGCGAGCTGACGCCGGACGCGATCGGCGACATCTGGATGGGCGTTCAGGGCGACAGCCTCGGTCCGGCGATCCGCTTTGATGACGACTACCGGGTGTTCTGGACCTACATCCCGCACTTCATCCACTCGCCCTTCTACGTCTATGCCTACGCCTTCGGAGACTGCCTGGTGAACTCGCTCTACGCGGTCTATCAGGATGCCGAGCAGGGATTCGCCGAGAAGTATCTGGAGATGCTGTCGGCGGGCGGCACCAAGCGGCACAAGGAACTGCTGGCCCCCTTCGGCCTCGACGCCAGCGACCCGGCCTTCTGGAACAAGGGATTGTCGGTCGTCGAGGGCTTCATCGACGAGCTGGAGGCCATGGAAGTGGATAAAAACGGATGAGTAGGCTGTTTTGATCGAACACATGTATTAATGTCGCCCTGGCGAAAGGCAGGGCCCTGGACCGAATCTGCCAGCCTTCCTCGTTTTTCGGTTTGCCCGGGTCAACCGAAGGCATGATCCGACACGCGGCGCAACCGAAGCTTGGCTCTGCCTTGCGCCAGGGCGACGGAAATATTAGGCGCCTATCCGTACAAGTGAGAAAACCCAACCGGCGGGTCCGGCATGAGCAAGACCGGGGAACTGGACCGCCATCTCGAGCATCTGCCGCGGGTCACGCTTGCCCATGTGCCGACACCGATCGAGGCCTTGCCCCGGTTGTCCGAGGCCGTCGGCGCAGGCGTCGATCTGCTGGCCAAGCGCGACGACATGACCGGCTTCGCCGCCGGCGGCAACAAGGCCCGGCAGCTTGAATATACCATGGGCGCCGCCGTCGCCGCCGGGGCCGACATGATCCTGGTCACCGGCGCGGTGCAGTCGAACTACATGCGCACCGCCGCCGCCGCCGCCGCCGCCGCGAAGCTCGGCATGGAATGTCATCTGCAGTTCGAGGACCGGGTCACCGGCATGGACGCGGGCTATCACGAGAACGGAAATGTCCTGCTGGACCGGCTGTTCGGCGCGGCCACCTCGACCTTCCCGCTCGGCGAGGACGAGGCGGCGGCGGACGGCAATCTGGCGCAGATCGCCGGCACCTACCGGAACCAGGGCAAGACCCCGTATCAGCTCAAGCTTTCAGCCGATACCAAGCCGCTGGGCGCGCTCGGCTATATGCGCTGCGCCGCCGAAATTCTCGACCAGATCGCGGCGGGAGAGCCCGACATCGACGCCATCGTGCTGGCCAGCGGCAGCGCCGCGACCCATGTCGGCATGCTGCTGGGACTGCGCCTGCTCGGCTCCGCCACGCCGGTTCACGGGATCTGCGTGCGCCGCGACGCGGTGCAGCAGACCGAGCGGGTGCGCGGCATCGTCCGCCTCGCCGAGGAACTGGTCGGCTGCGGGCCGGTGGTGGCGGACGGCGATGTCCATTGCCATGACGCCTGGCTCGGCCCCGGCTTCGGCTGTCCGGTCGAAAGCACCCACGAGGCGATCCGGCTCGCCGGCCGGATGGAGGGCTTCGTCGTCGACCCGGTCTATACCGCCAAGTCGCTGGCCGGTGCGATCGGGCTTGCCCGGAGCGGCGTTTTCAAGGCCGGCGCGCGGGTGCTGTGGATCCACACTGGCGGCCTGCCGGCGGTTTTCGCCTATGGCGACAAGATGCTGGGGTGATGGCGGACCTCAGTCCGCCGCCGCCAGCTTGTCCTGTGTTCGGGTGTCGAAATCGCCCGCGTCGTGGCGTTCGTGGAGCTGTTCCGAGGGCTCTCCCATCACCCGGTTGACCATGCGGCCGCGCTTGACCGCCGGGCGCGCCGCGATCTCATCGCGCCAGCGCAGGAGATTTTTGTAGGTGTGGGTCTCCAGGAACGTCGCCGACTCGCCGTACATGGCGCCGGTGGTCAGGTTCCCGTACCAGGGCCAGATCGCCATGTCGGCGATCGTGTACTCGTCGCCTGCCATGAACTTGTTCCCGGCCAGATGCCGGTCCAGCACGTCGAGCTGGCGCTTGGTCTCCATGGCGAAGCGGTTGATGGCGTATTCGATCTTGACCGGGGCATAGGCATAGAAATGCCCGAAGCCGCCGCCGAGATAGGGCGCGCTGCCCATCTGCCAGAACAGCCAGTTCATGCACTCGGTCCGCTTGGCGGGATCGGTGGGAAGAAATGCGCCGAATTTCTCGGCGAGATAGAACAGGATCGAGCCGGACTCGAAGACCCGCGTCGGCGGATTGGTCGAATGGTCCATCAGCGCCGGGATCTTGGAATTCGGATTGACCCCGACGAAGCCGCTGCCGAACTGGTTGCCCTCGCCGATGCGGATCAGCCAGGCGTCGTACTCGGCGCCCTTGTGCCCAAGCGCCAGCAGTTCCTCCAGCATAACCGTGACCTTCACGCCGTTCGGGGTGCCGAGCGAATAGAGCTGAAGCGGGTGCTTGCCGACCGGAAGCTCCTTCTCGTGAGTCGGTCCGGCGACCGGCCGGTTGATATTGGCGAAGCGGCTGGTGGTGTCCTTGCCGGTATCCCAGACCCAGACCTTGGGCGGGGTGTATTCGGTCTCGGTGCTCATGCGATGAATCCCTTTGCTGCTGACGCGGATGCCCGCGCCGGACCTGGCCGTGAAAGTGGAATCCCCGGACCGAGAAATCAACGCCCGAGACGGCTCCCGGTTGCACGACACTGCTTCCATACGGGAACGGGCGACCGGTTTCGCGCTCACCCGTCGCCCGTTGCCCGGCGCCCCGGCGCAGGGCAGGGCGACGAGGAAGGCCGGTGAAATCATCAGCTCCCTGGTTTGAGCGGCCCCGCGCCGGCGCTAGACTTCGCGGACCCGTAGACACGCCAGGGAGCGGCCGCGCCATGGACAGCTTCGACTATATCGTGATCGGCGCCGGGGCGGCCGGCTGCGTGCTGACCAACCGGCTGAGCGAGGACGGCGCCGCCACGGTCTGTGTGCTGGAGGCGGGCGGGCCGGACCGGCATCCCTATATCAAGATCCCGGCCGGTTTTGTGAAGACCCTCTACGGCGACCGCTTCGTCTGGCCGTTCCAGACCGCGCCGTCGGATTCGCTCGGCGGGCGGGGCCTCGCGATCCCGCAGGGCCGCGTCGTCGGCGGCTCCAGCTCGATCAACGGCATGGTCTACAACCGGGGCCAGCGGGCGGATTTCGACACCTGGGCCCAGATGGGCAACCGGGGCTGGGGCTTCGAGGATCTGCTGCCCTACTTCAAGCGCTCCGAGCGCCGGCTCGGCCCGGGCGACGATGCGGTCCGGGGCCGCGGCGGCGAGATGCCGATCACCGACATGGACTGGATCAATCCGGTCGCCGAAGCCTTCCTCGACGCCGCCGAGGCCGCCGGCATCCCGCGCGCCAAGGACTACAATTCCGGCCGCCAGTTCGGCGCCGGTTACTTCCAGCGCTATATCCACAACGGCAAGCGGGTCAGCGCTGCCGATGCCTTCCTGCGCCCGGCGCTGGCCCGCAAGTCGGTGGAGCTGCGCACCCGGGCCCAGGTCATCGAAATCGTGCTGGAGGGCAGGCGCGCCACCGGCGTGCGCTACCGCGACGGCGGCGGGTTGGAGCAGGTGGTTCATGCCCGCCGCGAGGTGATCCTCTCCGCCGGGGCCGCGAACTCACCGAAGCTTCTGCAGATCTCCGGCATCGGCCCGGCGGCGCTGCTGGGCGATCTCGGCATCCCGGTTCGCCACGCGCTGGACGGGGTCGGCGAGAATCTCAGGGATCATTACTCCGTGCGCATGGTGGCGCGGGCGAAGGAGGTGCTGACCATCAACGAATACGCGACCTGGCCGCGCCTACCGCTGGAAGTCGTCAAATGGCTCGCCGGGCGGCCCAGCGTGCTGGCGATGTGCCCGACCATCGCCTTCGTGCATGGCAAGTCGCATCCCGGCGTGGAGGACAGCGACCTGCGCATCCTCTTCACCCCCGGCAGCTATCAGGACGGCAAGACCTACGTACTGGACGACTATCCCGGCATGACCTGCGGCGCCGCCCAGCCCCGGCCCGAAAGCACCGGCCATGTCCGCGCCGACTCGAGCGATCCGGCGGCCCCGCCGGTCATCCAGCCGAACTATCTCGCCGCCGAAACCGACCGGCGGATCACGCTCGCCGGTTTGCGGCTTGCCCGCACGCTGCTGAACAGCCCGCAACTGGCGCGCTATTTCCACAGCGAGACCCTGCCAGGCGCCAACGCCGAGAGCGATGACGAGCTGCTGGATTTCGCCCGCCGGCGCGGCAATACCGGCTATCACCTCTGCGGCACCGCCAAGATGGGGCCGGCGAGCGACCGGATGGCGGTGGTGGATGACAGCCTGCGGGTGCACGGTCTCGAGGGCCTGCGCGTAATCGACGCCTCGATCATGCCGATGCTCCCCTCGGCGAACACCTATGCGGGAACCTTGGCCATCGCCGAAAAGGGAGCCGATCTGGTGCGGGGACGGACGGTTTAGAGCCGGCGTGCGTTCGTCATCCCGCCGCAGGGCGGGATCCATTCCGCCGGCTGATGAACTGAAAACCAGGTTGCAATGACTTGAACCCCAACTGGTTCAACGGCGCCAATCTCACCCGTCGCCCTGGCGCAACGGCGGGCCCACCGACCGCACCGGGCCCGGGAAAACCCCGCAGGTTCGGCCCGTGGGGGAGCAGGATCAACGCGGCCCGGGCCCGC
>JAYOEU010000145.1:7579-11521 GCA_038116915.1 Alphaproteobacteria bacterium
GGGCCAAGCGACGGAACGGTCAGCGTGAAAACCCAGCGGTGACGCGCATTGGGGAAGCGGAATCATCGGGACCAGGCCCTGCCTTTCGCCAGGGCGACGATGACCGGAGGATCCGACCGCGGCCGCCCACCTATTCCGCCGCTTCGCGCCGGAGCGTGTCGTCCTTGCATTTGACCATGCGCAGCGGCGTGTAGGTAATCACGCATTCGCCGCGTTGGTTGATGATCCGGTTGCGGGTACGCACCAGGCCGCGGCCCGGCTGGCGGGTGAGGCGGGCCTCAATGACCTCGCATTCCACATGGATGGTGTCGCCGGCCAGGGTCGGGCCGTGCACGTCGAACTCCATGTTGAGGAAGGCCATGCCGGTATGCTGCATGGTCGCCTGCACCAGCAGCCCCTCGGCGAAGCAATAGGCCAGCGCGCCCGGCGCGACCCGGCCCTTGATGGCGCTTTTGGTCTTCAGATACTCGATATCGGTGAAGAGGTTCTCGACCATGCCGGTGACGCCGATGAAATTGACGATATCGGCCTCGGTCACCGTCCGCCCCACGGTCCGGAATTGCCGGCCCACCGGCAGATCCTCGTAGTGAATTCCAAGTCCGACGACATCCATGGTGAGGCGCTCCAGAGAGATTCGTTACCGTTGGCGGGCATTAATGCACGATCGCTTGCGGGCTGGGAACAGGTTGACAGGCTTTTTGCCGTCCAGCACTCATCTGCTGCCGGCGGCGCCGAAAATGCCGGATCGAAACGAATCGAATTCCCATCGGTTTTGACCGCGTTGCCCCAACCGTCGCCCTGGCGAAGGCCAGGGCTTTTGGCGAGAGTATTTTGAGTTCTAAAATTACGCTCGAACTCAATGAGTTATAGTGTCTCGACGGCGGCGGCCAAAGCCCTGGCCTTCGCCAGGGCGACGATGAAGGGAAGTCACAACGAGAGTCGTCAATACCTTCAACTTCGGTATAAGGCACTAAACTTCCGCATCAAGGGAGCCCGGTTCTGCAAATCCTTTTAGGCATCGTCGTTCCGGTGTTCGGCATCGTCGCCGCGGGCTTTGTCTGCGGGCGCTACCGTCTCCTCGGGGCCGAGAGCAGCCAGGCGCTGAACGCCTTCGTCTATTGGGTGGCGCTGCCGGCCCTGCTGTTCCACGCCATGGCAGGTGTGGATGTATCCCGGGTCTTCAATTGGCCGTTCATCGGCGGGTTTGCCGGCGCCCTTGCCGCGACCTGGGCCTTGACCAGTTTCGCCGGGCGGTTTTTCTTCCGCCTCAATCTCGGGGAAAGCGCGCTGCATGGCTTGAACGGCGCCTATCCGAATACCGGGTACATGGGCATTCCGCTCGCGATCGCCGCCTATGGCGAGGAGGCGGCGCTGCCGGCGATCGTGGTGACCATCATCTCGGTCCTGTCGGTTGCTTTCGCCATCGCGCCGATCGAGATCTCGAAGCGGGAGAAATCGACCTTTCTCGGCGTTGTCGCAAGCGTATCGAAGGCCCTCGTGCGGAACCCGATGATCGTCGCGCCCTGCGCCGGGCTCGCCTGGGCCGCAACGGGTCTGGAGCTCTTTGTCGCGGCCGACACCTTTACCCGGCTGCTCGGCGCCGCCGCCGGTCCCTGCGCGCTGTTTTCGATCGGGCTGTTTCTCGTCGACAAGCCGCTGACCGAAGGCACCAGGGAAATCGCCGTCATGACCATCGCCAAGCTTGTGGTTCATCCGCTGCTGACGGCGCTGGCGGTGTTTTTCCTGTTCCCGGCGGACCGTCTGTGGGCGATCGTCGCGGTGCTGTCGGCGGCCCTGCCGATCGGGTCCGGGCCGTTCGTTCTCGCCCAAGCCAACGGAGTCTATGTCCGGCGGACATCGACGGTGATGCTGTTCACCACCGTCCTTTCGGTCGTTACCGTTTCGGCGTTTCTGCTGATCTTCCCGGCGGTGCGGTAGCCGGCGATCCGAGGCCGAAAGACACGTCGGCGGCGCCCCCATCGGGAGGCACCGCCGCCGCGCCTGCTCTACCAATCGCTACTTCACGTCGAACCGGTCGAGATCCATCACCTTGGACCAGGCGGCAACAAAGTCGCGGGTGAATTTGGCCGCGCCGTCGGTGGTGGCATAGACCTCGGCCAAGGCTCTCAGCTCGGAGTTGGAGCCGAAGATCAGGTCGGTGCGGCTCGCCTTCCACTTCACCTCGCCGCTCTTCCGGTCCCGGCCCTCGAACAGGGTGTCGTCGTCGGAGACCGCGCTCCAGGTGGTGCCCATGTCCAGCAGGTTGACGAAAAAGTCGTTCGTCAGCGTGCCCGGCCGATCGGTGAACACCCCGGTCTTGGACCCGTCGGCATTGGTGCCGAGCACCCGGAGGCCGCCGAGCAGCACCGTCATCTCCGGCGCGGTCAGGGTCAGCAACTGGGCCTTGTCGACCAGCATCTCCTCGGCAGAGACCGTGAATCTGGCCTTCTGGTAGTTGCGGAACCCGTCGGCCAGCGGCTCCAGCACCGCGAAGGATTCGACATCGGTCTGCTCCTGGGTCGCGTCCGCCCGGCCCGGGGTGAAGGGAACCGAGATTTCGGTACCGGCCGCCCGCGCCGCCTGTTCGATGCCGGTATTGCCGGCGAGCACGATCAGATCGGCTAGCGATACCTGTTTGCCGTCGGACTGCGCCTTGTTGAAGCCGGCTTGGATCGCCTCCAGCGCCTTCAGCACCTTGGCAAGCTGCTCCGGCCGGTTGACCTCCCAGTCCTTCTGCGGCGCAAGGCGGAGGCGCGCGCCATTGGCGCCGCCGCGCATGTCCGAGCCGCGATAGGTCGAGGCCGCGGCCCAGGCGGTGGACACCAGTTCAGAGACCGTGAGACCCGCGCCGAGGATCCTCGCCTTCAGATCCGCGATGTCATTGTCATTGACGAGCGGATGAGTGACGGACGGGATCGGGTCCTGCCAGATCAGATCCTCCGCCGGTACCTCCTTGCCGAGATAGCGTGCCTTCGGGCCCATGTCCCGGTGAGTCAGCTTGAACCAAGCGCGGGCGAAGGCATCGGCGAACTCGTCCGGATTGGCGTGGAACCGGCGCGAGATCTTCTCATAGGCCGGGTCCATGCGCATCGCCATGTCCGCCGTCGTCATCATGATCGGCACCCGTTTGCCGGAGCCGTCGACCTCCGGCGCGTGGTCCTTGTCGGCCAGATTCTTGGCCCGCCACTGATGGGCGCCGGCGGGGCTTCTGCTCAGCTCCCACTCATAGCCGAACAGCACGTCGAAATAGCTCATGTCCCACTGGGTCGGGGTCGGGGTCCAGGCGCCCTCGATGCCGCTGGTGATGGCATCGACGCCCTTGCCGGAGCCGTGGCTGCTCAGCCAGCCGAGGCCCTGGGCCTCGATCGGGGCGGCTTCGGGTTCCGGGCCAACATGAGCCGCATCACCGGCGCCATGCGCCTTGCCGAAAGTGTGACCGCCGGCCACCAGGGCTACGGTCTCCTCGTCATCCATCGCCATGCGCGCGAAGGTCTCGCGGATGTCGCGGCCCGAAGCCACCGGGTCGGGCGTGCCGTTCGGGCCCTCGGGATTGACGTAGATCAGGCCCATCTGCACGGCGGCAAGCGGGTTCTCGAGCTCGCGGTCGCCGGCATAGCGCTTGTCGCCCAGCCATTCGGCCTCGCTGCCCCAGTAGATATCCTCCTCGGGCTGCCAGATGTCCTCGCGCCCGCCGGCGAAGCCGAAGGTCTTGAAGCCCATGGACTCAAGCGCGCAGTTGCCGGCCAGGATCATCAGATCGGCCCAGGAAAGCGCGTTGCCGTATTTCTGTTTCACCGGCCAGAGCAGGAATCGCGCCTTGTCCAGGTTGCCGTTGTCCGGCCAACTGTTCAGCGGCGCGAAGCGCTGGTTCCCGGTTCCCGCGCCGCCGCGTCCGTCGCCGGTGCGGTAGGTGCCGGCGCTGTGCCAGGCCATGCGGATGAA
>JAYOEU010000146.1:0-11493 GCA_038116915.1 Alphaproteobacteria bacterium
AACTATCCGCCAGCCGAGGGGGCGAGGCAACCATGAAGACCAGCCAGGACCGGATCCTGACCACCCATACCGGCAGCCTTCCGCGCGGCGATGCGCTCTCGGATATCCTCGTCGCCAAGGCGAACGGAGAGGCATTCGACGCCGCCGCCTTCAAGACCGCGTTGGACGGCGCGCTGAGCGGCATCATCGGCAAGCAGATCGAAGCCGGCATCGACATCGGCAATGACGGCGAGATGCCGCGCACCGATTTCATCTCCTATATCGCCGAGCGGATGAGCGGCTTCGGCCGCGGTGAAGGCCCGAAGCGCGGGCTGCCGCTTGACGCCAAGAAGTTTCCGATCTGGTTCGAACACATTCAGAGAAGCGGCCGGCGCCGGATCAGCCCCTATGGCCTGCCGCAGGCCATCGGACCGCTGTCCTATGACGATGTCTCGGGCGTGGAGGCGGAATGCGCGGACCTGAAACGGGTTCTCGGCGCACAGCCCGGGGGTTTCACCGAGGCGTTCATGACCGCCGTCTCGCCCGGCTTCGCCGCGACCGCGATGGTCAATCTGCATTACGACACATTCGAAAATTACGTCTTCGCCATGGCCCGGGCGCTGAAGAGCGAGTACGAGCACATCGCGAGCCACGGGTTCATTCTGCAGATCGATTCCCCCGATATGGGCATCGAGCGGGCCGGCTATTTCCAGGACAAGAGCCTTCCCGAATTCATCCAGGCCATGGAGATGCATGTCGCGGCCCTCAACGAGGCGCTGGAGAACATTCCGCGAGAACAGATCCGCTTCCATGCCTGTTGGGGGAACCGGGACGGGCCGCACTATCACGACGTGCCGTGCCCCGACATGCTTCCGGTGATGTATCAGGTCAAGGCTGGCGCGCTGGTGCTGCCCTTCGCCAATTCCAGACACAGTCACGAGATCGAGTCGTTCCGCACCCAGCCGCTTCCCGACCATATGTCGCTGGTGGTCGGCGCGGTCGAGACCACCAACAACTATGTCGAGCACCCGATGGTCGTGGCGGAACGTCTGGTGCGCGCGGCCCGCAGCGTCGGGGACAAGACCCGCATCATGGCCGGCACCGATTGCGGTTTCGGCACCTTCGCGGGCGATACCTTCACCGCCGAGGATGTGGTCTGGGCCAAACTCGAGTCCCTGGTCGAAGGCGCGCGCCTCGCCAGCGCCGAGCTCTGGGGCTGACGCCGGCGGCGGCGGTCAGGACGCGGCGCTGATATAAGCGTTCACGTCATCGGCGCGGCGACGCACCTCCGCGTGGGCGGCCTCGGCGGCGCCCCAATCGGCCGCGACGGCACACGCTTCGAGACCACGCAGGGCCTCCGTCAGCTGCGCCGCGGCGATGCTTGAGGCGGCTCCGGCGGCGGCATGCGCGGCCTTGCGAAGCTCCGTCGCATCACGCGCCGCGAGAGCGTTGGCCATCTCGGCCGCCAAGGGCTCGAAGGACGCTCCGAAGGCCTCGAACAGAATCGCCGCCATTTCCGGGTCCGGCCCGCCCATCATCTCCTCGAACAGGCTCTGGTCGATCGGCTCCGGGGAGTCCGAGGCGCGGCCTTTCATCTCCTCCGCCTGATCCGAGCGCTCCGCCTTCGCGCCATCGCCGATCCAGCGGGCCAATGTTTCACCCAGATCCCGCAGCCGCACCGGTTTCGCCAGATAGTCATCCATCCCGGCATTGAGGCAGCGCTCCGCCTCTCCGACCAGCGCGTTGGCGGTCAGCGCCACGATCGGCGTGCGGCGCCCACCGGATGGTTCCGACGCGCGGATTTGAGCCGTCAGATCGAAGCCATCCATGTTCGGCATGTGGCAGTCGGTCAACACCAATCCATAAGACTTTTCCGCGAACATGCGCATCGCCTCCACCCCGGCGACGGCGACCTCGGCGGCGTATCCGAGCAGGGCGAGCTGGCGTTGCACCACCAGACGGTTGGTTTCGTTGTCCTCGGCCACCAGGATCAGGGTTCCCTGAGCCTGTGCCTCCTCGATGCTCGGCGGCTCCACCGGTTTCCGCGGCAGCGCTTCCGCCCCCTCGAAGACCGGAAGATCGGGGCCCGCGCGGCCCAACACCACGCCGACAGCCCGTATCAGGGCGTCACGTCGAACCGGGCGCTGCACCGCCTGGGTGAAGGTCTGGGCCGGGTCAACGCTCTCAGGCAAGGCATCCGAGGCATGCAGCCAGATCGCCCGCGCATTGGGATGCTCCCGGCGCACGCGGAAATGCCGGGCGATATCCGCCAGTTCGTCCGTATCGAACCGCCCGTCCACGATCAGCACATCGTGACGGTTTCCCGCCTTCGCCGCCTTCTCGACGGCCCGCGCACCGTCCGACGGTGTGGCGGCAAGGGTCACCGCGACCTGACGCTCTTGCAGAACCGCCTTGATCATTTCCGCCATCGGCGCGCTGCCCTCAATCACCAGCGCCGAGATCCCGTCCAGCGGAATAGCATCAATCGGATTGGCCAGCGCCGCCTCGGCAATGTCGAAGCTTACGGTGAACCAGAAGGTCGACCCCTCCCCCACGACGCTTTCCGCTCCGATCTCGCCCCCCATGATGGAAATCAGACGCTGGCAGATCGAAAGACCGAGCCCGATGCCGCCGAACCGGCGCGTGGTCGAAGCCTCGGCCTGCTGAAACGCCTGAAACAGGGCAGGAAGCCGGTCCGCGGGAATTCCTATACCCGTATCCTCGATGGCGAACCGAAGCTCGGCGCGGTCCGGACCCAGGCCCTTGCATTCAACCTGGACCGCAACGCCCCCCCGCTCGGTGAACTTGACCGCATTGCCGAGCAGGTTGAGCAGGACCTGACGAAGCCGCACCGGATCGGTCTTGATCATGGACGGCACGTCGGGCGCCACCAGCAGCGTGAGCTCGACCCCCTTGGCGATCGCGTTCGCGCCAACGATTTCGATCGCGCCCTCAACAATCTGGCGCACCGATACCGGAACTGATTCAAGCGCGAGTTCGCCCGCCTCGATCTTCGAGAAGTCCAGGATGTCGTCGATGATCGTCAGCAGGGATATCGCCGAATCCCGGACCGTCCGGGTGACCTAGCGCTGGTCATCGTTGAGCGATGACTGCTCAAGCACCTCGATCATCCCGACCACGCCGTTCATCGGCGTGCGGATCTCGTGGCTCATCGCCGCCAGGAACGCGCTTTTCGCCCTGGTCGCCTCCTCGGCGGCATCCCGCGCCTCTTTCAGGCCTTCCTCGGCAAGCTTGCGGTGGGTGATATCGAGGATCGTGCGCAGGGACCCGCCCCCTTCAACGGGGATGTTGTTGACCAGGATCCAGGAGCCGTCGGGCCGTGGCCGTTCCAGCGAAAACGGTGACTGCAGACCCGCCGATTGGCTGCGGATCACCCGATCGAGGGATTTGCGCAAATCCGGATCGATCCTGTCGAATTCGCCGTGTTCCAACTGATAGGTGAACAATTCGTGCGAATTGGCGCCGCGGGCCAGCATCTCCACCGGCACGCCGAACAGTTGCGCGGCCTTGGTATTGTGCAGGATCGTGCGGGCATTGCCGTCAAGCAGGATGATCCCCTGCTCCATGGTCTCAAGGGTCAATTCCAGCTGTCTGGTTTTCTCCGCGAAAGCCTGCTCCGCCATCCGGCGCGCGGTCACGTCGAGGAAGGTTCTGACCGATCCCCCGCCCTCCAGCGGAATGTCGGTCACGTCGACCCAGCGGCCGTCCGGCTTTTGCCGCTCGTAGGAAAACGGCTTGGACACCCCGGCGCGCCGTTCCGCGATGATTTGCGCAAACAACGCCCGGGTCTCGGGGTCGGTCTTGTCATACTCTCCGTGCGCTTCCTGATAGGCGGCGCTCTCGAAGACCGTCACCCCGCGCTCCAGAAGCTCTACCGGGACACCCAGCATATCCGCCGCCTTGGCGTTGAAGAAAACCGTCCTGTCATGCTCATCGATCAGGATGATTCCCTGCTCCATGGAATTCAGGGTGAGTTCGAGCTGATGGGTTTTCTCCGCGATGTCCCGCTCGGCCTGCTTGCGTTTGGTGATATCCGTGAAGACCCGAACCCAACCGCCGTCCGGCAACGGATTGTTGCGGACCTTCACGATGCGGCCGTCGGCGAAATCGCGCTCATAGACGAAAGCCTCCCGGTCGGTCTCCAGCTTGCGCATCAGCCCGATCAGCCGGTTCCGCTCCTCCCGCGAGATATGCCGGTAGTCACCCCGTTCCGCCTGCATCGCGATCAGATCCCGGTGCATCGGCTTCTTGTCGAGAAATTCAGCCGGCACATCGATCAGCTCGCAAAGCCGGTCGTTGTACAACTGGCAGCGGCCGTCCTGGTCAATCATCAACAGGCCCTGGTCCATGGCGTCCAGGACCGTCTTGTTGATTTCCTGCTGGCGCAGCAGCGCGGCCTCGATGCGCTTGAGATCAGAGATGTCCGTGCTGGTGACAATGAAACCGCCGGACGGTACCGGAATGCTGAGCAGATCGATGCTGCGTCCGCTCGGCCGGGTGAAGGATCGGCGCCATTCATTGGTCATCCGCGTCGGATCGCGCACCACGGTCAGGCGCTCCCGCCAGCTTTCGCCGTAGTCGACTTTCATGGTGGCGCCGACCACGTCATCGAACGTCGAGTCCGGCCGGAACACGTCCTCGGGCAGGCCGAAATGCTCGCGATAGCGCGAGTTGAAAGAGACCAGGTTCCAGTCCGCGTCGTACATGGTCAGTCCCTGACCCATGCTCTCGAGAGTGGTTTGCAGGATCCGGGCTTTTTCGTTCACCTCCTGTTCGGCGCGCTTGCGTTCGGTGATGTCGGTGAAGGTGCGCACCTCCATGCCGTTCGGCATGGGCTGCCGCACACAGTGATGCCATTCGCCCTTGGCGTTCCGGCGCTCGAACTCCAGGCGGTCGACCTCCAGCCCCTCGCGTCTGCGCCGCTCCCACTCGTCGCGGCGTTCCTCGGCGCCGGGTGTCATCATCACGTCGCCCTGGGCGCGATGCAGCTCGTTCAGTTGTTCGGTCGACGCGCCCGTTTCATAGTATTCCTGAGGGATTCCCAACATGTCGGAGAGGCGCTTATTGAACAGCAGGATGCTGTCATCCGCGTCCCGAACGATGATGCCTTGGTCGATACTCGCCAGCGTCAGTTCCAGCAATGCCGCCTTCTCGATCGCGTCCTGCTCGGCTTTTTTGCTTTTTGTGATGTCGTAGTGCCTGGTGATGCGCGCATCCTGGCCGTTGAACCGGATCGGGCGCTGATCCAGCAGGCACCACTAAGCCTCGCCGCCCTTGCAAGCCTGTTGAATTTCCAAGGAAATCAACGCTCCGTCGCGGCGAAAAGCGGCCTCCACGCGCTGATAGTCTTCGTCGCTCAGGAAATTCTCCCGCGACGGCAGACCGAGCGCGGCGTCGACATTCTCATAACCATATAGTTCGAGAAACTTTTCATTCACATAGAGCCGGACATCATCGACCGACGTCACGGAAATGCCCGCGGGGCTGGTTTCAAGCAGCCCTTGCAACAGTTCCTCGGGGTTGTCGAAAGACGACGTCATGGCGATCGGGTCCAAGGGTTTGCCGGCGGATCTGGTGAAACTCTAGCATCGTCGCGGCGCCGGCGGACAGATGCGCTTTCGCCGGGTAAATCTTTGCCTCGCCGCGCGGGTCCGCTAACATCGCCTCCCCACCGTGGCCGTAATTCCAGAGACCCCTCGCATGCCAGCAAGGTTTGATATCGCCATCGTCGGCGCGGGCATCGGCGGCCTCACCGCTGCCGTCGCCCTGTTGCGGGCCGGCCATTACGTCACCGTTCTGGAACAGGCCCGCGCGCTCGGCGAACTCGGCGCCGGATTGCAGATCGCCGCCAACGGCTCCCGCGTGCTGCGGGCCCTCGACCTTGAAGAGCCGATGCGCGAGGTCATCTGCGAGGCGGAATGGAAGGAGGTGCGGGTCTGGAGCACCGGTGTCACCCGCAAGCTTTTCGACCTCGGAGCGGACTCGCGGGACCGTTTCGGCGCGCCCTATTGGTTCGTGCATCGCGGCGACTTCCACCGGGTGCTGCGCGAAACCGTCACCAGGCTCAAGCCGGACGCCATCCGCGCCGGCGCCAGGGTCGAGGGATACGAGGAAACCGGCGATGGCATTTCGCTTCGGCTGGCCGACGGAAGCCGGCATGGCTGCGATATCCTGATCGGTGCGGACGGGGTGCATTCCGCCATCCGCACCCAGATGTTCGAGAGCCCGAAGGCGAATTTCTCGGGCCTTGTCGCCTGGCGTGGCCTGATCGAGATGACCCGGCTTCCCGAGGATCTGCGCCGACCGGTCGGCACCAACTGGGTCGGCCCGCATGGCCATGTGGTGACGTATCCCCTGCAATCGGGCCGGGTGCTCAACTTCGTCGGCGTGGTTGAAGATCCGGCCTGGCGGATCGAATCCTGGTCCGCCGAGGGCAGCCGCGAGGAATGCGCCGGCCGCTTCGAGGGCTGGCATCCCTATGTGCAGGCGATGATCGCCGCGATCGAACAGCCTTTCAAATGGGCGCTGGTCGGCCGCGAGCCCCTGCCGCGTTGGAGCATCGGGCGGGCGACTCTGCTGGGCGACGCCTGCCATCCGACACTGCCGTTCCTGGCCCAGGGCGCAAACATGGCGATCGAGGATGCCATGCTGATCGCCCGATGCCTGGAGCATTTCGGCGCGGATCCGGCGCGGGCGCTGAAACGCTATGAGGAATTGCGGGTTGAGCGCTGCACGCGGATCGTTCAGGGCTCGGCCGCGAACACCGATCGCTTCCACAACCCGGTCCTGGCCGATGCCGCCGAGGCCGAAGCCTATCTCGACCGCGAGTGGGCGCCGGACAAGGTTCGGCTGCGCTATGACTGGCTTTTTGAACACGACGTCAACACGCTTGCGCTCGAGTGAGCCGGCGGCACCGGAGATCCATCCGATGAACCATCCCCGCGTTGCGATCCTGGACCCGTTCCACCCGGCGATCATTCAGACCATCCGCGATCTCTTGCCGGATGGCTGGGAGATGTCGATCGCGTCCGAACCGACGCCGGTGGCGCAGGCCGAAGCGGTGTCCGGCGCCGATGTCGCGCTGATCATGGCGGCCAAGATGACGCCGGAGCTTCTCGCCCAGGCGCCGCGGCTGCGCTTCATCCAGAAGATGGGTGCCGGCGTCGACAATATCGATCTCAACACCTGCGGGACCGCCGGCATCACCGTCGCCCGGCTCGGCGCCGGCAACGCGATCCAGGTTGCCGAGCATGCGGCGATGATGATCCTGGCCGCGAGCCGGCGGCTGATCGCGCTCGACACCCGGGTTCGCGGCGGCCATTGGGACAAGGAGCCGGCCCGGGGCGTGATCCAGCATATCCACGGCAAGACGGTCGGCATCATCGGCCTTGGCGCCATCGGCAAGCGCCTCGCCCGTATCCTCACCGGTTTCGAGGTCCACACCATCTATTGCGACCCGATCCCGGCGACACCGGAAATCGAAGCCGCCCTGAACGTCCGGCGGGTGAGCTTCGACGAACTGATCACCCAGGCGGACATCATCACCCTGCATCTGCCGCTGACCCCGGAAAGCCGGGGCATGATCGGCGCCGCCGAGATCCAGCGGATGAAGCAGGGCGTAGTCCTGGTCAATTGCGCGCGCGGCGGCATCGTCGACGAGCGCGCGGTCGCCGAGGCACTGCACGGCGGCAAGATGCTCGGCGCCGGCATGGACGTCTTCACCTCGGAGCCGCCCGGCAGCAGCCCGCTGTTCGATATCGAGACCGCGGTGCTCTCCCCGCATTGCGCCGGCGCGTCCCTCAACAATTTCGCCGCGATCGCCGCCCGCGCCATGGCCAATGCCGAAGCCTATCTCGACGGCAAAACCCTGCCGGAGAGCGACGTGGTGCTCGACCCCCGGCGCAGCTAGCGAAATGGCAAGGCGGACGTCCTCGCCATGGCGCTCCGGACCGGCGCCTGCTAGATAGGACCGCCCACCCTCATACGCTTACGCCGCCCCGAAATGGACCCCCGCATGCGCATCGAAATTCTGTGTACCGGCGATGAAATCCTGACCGGCAAGACCATCAACACCAACCACAGTCACATGGCCCGCCGGTTCGGCGAGGTGGGGCTGACCATGCATTGGGGAACCATCGTCGGCGATGACCGGCCGAGCCTGGTGGAGGCCTTCAAGCTCGCCGCCAAGCGCGCCGACGCAGTGATCGTCAATGGCGGCCTCGGCCCGACCGTCGACGATCTCTCGCAGGAAGTCGCGGCCGAGGCGGCGGGGGTCAAGCTGGTGCTGGACGAGGCCTGGCTCGCGCGGATGGAGGATTTCTATACCCGCCGCGGACGCGTCATGCCGCCGAACAACCGCAAGCAGGCGATGCTGCCCGAGGGCGCGGAGTTCATCGACAACCCGATCGGCACCGCCTGCGGCTTCGCCGTCACGATCGGTGGCGCGCGGTTCTTCTTCACGCCGGGCGTGCCGCGCGAGATGCGCCGGATGATCGACGAGCAGGTGATCCCCCGCTTGCTGGAGATGAGCGGGCTCAAGGTGGTCACCCGCCTCAAACGCTTTCATTCCTTCGGCGTCGGCGAATCCCGCGCTGACCAGATGTTGCAGGGCATTGAGGATCTGGCGCCCGCCGGCACGGTCAAGCTCGGCTTCCAGGCGCATTATCCCCAGCTTGAGACCAAGCTCGCCGCCCAGGCCGCGAGCGAGGCCGAACTCGACGCCCTGCTTGCGCCGGTCGAGGCGGCGGTGCGCGAAAAACTCGGCAATTTCATCATCGCCGAGGATGCCCAGAGCCTTGAAGGCGTGGTGATCGACGCGCTCACCGCCCGGGGCGGCACGCTCGCCACGGCGGAGATGTTCACCGGCGGCGCGATCGCCGCCCGTTTCGTGCCCAAGGACGGCGCCGATGACCCCTTCCTGCGCGGCATCGTCTCGCGTGATCTCGGCCAGATGTGCGAAGCGGTGGGCCTCGATCGTTCCACCGCCGGACAGGGCCTGACGGCCGAGACCGCGACGGCCATCGCGTCGTCGCTGCGCGGGCAAAGCGGCGCCAGCCACGCGCTTGCCGTCCTGATCGAGCTCGACGACGGCGCCGATAAGATCGAGTTCGGCGGCACGATCAATATCGCCATCGCGGATGCCGACGGCGTGGTCGCCCGGACCGCACGGATGCTCGGCGGACGCGATTGGGTGCGGCTCGGAGCCACCGACCTCGGCATCGACTGCCTGCGCCGGCGCCTGCAGGGCTTGCCGGTGGACGAGCGGATCGATTTCGAGAAGCGCTAGGCCGCGCGATCCAGAAGATTGGGCCGGAGGCGCTTTGAAACCAGGATCGCAAATAACCGTCTGACCGTCTGATATCCGGAGGCCCGATGTTCGAACATGTCATTTCCCGAGCCCTGGCGGATCCGAACCGGGCGCTGCATTGCGCCTTCGGCCCGCTGTCCCTCGAATTGCGGGCCGGCGGCGCGGCGCGCTACATGACCATTGATGAGAGCGGCGCCCGGCTTTCCGCCGAAGCGCCCGAACGGCCGGTCGACATTACCCTCAGCGCCACGGAAGAGGCCTGGGCCGAGCTCGCCCGGCCCGCGCCCAGGGTCGGGTTTCAGAACCTCTCGACGATGCGGCGCACGCGGAACCTGATCGTCACCGGCGACATGGTCAAGTTCGGCCAGCATCTGCTGCTGCTGGAAATGCTGTTCTCCAATATCAGCGCCGGAGCCGGCCGCGCGGATGCCTTGGGCGCACCGGAATCCGAGCCGGAGATAGAGCCGGTGACCGGCCGCTATCTGCGCCTGCCCTTCGAGGGACGGCCGCACCGGGTCTATTTTGAGGAGGCGGGAAGCGGCATCCCGCTCATTTGCCTGCACACCGCCGGCAGCGACGGGCGGCAGTACCGTCACATTCTCAATGATCCCGCCGTAACCGACCGGTTCCGCGTCATCGCCTTCGACCTGCCCTGGCACGGCAAATCCTCGCCGCCGCCCGGCTTCGAGGGGGAGGTCTATGAGCTGACCACCGAGCGCTATGTCGCGGTCGTGATGGCCGTGGCCGATGCCCTGAAGCTGGAGCGGCCGGTCGTCATGGGCTGTTCGATCGGCGGCCGGGCGGTGCTGCACCTCGCCTTGCGCCACGGCAAGAGGTTCCGCGCGGCGATCGGCCTGCAATCCGCTTTGTTCGCCGAGGACCGCAGTCTGGGCGACAAGATGCCGGACATGGCCCTGCATCGCCCGGACATCCACGGCGGCAAGAATGCCGGCGCCCTGATGGCCGGCATGACCGCCCCGCAGTCCCCCTCCGCCGAGCGCTGGGAGACCATGTGGCACTACATGCAGGGCGGCCCAGGCGTTTTCATGGGCGACCTGCACTACTATTTCACCGACGGCGATCTCAGAAACGGCCTCGCCGAGCCGCTGCGGAACTCGCCCTGCCCGCTCTATCTTTTGAGCGGCGAGTACGACGTGTCGGCCACCCCGGACATGGGCCGCGAACTCGCCGAGCTGGTTGGGGCCGAGTATTTCCAGGAAATGAAGGCGGTCGGCCACTTTCCGATGTCCGAAAACCCTGAGGCGTTCAGAAGCTACCTGCTGCCGGTTCTGGAGATGATCGTGGCGCGTGGGACGGGGTGAAACAAAATCGGGGCCGACCTCTTTCGAGCGTCGGCCCCGATCGCGCCACGGTTTAATTCTTACGGTTTGATATAGGTGTAACCCTGCTGTTGCAGGTGCGAGAGTTCGGCCACCCCGCTCGGAACGATATCCTCCTTGAAGACCTCGAAAAGGTCGTTCTCGTAACTGATCTTCCGGCCGGTCAATGTATTGTTGCAGACATTGAATGCGACATTCTGCGACTTCAAGCCAATGATCGCGCCGCGCAGCTTTTCATTCGATTTCGCGCTCTGCAGCAGGGAAACGCCGTTACTATGGAGCACGACCTTCACCTCCATGTTTTCCGCGCCGACCGCATTGATGTGGTTTTGGATATTGCGCATCGCGCCTTAATATTTCTTGTCCTTGTCGCCGCCTTCATAATTGATGTGATAGACGACCTTCTGCTTGCCATACCGGCTATCGGCATTCGCGGGCGACAACGTGACCGCCACCAGCATGATGGCGGATAAGAACAGCATGACAACGCGCATCTCGACCTCCCTGACCTTTTGTTGTTCTGTATTGGGACCGGCATGATGGCACCGACCCATTCATATTCAAACATCAAAATGTTTAACAATGAGCCCGTGAGCCGGCGCGGCACGGCTGATCAGCGCGCCGGCGTACACCTTCATTCCCGCGCGCCGAAGCTCGATCAGCGAATCCCGCCAGGGCAAGCTGGTGTATCGCAAGGGTGATCCGCAATAGTGGCGCGGCCTCGCATCGCGCCAGCGAGGCCCGCCTCGTCAATCACAAGGTTACGCGGTCGCGTCCGCCCCTGAGACTGGATCTCGATTATAGCCGAAAGCTTCCTATCCGGAATAGAAATTAGGGAACTTAGAG
>JAYOEU010000147.1:0-10659 GCA_038116915.1 Alphaproteobacteria bacterium
GCCGGGAAGATATTGTGGCCGCCCCGGATGATCATGTCCTTCAGGCGTCCGACCACATGTAGGTTGCCCCATTCGTCCAGCATGCCGAGGTCGCCGGACAGGAAATCTCCCGCCGCGTTGAAGCTGTCCTCGGTCGCTGCCTGATTGTCGAAATAGCCGAGCATCAAACACCCGCCCATGCCGCCGATCTGTCCGATCACGCCGGGGCCGACCTCGAGATCCGGATTCTCCTGATCATAGATCCGGATGCCGTAGGCTTTACCGCCGGTACCGCAGGTCGAGCACACGGTGCCGGCGTCATCGCCCGGATGGGTGTACTGATGCGAGGAGTTTTCGCTCATACCGTAGATGTTCTGCGGCCTTACGCCCTGAGCAAGGAACGCCTCGGCGGTCGCCGGCGGGATCGGCGAGCCCGCCATGTAGAAGAGATTGACCGAGCCCAGCTTGGCGATCCCCCGTGCCTTCTGCTCCGCCAACATGTCCATCGCGTGGGTCGGGACGCCCATCACATAGGTCGCCCCCGTCTCGATCATCCAGTCGAGCTTAGACCGTCCCGGCGGCGGATCATCGACCACCAGCTCCATGCCCGCCACCATCGCCTGCCCCACCGCCACCCAGGCGATGTGGTGGCTCAATGGCGACAGTGTCAGCAGGGTCGTCTCGGAATTGTGGTGCCAATCGGTCACAAGGTCGCGACAATTCGCGAGCAAAGTGTTGTCCGAATGCATCACCCCCTTGGGCGTGCCCGTGGTGCCCGAAGTGAAGGCGAGGTAGGTGACCTTGTCGGGATTGCTCAGTGCCGGCGGCCCCTCAGCCGCGCCGGGCGTCTCGGGCGCCGGCATATCGTCGCCGGCATCATGCCCCTTGGGAAGGCGGTAGACCTTACGGACCCGGCCGTTCGCCGCCAGAGGGCCGAACACGTCCCGCATGGCCGCGTCCGCGCCGTAACCTTCCTCGACAAAGATCGCGCTGGCGCGGATGCGCTCCACGAGTCCCAGGATTTCCTCGACCGTGTAGTTCCGGTGCAGCGACGGATTGCAGACGTAGCCGTTGCGCGAACAGGCGAGAAACGCGGCCAATGCCTCCAGGCGGTTCGACATCCAGAGCGAGACCCGCTCGCCCTCTTGCAGACCGCTCGCGGCCATGTCCGCGGCCACCGCATCCACCCAGTGCTTGAGCTGGCTCCAGGTCAGCCGCCGCACACCGTCGCGCGCCGCCCAGGCATCGGGGCGCTTTGCCGCGTGCCCGGCCATCAGCGAGTAGAAAGTGTCCCCCGTCCACACACCGCTCGCGTAATAACGGCGCGCCGCTTCCGGGTCATGCAGGGTCAGCAACCGGTTCATTCAGCCCTCTCCACAATCGGCCCGTTCGAGAGATGAACAGGACGCACCGATCTTCATGCGGGAATCACCACATCTCAATGCCCGAAGGTCTCGTGATCCGGTGTCCGTCGCTCCCGGAAAGAGGCCCCGAGTTCCTTCGATTCCTTGCTGTCGAGATATTGACGCAGCAGCAGGTCATGCGCGACCCGGGCGAGACCGCCGACACCGCCGTGGCGGGCGTTGAACGCCCCCTTGATCGCCGCCAACGCCACCGCGCCCCGGTCGGCGATTGTCAGCGCCATGGCATGGGTTTCCTCGGCCAGCTTGTCGTCCGGCACCACCTTGTTGATCATGCCGATCTCAAGCGCCTCGGCCGCCGTCAGCCGGGGATTCATGTACCAGAGCTCCTTGGCCTTCTTCTTGCCGACCAGATCCTCCAGATACCAGGTGCCGTAGCCGGCATCGAATGACCCCATCATTGGCCCGACCTGGCGGAAAATCGCGCTTTCCTTGGCGATGGTGAGGTCGCAGCAGACCTGCAGCACATTGCCGCCTCCCACCGCGTAGCCGTTGACGCTGGCGATCACCGGCTTCTGCAGCTTGTCGATCGCCTCGTACATTTCCAACGTCGGCAGTACGCCGGCATAGGTCCGGGTGTCCTGCATGCCGTCCTTGCGTCCGCCGATGCAGAAGAACTTGTCGCCCGCGCCGGTGATCACCAGCACCCGGGTGCGGGTCTCGCGGCGCATCGCCTCGATGCAGTCGCGGACCTCATGGCAAGTGGTTTCGGTGAACATATTGCCGTCGTCGGGGCGGTTGAGGGTGATGGTGCCGACGGGCCCGTCTTCCTCGTACAGGATGGTCTCGTAACTCACGGGCGTGCTCCCTGATTGAAAAGCGATCCTGGCTCGAAGATCACCCGCCGGAACGGTTTCGGCAAGGCCTGCCCACCGTTCATCAGATAGCCGCGCGGCGATCAGCCGGCCGACCGTTCCAATTCCTCAAGCGCCATGCTGATGTGATAGGCGGTGCTGGACGGCAAGGTTTGGTCGGCGGGTGTCCAATCAGCGTTGAAGCGCTCGGTCCATAGCCCGCTCTCGTCGAGGTAGCGGGCAAGCAGAAGTTCAAGAGCGGTACCGGCATTGACCGCGCGGCCGGTTTTCGGAAAGACCGACAGCGCCTTGATCAACTCCAGTAGCGGCCAGATGCGCTTGCTCGAGAGCAGCACCGAACCGTCGCGGCGGTCCACTTCGTCGAAAACACCCGCCGCCGCGCCGTCCCACCCGAGGGCCAGTCCCTTTTCCAGGATCGGCGCCGCCAGCTTGCGGAGCTTCGGCTGTCCCAGAACACGGCTCGCCCAATCGAGCAGCCAAGCCCACTCGAAATGGTGACCCGGCTCGACCCGGCGGCCGTCCTGTGGATCAGGCGCGAAATCCGGGCCGAGATGTTCCAGCACAACGTGCTTTTCAGCATCAAGGAAGGTCCGGCCGAAAAGCGTGATCAACCGCCTCGCGAGATCCGCTATCGCCGGATCCACGTCGCTCAGCGACAGGGCGGCCTCCAGAAGATGCATGTGCGGGTTCTGGCTGCGCCGGTCCGGCGCCAAATCCTCGAACGCCCGGCTCATGCGGTCGCGGTACGACCCGTCGCCCCGCCGGAACCGGCGCTCCAACACGTCGCGGGTTCGCTCAACCCAGATCTTCTCGTCGCGTCCGAGATGACGGGCATAGGCCCCGAGGCCGAACAACGCGAAGGCATGCGCGTAGAGATCCTTGTCCAATGAAACGGGAATGCCGTCCAGATCCACCTTCTCGATCCAGCCGCCCAACTCGTCATCCCAGAAATGCTCGGTCATATAGCCGAAGATCCGGTCGGCATGCTCCACCAGATCGGATTTCCCGGTTCGCGCGCCCCAGGACGAGAAGACATAGAGTTGGCGCGCATGGACCATAACCCTGCGGAACTGCGTGCCGGTATCGCCGCCGCCGTCATCCATGCGCTCGACCAGACCGCTCCGGCTCCAGTCCCAGCCGTGTTCGATCAGAAATGGCAAGGTCCCGTCGACGAAACGCGCTCTGAACGTCCGTGTCCTGTCGATCAGATCGCCTCGCTTCATTGTCGATCACCGGTAAATTCCAAGCCGCGACCGAACGTACGGTAGTCCTTGCGCGGCGGCAACGCCACGCGCATGGTGCCGCGCATCCGGCACCTGGCCGCGAACAGGAGATCTCATCCATGAGCAAAACCAGAATCGCGCTCGCCGGCCTCGGCGTCATCGGCCGCAAGCACGCCGCCGCCTTGTCGGCGAGCTCCACCGTCGAGTTGACTGCCGTGGTGGACGCGGACCGGCGGGCGTCGCAAATGGCGGCGGAATACGGAGCGGCGTTTCACGGCTCGCTGGAGGAGATGTTTCAGCAGACCGAGGTCGACGGCGTGCTCCTCGCGACGCCCAACGCCCTGCATGCCTCCCAGGGCATCGTCTGTGTCGAGCGCGGCCTGCATGTGCTGGTGGAAAAGCCGTTCGCCACGACGGTGCCGGAGGCCCGCGCCCTGGTGGAGGCCGGCCGCAAGCATGGCATCCCGGTTCTGGCCGGGCATTATCGCCGCTTCAATCATCAGGTCGAGGCGGCCCGCGATCTGCTGCGGTCCGGGGTCATCGGGGACCTGATCGGCGTCTCCGCGATCTGGGCGATGCGGAAGCATGATGAGTATTACGACGTTCCGTGGCGGACCGAGCCCGGCGGCGGACCGATCCTGACCAACCTGATCCATGACGTGGACTGCCTGCGTTGGATCTGCGGCGAGATCGTCTCGGTCTCCGCGCAATCCTCCAACAAGGCGCGCGGTCATGCGGTCGAGGATACCGCGGCCATCACCCTCGGCTTCGAGAGCGGGGTGCTCGGCACAATCCTACTGTCCGACGCCGCGCCGAGCCCCTGGGCCTTCGAGGCGACGACGACGGAAAATCCGGATTTTTATCATATGGACGACTGCTGCTATCGCTTCATGGGGGCCAAGGGCGCGTTCGATTTTCCGCTGATGCGGATCTGGACCTATCCGCACGGGATCACGCCGCGCTGGGACAATCCGACGGCAAAGACCCACAAGCCGGTCGGCCCCGGCAATCCCCTCGTCGCCCAGGTCGAACATTTCGGACGGGTGATCCGGGGCGAGGAACCTCCCCGAACCAGCGCCGCCGACGGCGCCCGCACCCTCGCCGCAACCCTCGCCGTCATCGAGGCCGCCCGAACCGGACAGACCGTGGCCCCGGCGGCTATCGAGGGATGACGCGGCCCGCAAGACCGAATCCCCGGACTTGATCCAGGGCCGCTTCCGCAGGCTGTCAAATTTGACCGGCGGGCTGGTCAATCCTCTCCTCCCAAACGCCCCAATACCATTCGTCAGGAGCAGCGGAATGGGCCCTGGATCACGTCCAGGGATTCGGGGACACTGGCGGGTGAAAACACAGAACCGGAGTGCGGCATGGCGGCCAAAAATATCACGATCGGCTTTATCGGCCTCGGCAATGTCGGAGGCAAGCTGGCCGGCAGCATTCTGCGTAACGGATACGCGCTCACGGTGCGGGATCTCGACCGCAAGGCCGCCCAACCGTTCCTCGAAGCCGGCGCCGCCTGGGCGGACAGTCCGAAAGCCTTGGCCGAAACCGTAGACATGGTTATCACGTGCCTGCCGAGTCCGGCGGCCTGTTCGGCGGTCATGGAAGCCGGGGACGGGGTGATCGCCGGGCTTTCGACCGGCAAGATCTGGGCCGAAATGTCGACGACCGACGAGAGCGAAATACGCCGCATCGCCGGCCTGGTGCGGGCGAAAGGGGCGGAGGCCATCGACTGCCCGGTTTCAGGCGGCTGTCATCGGGCGGCGCCAGGCAATATCTCGATCTTCGCCGGCTGTGCGCGGGCGACTTTCGAGCAAGCGCTGCCGGTGCTGAAGACCATGGGCCGACGTATCCTGCATACCGGCGATGTCGGCTCCGCCTCAACCCTTAAGGTCATGACCAACTACCTCGCCACCGCCAATCTGGTCACCCTTTGCGAGGAGCTTACAACCGCCAAGGCGGCGGGCATGGATCTCAACACCACCTATGAGGCGATCAAGATCTCCTCCGGCACCTCTTTCGTGCACGAAACCGAGAGCCAGGTGATCCTCAACGGCTCTCGCGACATCAATTTCACCATGGACCTGGTCAGTAAGGATATCGGCCTGTTCCAGGACATCGCCGAGCGCGCCGGGGTGCCGCTGGAAGTTTCGCCGCTGCTGATCAGGATCTTCAAGGACGGCGAGCAACGCTACGGCCCGCGCGAGTGGTCGCCGAACATCATCAAGCGGCTTGAGGAGGCCACCGGCCTCACCATCACCGCGCCGGGCTTTCCGGGTTAAATGACCGACGACGAGCCCGAGGAGACGGGCTACGAGGTGGTGCCGACCGGTCTCTCGCGCGCCGCGGCGGAGTAGGAATTTAAGACCATCCTTTGAACGCACCAGTAATGAGCCGTCGCCCTGGCGCAAGGCAGGGCCAATTGGTGACCTATCCGCGTGACAAATCCATTTTATGATCGGCGGGAGAAGGAGCGCATTTGGTGAATTATGAACTGGGGCTAGGCCCTGCCTTTCGCCAGGGCGACGGCAGACGCTGTAGCGAATGTAAAAAGAGACTTAGCATCCGCGCTAAACTCCCCCTTCACCCTTTCCCACGCCTCGGGGTAGCATCCGCGATCGTCAACGCGACACCCTGTGAGGTTCCGTCATGACTGCCGATATCTCGATCCAGGATCACGAATATCTCCGCCACGGCGAGCGCCCTATGCTGCTGACCTTGTACCGGCCGGCCGGCAAAGGTCCGTTCCCCTTCGTCATCGATCTGCATGGCGGGGCCTGGAACAAGGGAGACCGGGGCGAGTGCGCCGCGCGGTGCACCTCCCTCGCCGAACAGGGGATCGCGGCGGCGGCCCTCGACTTCCGTCACGCAGCCGACGGGTATCCGAGTTCGCTCGTGGATATCAACCACGCGGTCCGCTGGCTTAAGGCGAAGGCGGGCGGTCTCGGCCTCGACGCGGCGCGGGTCGGGCTCATCGGCCAGTCCAGCGGCGGTCATCTCGCCATGCTTGCGGCGATGCGCCCGGATGACCCGCGTTACGCCGCCATCGCCCTTCCGAGCGGGTTCGAGCCCCAGGATGCATCGGTACAATGCGTGGTCATGACCTGGCCGGTGATCAACCCGCTTTCCCGCTACCGGCATGCGCTGCGCGGCCGGGCGAGCGCCAATCCGCCGTCCTGGATCGGCGACATTCCGGAGCGGCATGACATCTACTGGGGTTCCGAAACGACAATGGCCGAGGGCAACCCGATGCTGGCGCTGGAACGCGGCGAGCCGGTCCGCACCCCGCCGGCGCTCTGGATCCAGGGCCGACCCGACCTGGTGCATGACTACAACGACCCTGACTCCGACTTCGACGGCAATGAGCCGGATCGCTTTGTTGCCCGTTATCGCGCGGCCGGCGGCAAAATCGAGATCCGGGAAATCGACCAGGCCACCCGCGCGGGTCCGGCGACCCATCACATCGTCGCTGAATTCTGCAAAATCCACCTGCAAGGAGGCGAAAAAGCCGCGAACAGGGCTTCCGCCGCGTGATTTCGTGCTAGAGTGGCGTCAGTAACCGTAGGAGAACCGTCATGGGTTATACACTCGAACAATTCGCTGCCGATTGCCGCGAGGCGTTGCTGAAGGATTCCGGCGCGGCCGGGCTCGAGCAAGTACGCAAATGCGTCGCCAAGGCATGTGTCGACAAGGACTTCATCGCCAAGTATTTCGGGCCGGACAACAATGATCCGCGCAAGCTGATTTTTGAGGATCCGGAGCTTAAGTTCTGCATCTTCACCCACGTCCACGAGGGCGCGAAGTCCAGCCCGCCGCACGATCACGGCCCCGCCTGGGCGATCTACGGGCAGGCCGCAGGCACCACCGAGATGACCGACTGGCGCTGTGTGACACCGCCGTCGTCCGACACGCCGGGCATGGTCGAGAAGGTGCGGACCTATAAGCTCACACCGGGTATCGCTCATGCCTACCCGATCGGCGCCCTTCACTCTCCGCACCGTGACGGCTCCACCAAGCTGATCCGCATCGAGGGGATCAACATGGATGGCGTCCAACGCGACGCCTACATGGTCGCGGCGGAATAGTCCGAGCCAATATTGATACTGTCATGGGACGGCCTTTCGATCATTCGAAAGGCCGTCTTTCGTTTCACATTGCCTTCAACTGGCCGCACTCGCGACGCCTCTAAAACATTCGCGTGACGCCCCTGGAATAGCAGCGGGCTGCAAGCCGTCGTAGTCACTCCCGAAGATCTGTTTCCTGGAGTGTCCGGTCATGGCTGTTCTGGATCTCGAAACCGTCGCCGCGAGCGTTTCCGCGCCCCTGGGCGTGGCTCGGGGACTGCCGAATACCTGCTATACGGACCCTCAATATCATCGCGAGGAAGCCCGAGGCCTGTTCGCCCGGACCTGGACCTGTGTCGCTGTCGGCGCCGATATTCCCGAGCCCGGTGACATCATGCCAGTCACCGCCGCCGGCGCGCCGATCGTCCTGGTCCGCGACAAGGCGGGCGTGGTCAACGCCTTTCACAATGTGTGCAGCCATCGCGGCGTGCAACTGGTCGACGCGCCCGAAAAGCGCAAGCCGGTGCTGCGCTGTCCCTACCATTCCTGGACCTACGGGCTGGACGGCGCCCTGACCCAGACGCCGATGGTGAATGGCCCGGACAGCCATGACTGCGCGCTGATCGACAAGGCCTCGCTCGGTTTGCGGCCGGTCAGGGCCGGGCTCTGGAACGACCTGATCTTCGTCAATCTTTCGGGCGATGCGCCGCCGCTCGCGGATCATATGGCGCCGCTCGACGCGCGCTGGGCGGCCTATGATTTCTCGGACATGCGCCACGGCGCCAAATGGGAGTTGACCCTGAACGCCAACTGGAAGCTGGCGATCGAAAACTTCCTTGAATCCTATCATCTGCCTTGGGTGCATCCGAGCCTCAACGACAGCTCCCCCCTCGACAAGCACAAGCACGTCTTCGTCTCGGACAACCATTTCGGCCAGATCACCGAGCAGTTCGCCGCCGACAAGGTGGACGGCAGTCCCTTCACGCCGTTCCCCGGTTTGACCCGCGAGCAGGAATTGTCGGGCGAATACCCGATCATCTTTCCGAACGTGATGCTCGGCATCCAGCGCGATCACTTCTACTGCATCATCACCGACCCGCTGGCCCATGACCGGACCCGCGAGCGGGTGCATCTCTACATGGTCGGAGACGCGCCGAAACGCGCCGACTATCAGCCGGCCTTCGACGCTTTGGTGCGGACCTGGAAGGAAGTCTTCGAGGAAGATGTCTGGGTGGTCGAACGGATGCAGAAGGGCCGCGCGTCGGATGCTTTCGGTGGCGGCGTGCTCACCCCGTATCACGACGACCTCACACAGCGCTTCATGCAGCGGATAGCAGAAAGCCTGGCGCGCTAGGCCTCCGGCAAAAGCGCGCGCCACCACCTGCTTGATCGTCCACGGCCAGCGGTTCACGACTGCTTGACGGACCTCCACCCGGCTCGCAAGGTCGGGAAAACAAAGGTCGGAGGAGCGTCATGATCGATTCACTGGATCTGGGCCTGAAGGGCAAGGTCGCGATCGTCGCCGGCGGCGGCGCGGCGGGCGACGGGATCGGTAACGGCCGCGCCGCCTCGATCCTGCTGGCCGAAGCCGGCACCAAGGTGATGGTGGTCGACCGCGACGAAAAGCTGGCGGCGCGGACGGTGGAGATGATTTCCGAGCGCGGCGGCGAGGCAAAGACGATGGGAGCCGACCTGCTGAGCTCCGAGGAATGCAAGCGCGTCGTCGATGCGACCATGGCAGCCTGGGGCCGCCTGGACGTGCTGGACAACAATATCGGCATCGGCAGCCGCCTCTCAGTCGTCAACGAGACCGAAGAGCATTGGGACCGGGTGATGGAGGTCAATCTCAAGCCGATGTTCCTGATGTCGAAGCACGCCATACCGGCGATGATCGACAGCGGCGACGGCGGCTCGATCGTCAATATCTCCTCGATTTCCGCGACCCGCCCGAAGGGCCTGACGGTCTATTCCACCTCCAAGGGCGCGGTCCTGTCGCTCAGCCAGGCGATGGCGGTCGATCACGGCGCCGACGGCATCCGGGTGAACTGCATTCTGCCGGGACCGGTCTATACGCCCATGGTCTACTCCCCCGGCATGACCCCCGAGCATCGGGCCCAGCGCCAGAACGCCTCGCTGGTCCAGATCGAGGGAGAAGGATGGGATATCGGCAAGGCGGTGGTCTATCTCTCGTCAAACTGGGCGCGCTACGTTACCGGGCACCTGATGGTCGTTGATGGCGGTTGCTCGCTCTCCGCCAAGCCACGTGGCTAATCTAGAATATAAACTTTAGGGAATAACCTTATGGCAAGACTTCCTTATCTTGACGTCGATGATCTGAAGGACGAGGACAAGGACCTTCTCAAGCGCCCGATCAATCTGTTCCGGCAACTGACCAACAGCCCGGGCGGCGCGCGGGCCTTCGGCGGGCTCGGCCAGTATATCCGCTATAAAACGACCCTCGATCCGAGAATCAAGGAAATGGCGATCATCCAGGTCGGCTACCTGACCCGCAGCGAGTACGAATATACCCACCATGTCCGGCTCGGGACCGAACAGTTCGGCGTCACCGAGGCGGACATCCACGCGATCACCGCCGAGACCGAGGGCCGCGACAGCGGCCTGCCGGAGTTGGAAAAGACGGTGCTGCGCTCCGCCCGCGCGATGGTGACGGACCTCAAGATCCCCGATGCCGATTTCGAGATCCTTCGCAAGCATCTCAGCAACGAGCATCTGGTCGATCTGGTGCTGGCCATCGCCTTCTATTGCGGCGTGGTCCGGGTGCTAGCGACCCTGGAGATCGACAACGAGCCACACTACAAGGAGGCGCTGCAAAAGTTTCCTCTGCCGGGGTGACGAGGTGGCCACTTACCGTCCCTCTGCGTCCGTCGCCCTGGCGAAGGCCAGGGCTTGTTGCGAGAACAGAACTACCGACGCGCCGTCCAACACTGACAGGCGATTTTGGGCAACGACCAGTGCCGGCATAAGCCCTGGCCTTCGCCAGGGCGACGGTCGATGGGGGAACTAGGCCGCAAACGAAATGAAACATTGGCCAATCAATTTCGCACCATTCTCTTCTTGGCATAAGGAAATTCCATAGTGCCCGACCTCGACATACTGCTCGACAAGCTCACCTTCCCCGAGGGGCCGAGATGGCATG
>JAYOEU010000147.1:10669-11459 GCA_038116915.1 Alphaproteobacteria bacterium
GCGCTAGGCCCTGCCTTTCGCCAGGGCGACGGTCGGCAACGGGACGCCAAAACCAAGAAAGCTAGGCCGTGCAAGCCTTCCGCAGTCGCTTTAAACTGAGGACATCGAACAATGCCCGACCTCGACATCCTGCTCGACAAGCTCACCTTCCCCGAGGGGCCGAGATGGCATGACGGGCGGCTCTGGTTTTCGGATTTCTATTCGCACGCGGTGATCGCGGTGGATGAGGCGGGCAAGTCGGAGATCATCTGCACCGTCGAAAACCAGCCTTCCGGGCTCGGATGGCTGCCGGACGGGCGGCTGCTCGTGGTCTCGATGCTGGACCGCAAGGTCCTGCGGCTTGATCCGGATGGGCTGACGCTCCATGCGGATCTCTCCGGCGTCGCCCATTCGAAATGCAACGACATGACCGTCGACGGGCAAGGCCGCGCCTATGTCGGCAATTTCGGTTTCGACTATCGCGAGGGTGAAAAAGAGCGGAAAACCAATGTCGCCCGGGTGGATCCGGACGGTTCGATCTCCCTTGCCGCGGACGGGTTCTTCTTTCCCAACGGCATTGCGATCACCCCGGACGGCAAAACACTGATCGTGGCCGAATCCTGGGCCCGCAAGCTGACCGCCTTCGACAAGGCGCCGGACGGCACGCTCTCCAACCGGCGGACCTGGGCCGAGGGCGGCGAGGATTGGGTGCCGGATGGAATCTGCATGGATGCCGAAGGCGCGATCTGGATCGCCGACCCGGTCAAGAAACAGGTCGCGCGGATCCGCGATGGCGGCGAGGTGGCGGAGC
>JAYOEU010000148.1:0-11340 GCA_038116915.1 Alphaproteobacteria bacterium
GGAAAAGAAGGACTGAGACCATGAAGCTTTCGGTCAAAACCCTTGATGCCCAGGACAAGGGCGAAATCGAGTTGGACGACTCGATCTTCGGGATCGAGCCACGGCGCGATATCCTTGCCCGGGTGGTGAACTGGCAATTGGCGAAACGCCGGGCCGGCACCCACAAGGTCAAGCTGATCGGCGACATCAGCGGCACCACGGCGAAGCCTTTCCGTCAGAAGGGCACCGGCCGGGCGCGACAGGGCTCGACCCGTTCCGCACAATTTCGGGGCGGTGCCACCGTGCACGGACCGGTTGTGCGCAGCCATGCGCATGACTTGCCGAAGAAGGTCCGCCGCCTAGGTCTGAAATGTGCGCTGTCCGCGAAACAGGCGGAAGGCAAGCTTGTCGTTCTCGACAGCATCGAAGGTTCGGGCAAGACAAAGGATCTGGCCAAGCAGTTTGCCGCGCTGGGTTGGAGCTCAGTGCTGCTGATCGACGGGCCGGAGCCGAATGCATCCTTCACCCGCGCGGCGCGGAACATTCCCAAGGTGGACGTGCTGCCGACCCAAGGTGCCAACGTCTATGACATCTTGCGGCGCGATACCCTGGTTCTGACCCGGGACGCCGTCCAACATCTGGAGGCTCGCCTGAAATGAGTATGCGGCCCTATAACGCCAGCCAGGTGAAACTGAGCCGCGAGCGGATGTACGAGATCATCCGCCGCCCGCTGGTCACCGAAAAATCCACGCTCGGCTCGCAGTTCGGTCAGGTCACCTTCGTGGTTGACCTCGCGGCGACGAAACCGGAGATCAAGGTTGCCGTCGAGCAGTTGTTCGACCGCAAGGTCAAGACCGTCAATACGTTGCGCCAAAAAGGCAAGGTCAAGCGGTTCCGGGGTCGGCCCGGGCGCCGCTCCGATTACAAGAAGGCCGTGGTGACGTTCGAGGACGGCCAGGACGTCGACGTGAGCCAGGGGGTATAGAAACATGGCTCTGAAGCATTACAATCCGCGCACCCCGTCCCAGCGTCAGCTGGTTACGGTCGATCGCTCGGAGCTCTGGAAGGGTAAGCCGGTCAAAAAGCTGACGGTCGGCCTCACCAAGTCCGGCGGGCGCAACAATCACGGCCGCATCACCATGTGGCACCGGGGTGGCGGCCACAAGCGCACCTACCGGATGATCGATTTCAAGCGCCGGAAATTCGACGCTGTCGGTACCGTCGAGCGTCTTGAATATGATCCCAACCGGACCGCGTTCATCGCCCTGATCACTTATGAGGACGGCGAGCAGGCCTATATCCTGGCCCCGCAGCGTCTAGGTGTCGGCGACAAGGTGATCTCGGGCGAACGCCAGGACATCAAGCCGGGCAACGCGATGCCTTTGAGCAGCATCCCGGTCGGCACGATCGTTCACAATGTGGAACTGAAGGCCGGCAAGGGTGGCCAGATGGCTCGGGCCGCCGGCACATATGTGCAGTTGGTCGGCCGCGACGCCGGCTATGCGCTGCTGCGCCTGACCTCCGGCGAAGTGCGCATGGTGCGCGCGGAATGCATGGCGACGATCGGCGCTGTGTCCAACCCGGATCAGCAGAACATCAAGATCGGCAAGGCGGGCCGCAAGCGTTGGCTCGGCAAGCGGCCGGTGGTGCGCGGCGTGGTGATGAACCCCGTCGACCATCCGCATGGCGGCGGCGAGGGTCGCACCTCGGGCGGACGGCATCCGGTCACGCCATGGGGTAAACCGACCAAGGGCAAGCGCACCCGCAACAACAAGAAGACGGACCGGCTGATCGTGCGCCGGCGCCGTAAGTAGGGGAGACAGACGTGGCTCGCTCTGTTTGGAAGGGACCGTTCGTCGACGGCTATCTGCTCAAGAAGGCGGAAGTCGCGCTCGATTCCGGTCGCAACGCGGTGATCCGGACCTGGTCCCGCCGTTCCACCATCATGCCGCAATTCGTCGGCCTGACTTTCGGCGTTCACAACGGGCACAAGCACGTGCCGGTTCTGGTCACCGAACACATGGTCGGACACAAGTTCGGTGAATTCGCGCCGACCCGGACCTTCTACGGCCATGCGGCCGACAAGAAGGCGCGGCGCTAGGGATTGGACGACGAACATGGGTAAACCCAAGACCGAACGCCGGATCGAAGAGACCGAGGCACAGGCCGTGCTTCGCAACCTGCGGATCAGTCCGCAGAAGCTCAATCTGGTGGCGACGATGATCCGGGGCATGGACGCCGAAAAAGCGCTGGCCGCGCTGACCTTTTCGCGGCGCCGCATCAGCGGCGACGTCAAGAAAGCGGTGCAATCGGCGATCGCCAATGCCGAGAACAATCATCAGCTCGACGTCGACCGGCTCTACGTCAAGGAAGCATCCGTCGGCAAGGCGCTGACCATGCGCCGGTTCCGGCCGCGGGCACGGGGCCGCATGGGGCGTATCCGCAAGCCATTCTCCCATCTCACCATCGTCGTGGGCGAACGCGAGGAGACCGCGTAATGGGTCAGAAAGTAAATCCGATCGGGCTGAGGCTCGGCATCAACCGGACCTGGGATTCGCGCTGGTTCGCGTCCAAGGATTACGCCACGCTGCTGCATCAGGACCTGCGCCTGCGCCGGTACCTGCGCAAACGGTTGGCCCAGGCGGGCGTCAGTCGCGTCGTGATCGAACGGCCGGCCAAACGGGCGCGGGTGACGATCTACACCGCCCGTCCGGGCGTGGTGATCGGCAAGAAGGGCCAGGATATCGAGAAGCTCCGCAAGGAACTCTCGGATATGACAGGCACCGATGTGCATCTCAACATCATCGAGATCCGCAAGCCCGAGATCGATGCCAATCTGGTGGCCGACAACATCGCCCAGCAGCTTTCGCGCCGCGTGGCGTTCCGCCGGGCGATGAAGCGGGCGGTTCAGTCGGCGATCCGACTTGGCGCTCTTGGTATCCGGATCAATTGCGGCGGCCGTCTGGGCGGAGCGGAAATCGCCCGGATGGAATGGTACCGCGAGGGACGCGTGCCGCTCCATACCCTGCGGGCCGATATCGACTATGGCGAGGCGACGGCGCACACCACCTATGGCGCCTGCGGCGTCAAGGTCTGGGTCTTCAAGGGCGAGATCATGGCCCATGACCCGATGGCGCAGGATAAGCGCATGGCTGACCAGCAGCCCAGCGGGCCGGCACGCTGAGCTGCCGGTCAAGGATAGAGGAAACGTACGATGCTTAGTCCGAAGCGCACCAAATTCCGCAAGGCTCACAAGGGCCGGATCCATGGCAATGCCAAGGGTGGAACCACGCTCAATTTCGGTGCCTATGGCCTGAAGGCGGTGGAACCGGCGCGGATCACCGCGCGCCAGATCGAGGCGGCGCGTCGGGCGATGACGCGGCATATCAAGCGCGTCGGCCGGGTCTGGATCCGGATTTTCCCGGACGTGCCGGTGTCGAGCAAGCCGGCCGAGGTCCGCATGGGCAAGGGCAAGGGTTCGCCGGAATTCTGGGTATGCCGGGTGAAGCCGGGCCGGGTGATGTTCGAGATGGACGGGGTTCCACGCGAGCTTGCCGAGGAAGCGATGGCGCTCGCCGCGGCCAAGTTGCCGATCGACACCCGTTTCATTGCGCGTCTCGGCGACTCGTAAGTTTGGGAGACGGATGATGGCGAGCAAACAAGCCACGGACTTTCGCGCCAAGAGCGTCGACGAGTTGAACGGTCAACTGGTGGACCTGCGCAAGGAGCAGTTCAATCTGCGGTTCCAGCAGGCCGGTGGCCAGTTGGAGAATACCGCGCGGGTCCGGCAGGTTCGCCGCGACATCGCGCGCACCAAGATGATCCTGGCGGAAAAGACGCGCGCCCAGGCGTGAGGAAATGCTGTCCGCCGGGCTGGTTCCGGACGGGCACGGGTAGAGAGGATAGTTGGATATGCCAAGGCGTGTGTTGCAAGGCACGGTGGTAAGCGACAAGCCCGACAAGACGGTGATCGTCATGGTCGAACGGCGGATCGTGCACCCCGTCTACAAGAAGATCATCAAGCGGTCGAAAAAGTTTGCCGCTCATGATGCCGAGAACAAGCACAAGATGGGCGACACCGTGCGCATTCGCGAGTGTGCCCGGATCTCGAAGAGCAAAACCTGGGAGGTCGTCGATGCCGAGTCGGCGGCGTCCGAGTGATCGATAGGGCCGGAGAGTCGTCATGATTCAGATGCAGAGCAATCTCGACGTCGCCGACAATTCGGGTGCCCGTCGGGTCCAGTGCATCAAGGTGCTGGGTGGATCCAAGCGCAAGGTCGCCGGTATCGGCGATGTCATCGTCGTGTCCGTCAAGGAAGCGATCCCCCGGGGCCGGGTAAAGAAGGGCGAGGTGCTGCGGGCGGTGATCGTACGCACCGCGAAGGAAATCCGCCGCCCGGATGGTTCGGCGATCCGTTTCGACCGCAACGCGGCGGTGTTGATCAATAAGCAGAACGAGCCCATCGGGACGCGCATCTTCGGTCCTGTGACCCGCGAGCTGCGCGGCAAACAGTTCATGAAGATCGTCTCGCTGGCGCCGGAGGTGCTGTGATGGCGAAGAAATTCAAAATCAAGAAGGGCGACAATGTTCAGGTCGTCACCGGTAAGGACAAGGGAAAGACCGGTGAGGTTCTGCAGGTCCTGCGGACCGAGGACCGGGTGATGGTCCGCGGGGTGAACATCGTCAAGCGCCACACCAAGGCCAGCCAGACCAACACTGGCGGAATCATTGAGCGGGAAGGCTCGATCCACATCTCCAATGTGGCACTTGTCGACCCGAAATCGAACGAGGCAACCCGCGTCGGGTACCGCTTTCTGGAGGACGGCCGCAAGGTCCGTGTCGCCAAGCGGTCCGGCGAGGTCATCGACGCCTGAGCGCGACGGAGCAAGTTGAACAATGGCGCGTTTGCAAGAGCTATACGACAAAGAGATCCATCCGGGTCTGATCGAGGCCATGGGATATCGCAACCATTTTCAGGTTCCGCGCCTGGAAAAGGTGGTGATCAACATGGGCGTCGGCGAGGCGGTGCAGGATTCCAAGAAGGTCCAGTCCGCGGCCGCGGAGATGGCGCTGATCGCCGGCCAGAAGCCGCTGATCAACAAGGCCAAGCGGTCGGTCGCCAACTTCAAGCTGCGTGACGGCATGCCGATCGGCTGCAAGGTCACGTTACGGCGCGACCGGATGTACGAATTTGTTGACCGTCTGATTACCATCGCGCTGCCGCGGGTCCGGGATTTCCGCGGCTTGAACCCGAAAAGCTTCGATGGGCGTGGCAACTACGCCATGGGGCTTAAGGAACAGATCGTATTCCCGGAAATTGATTACGACCGAGTCGACTCCATCCGCGGCATGGACATCATTGTTGTCACCACCGCGAAAACCGATGACGAAGCGCGCGAGCTTTTGCGCCGCTTCAACTTCCCGTTCACGAGCTGAGCGGACGAGGAGACAGGCATGGCCAAGAAGAGTTCCGTTCAGAAAAACCTCAATCGCGCCAAGATGGTCGCGCGATACGCCGACAAGCGCGCGCGCTTGAAGGCGATCGCCAACGACAAGGAATTGCCGATCGAGGAGCGGTTTCAAGCGGGTTTGAAATTGAGTGAGATGCCTCGTAACGGCGCCAAGATCCGGCTTCGCAATCGCTGCGAGGTAACCGGGCGGCCCAGGGGCTATTACCGTAAATTCAAGATGTCACGCATCGCGTTGCGCGAGCTCGGATCGGCCGGCCAAGTGCCCGGTCTCGTGAAATCGAGCTGGTGAGGGGAGTCCGAAAATGACGATGAGCGATCCTCTCGGGGATATGCTGACCCGTATCAGGAACGGGCAGAGCGCCCGCAAGAACGTGGTTTCCAGCCCGGCGTCCAAGCTTCGCAGTAACGTGCTCGAGGTGTTGAAGCGCGAAGGCTATATCCGTGGCTTCACCACGGCACCTGTCGAAGGTGTCGCGAATGCGGAAAGTCTGGCGATCGAGCTGAAATACTACGAGGGCGAGCCGGTGATCCGGCAGATCAAGCGCGTCTCCAAGCCGGGGCGTCGGGTCTACGCCAAAATCAAGGATCTGCCGCGGGTCTATAACGGTCTGGGCATTGCCATATTGTCCACGCCGCGCGGCGTGATGTCCGACAACGAAGCACGGGTCGCCAATGTCGGCGGCGAAGTGCTCTGTCACGTATTCTAAACCGGGAAATCGACGTCATGTCACGTGTCGGAAAGAACCCTGTTGCCGTTCCCAGCGGCGTTACCGTCGAGATCGCGAATGACGTGATCAAGGCGAAAGGCAAGCGCGGGGAACTGTCGTATCAATTGTCGGACGAGGTCAATGTGACCTACGCCGATAATGTCGTATCGGTCGAGCCCAAGACGAAGACCCAGCGGGCGCGGGCCATGTGGGGAACCACGCGGGCCCGGATCAGCAATCTGGTCCAGGGTGTAAGCGAGGGCTTCACCGTGGATCTGGAAATCAACGGCGTCGGCTATCGTGCGGCGGTTGAAGGCAAGGATCTGGTCCTGCAATTGGGCTACAGCCATCCGGTTCGCTATCCGATCCCCAACGGCATCGTGATGAAGTGCGAGCGTCCGACCGCGATATCCATCGAGGGCAATGACAAACAGCAGGTCGGGCAACTGGCCGCTGAAATTCGGGCCTTCCGCCCGCCGGAACCGTTCAAGGGCAAGGGCATCAAATATGCCACCGAGACGATCCGGCGCAAGGAAGGCAAGAAGAAGTAGGGACGACTGGCATGCTGAATTCAAAAGAACTCTTCAAGCGGCGCGCCCAGCGGACCCGTTCCGCCCTGCGCCGCAAATCGACGGGCATGATCCGTCTTTCGGTCTTTCGGTCGTCGAAGAACATCTATGCGCAGCTTATCGACGATACGAATGGCGTGACGTTGGCGGCCGCGTCCTCGCTGGACAAGGATCTTCGCGCGGGGCTGAAGACCGGTGCCGACAAGGCCGCCGCCGAGGCGGTCGGCAAGCTGGTTGCCCAGCGGGCACTCGAAAAAGGGTTGAGCGAGGTTGTGTTCGACCGCGGCGGATACCGCTATCACGGGCGTGTCAAGGCTCTTGCCGACGGCGCCCGTGAAGCTGGTCTGAAGTTCTAGGAAGGGACCGTCATGGCACGGGGTGACAGAGAAAATCGGGACCGGGACAATCGCGGCGGTAGGGAAAGCCGTGAAGACTCTGAACTGATCGAAAAACTGGTCGGTATCAACCGCGTGGCCAAGGTGGTCAAGGGCGGCCGGCGTTTCGGCTTTGCGGCCTTGGTCGTGGTGGGTGACGGCCGCGGACGGGTCGGGCACGGCGCCGGCAAGGCGCGCGAGGTGCCTGAGGCGATCCGCAAGGCGACCGAGCAGGCCAAGCGCAGCATGGTCCGCGTGCCGTTGCGCGAGGGCCGCACCCTGCACCACGATATTAAGGGTGACTTCGGGGCCGGCCATGTGGTGCTCCGGGCGGCGCCGGCGGGAACCGGTATCATCGCCGGTGGCCCGATGCGTGCGATTTTCGAATCTCTCGGCATCCAGGATATCGTCGCCAAGTCTACCGGTTCCTCGAACCCGCACAATATGATCAAGGCGACGTTCGACGCATTGACGCAGATTCGCTCGCCCCGGGCCATTGCCGCCAAGCGCGGCAAGAAGGTATCCGAGATCTTCGGCCGCGCCGGCGGTGAGGCCGAGGCCGCGGCGGCGCAGGCTGGTTGAGACCACGGAGCGGAACGATGGCGAAAAGCGATAAGAAGGCGACCGTGACCGTAACCCAGGTTCGCAGCGCGCTTGGACGGAAACCGGGCCAGAAGGAAACCCTGGTGGGGCTTGGGTTGAACAAGATGCACAAGACCCGGACCCTCGAGGACACCCCGGCGGTGCGCGGCATGATCGAGAAGGTCAAGCATCTGGTTCAGGTCGAGGAAACCGCCTGAGACGTGCTGAAGCGCGGAGGCGGCGGCGTCCGGCTGCCGGGCTAAGAAGGATAATGAAACGATGAGACTGAACGAACTCAGGGATAACGAAGGCGCGCGCAAGAATCGTAAGCGTGTCGGTCGTGGCGCTGGATCCGGAACCGGTAAGACCAGTGGACGCGGGCACAAGGGACAGAAATCCCGTGCGGGCGCCACCATCAACGGGTTCGAGGGTGGCCAGATGCCGATCTATCGCCGGCTGCCGAAGCGGGGCTTCAAGAACCCGTTCCGCAAGGAGTTTGTCGCGGTGAATATCGGGGATCTGCAAAAGGCCATCGATGCCGGGCGCCTTGACGCATCCGGTGAAATCGACGAGGCGGCGATCCGCGCGGCGGGACTCGGCAGGCCGAAAATGAGTGTTCGGGTCCTTGCCAGGGGCGAGCTCAGCACCAAGATAACAGTACGTGTCGGTGGTGGTGCTTCCAAGGCGGCGGCCGAGGCGATTGAAAAAGCGGGCGGTTCGGTGGTCGGTACCGAGGCCGCAGGCGCGGAAACCAAAAGCTAGGATAGCCACATGGCGTCGAGCGCCGAACAATTCGCGTCTTCCTTCAATTTCGGAGCCCTCGGCAAGGCGACGGAACTCAAGAAGCGTATCTGGTTCACGCTGGCGGCGCTGGTTGTCTATCGCTTAGGGACCTATATCCCGATCCCCGGGATCGACCCGCGTATCCTGCAGGAAATCTTCGAGCAGAATGCCGGCGGCATTCTCGGCATGTTCGATATGTTCGCGGGCGGCGCCCTCGGGCGGATGACGATCTTCGCGCTGAACATCATGCCGTACATCTCGGCTGCCATCATCATGCAGCTGATGACCGCCGTTTCGCCGAACCTGGAAGCCCTCAAGAAGGAGGGCGAGGTCGGGCGCAAGAAACTCAACCAGTACACCCGTTACCTGACCGTCCTCCTGGCCGCGGTGCAGGCCTATGGAATCTCCGTCGGCCTCGAGAGCATGGGAAGCGGCGGCGGCTCGGCGGTTGTTGATCCCGGCCTGTTCTTCAGGGCGACGACGGTGATCACCCTGGTCGGCGGCACCGTGTTCCTGATGTGGCTGGGCGAGCAGATCACCGCGCGCGGCGTCGGCAACGGGATTTCGCTGATCATCTTCGCCGGTATCGTTGCCAATCTTCCGAGCGCGCTCGCCGGAACCTTGGAACTCGGCCGCACCGGTGCGCTCTCCGCCGCCTTCATCATTCTGCTGCTGGCCATGGCGGTCGCGGTGATCGCCTTCATCGTTTTCGTCGAACGCTCGCAGCGCCGGATTACGGTGCAGTATCCCAAGCGCCAGGTCGGCAACCGGATGTTCGGCGGCGAGGCCTCGCATCTGCCGCTGAAACTCAACGTGTCGGGTGTCATTCCCCCGATTTTCGCGAGCTCGATCCTGTTGATGCCGGTGACTCTGGCGCAGTTCTCCGCGACTGGCGGCGGCCCGGAGTGGCTGACCACGGTCAATGCCCTGTTGGGTCGGGGACAGCCGCTTTACATCGCCGTTTACATCAGCTTGATCGTGTTCTTCGCGTTCTTCTATACCGCGATCGTGTTCAATCCGGTCGAGACGGCCGACAATCTCAAAAAGCATGGCGGCTTCATTCCGGGCATCCGCCCCGGCAAGAACACGGCCGACTATCTCGACTATGTACTCACCCGCCTGACCGTTGTCGGCGCCGCCTACCTCGCGGCTGTCTGTATCCTGCCGGAGATTCTGATCAGCCAATACCAGGTGCCGTTTTATTTCGGCGGTACCAGTCTGTTGATCGTGGTGACGGTGACCATGGACACGGTTGGTCAGATCCAATCCCACCTCCTCGCGCACCAGTACGAGGGCTTGATCAAGAAATCCAGATTGCGGGGGAGACGGGGATGAACCTGATCCTTTTGGGCCCGCCGGGCGCCGGCAAGGGCACCCAGGCCAAGCGTCTTGAGGAAAAATTCGGCATCGTTCAGCTTTCGACCGGCGACATGCTGCGCGCTGCGGTGGCGTCCGGATCTGAACTCGGCAAAAAGGCGAAGGCGATCATGGATGCAGGCGATCTGGTGTCCGATGAAATCGTCGTCGCGATGATCTCCGAGCGGGTCGATCAGCCGGATTGTGCCAAGGGCTTCATTCTCGACGGATTTCCCCGCACGGTTGCCCAGGCCGAGGCCTTGGATGCGATGCTGGCGCGTAAAGGGTTGAAGATCGACCATGTCATCGAACTGGCGGTCGACGAGAAGATCCTGTTCGAGCGTATCCGCACCCGTGTCGCCGAAACCCCGGCATCAGAGCGCCGGGCGGACGATAACGAGGAGACCCTGCGCAATCGCTTGGGCGTCTATCACCAACAGACCGCGCCGATCATTCCGCACTACAAGGCCAGCGGTGCCCTGAAGTCGGTGGACGGCATGGCGAGCATTGATGAGGTTTCGAGGCAACTCGAAGCCATTTTGAGCAATTGACCCGGGCGGAAGAATGGGCATTCAAGTTGACTTGAAAGAGCGCATCCGTATAATCCGCCGCCTCGGTCAAGGCGAGGCCGTGTACAATCGCGCGCATAACGGTTCAACGACCAGCGATCTGGTAAAAGATCGACGGACGCTGAACTTTTTTGGCGCGGACAAAAAGGAGTTTCAGGCGTGGCACGTATAGCTGGCGTCAATATCCCGACGCAAAAGCGCGTCGAAATCGCGTTGACCTATATCTACGGAATTGGTCGCACGACGGCGGTGGATCTTTGCGCGAAACTTGGAATTCCGAGTGAACGCCGGGTTCATGAGCTGATGGAAGACGAACTTTCGCGGATCCGCGAGGCGATCGACCAGGGCATCATGGTCGAGGGTGACCTGCGGCGGAAAACCGCGATGGATATCAAGCGCCTGATGGATCTCGGCTGTTATCGCGGGTTGCGCCACCGTCGCGGCCTGCCGGTTCACGGCCAGCGTACGCATACCAATGCCCGGACCCGAAAAGGGCCGGCCAAGGCGATTGCGGGCAAGAAGAAATAATCAGTGGGCGCGGGCCCGGCGGAGCGACATTAGAACATGGCAAAACAACCGACCCAATCGCGCGTCGTCAGGCGGCGCGAACGCAAGAACATCACGTCCGGCGTCGCGCATGTCAGCGCGACGTTCAACAACACCATGATCACGATTACCGATGCGCAGGGAAATGCGATTTCCTGGTCGTCGGCCGGTGCCATGGGCTTCAAGGGTTCGCGTAAATCGACCCCCTATGCGGCCCAGGTCGCGGCGGAGGATGCCGGTAAAAAGGCTGCCGAGCATGGCATGAAGGTGCTTGAGATCGAGGTCAGCGGCCCCGGTTCCGGGCGGGAGTCGGCCCTGCGCGCGCTGCAGGCCGTGGGGTTCAACGTGACGTCGATCCGCGATGTGACGCCGATTCCACATAATGGATGTCGGCCGCCGAAGC
>JAYOEU010000149.1:0-11277 GCA_038116915.1 Alphaproteobacteria bacterium
TCCTCGGGATGCACGAAACGATAGGCCTCGTTCATCGCCCGGCGCAGCTCGCGCGCCATGTCGACCAGTTCCGAGGCCTTGTAGTCGGCCATGTCCCGGAAGTTCTCCTGGGGCTCGACGATGGCGTAGAAATTCCCTCCATAGGCGACGTCGACACGCAGCGGGCCGAGATGCGGCGAGGTGATCTCCAGGTCGCGCGCATGCAGGTACGAGGCGACATTGGTCAGCCGGACCCAGTCCACATGCTCGCCGTCCATGCCGTATTCCGCGACGATCCGGCCGGCCGGCGCGTCGAGGACCAGGCGTCCCGGCTCGGAGGGTCGGGCGAGGCCGCGCTCGATGGCGACGGTGACCGTGCCGATGGTGCCGTGCCCGCACATCGGCAGGCATCCCGAGGTTTCGATGAACAGTATGCCGGCGTCGCAGTCGGCACGGGTCGGCGGCATCAGGATCGAGCCCGACATCATGTCGTGGCCGCGCGGCTCGAACATCAGGCCGGTGCGGATCCAGTCCAGGTGCTCCAGGAAATGGGCCCGCCTTTCGAGGGCGCTCGCGCCCGGCAGGGGCGGCGCGCCGCCGGCGACCACCCGCACCGGATTGCCGCAGGTATGGGCATCGACGCAGAAGAAGGTATGGCTCGCCATGGGCGCCCCTCGGACCGGTGGAGAAATCGGCGAAGTGTACCTTTTCGCCTTCCGATTGCCATCCTTTCGCCCAGACCTTAGGTTTCCCTGGCGCCTTCGCCATTCACCTGGAGACTTCCAAATGCGGCATATAACGAAGGTTTCGCCAACCGGGCTCGCGGCGGCGCTGCTGGTTTGCGCCCTCTTGGGCTTGGCGCCGCCGCGCGCCGATGCCCAGACCCCGCCGCGCCATGACGAGATCGTCCTCGATCGGTCCGCCGAGGAGTGGGTGGAGACGGAGACCGCGCGGGTCGTCATCGCCGTCGATCTGGCGATCAATGCCGGCCAGTTCGGCCAGGCCCGGGCTGAGATCGAGGGCGATCTGCGGGCGATTTCGCCGAAGGGGACCTGGCGGCTGACCAGTTTCGACAAGCTGCGCGACGAGGCCGGATACGAGCGCTGGCGGGTGATCGCCGAGGCGCGCCTTCCGGGCTCGGTGCTGTCCTCGCTCGGGCCGACGGTCAAGAACGCGGGCCGGTCCGGCCGCGCCTTCGCCATCCAGGAGATCGACTACACTCCGACGCTTGCCGAACGCGAGGCGGCGCTCGCCCAGTTGCGGGCCAGGCTCTACGCCGAGGCGGGGCGCGAACTCGCGGCGATCAATAAGGCCTTCCCGGACCGCGGCTTCCGCATCGGGACCATCGATTTCAGCAACCCGGCGATGCCCGGCCGGCCGATGATGGACTCGGCCCGCGCCACCCGCGTGATGGCGGCCCAGGCCAAGGGCGCCCCGTCGAGCGCCGTGGCGGAGAAGCTAACCGTCGAGGCCCGTGTTATCCTGGCGGCCAAGGCCCCGTAGGGTTCAAGATAGTCCGCCCGGTCCGGGGCGCGTTGGGGGAGACGCTCGTGAGTAAGGGGTTGTTGATCGTGACCGGCGGAAGCCGGGGAATTGGCGCCGCCTCGGCGATCCGGGCGGCCGCCGACGGCTGGGATGTCGCGGTGAACTATGCCCGCGACTCAGCGGCCGCCGACCGGGTCGCGCTCAAGGTCCGGGCGGCGGGCCGCAAGGCGGTCACCGTGCAGGCGGACATGAATAAGGAAGCCGATATCCTCCGGCTCTTCGAGACCGCCGAAGCGGAACTCGGGCCGGTCAGGGGGCTGGTGGCGAGCGCCGGCACGACGGGCCTCGGCACAAGGGTCGAGGACATGACGGCGGAGGCGATGCGCGGGGTCATCAACCTCAACGTCATCGGCCTGATGATCTGCTGCCGCGAGGCGGTGCGGCGCATGTCCACCAAGCATGGCGGCTCCGGCGGTCGGATCGTCAATCTGGGCTCCGCCGCCTCGCGGCTCGGCGGCGCGAACGAGTTCGTTCACTATGCCGCGTCCAAGGGGGCGGTGGATTCCTTCACCCTGGGGCTGGCCCGCGAGGTCGCAGCCGAGGGAATTCTTGTGAACGCGGTCTCGCCGGGCATGATCGATACCGAAATCCACGCGGCGGCTGGCCTGCCCGACCGGGCCAAGAACGCGGTGCCGAACATCCCGATTCGCCGCGTCGGTCAAGCCGAGGAGGTTGCCGAGGCCATCGTCTGGCTGCTGAGCGACGGCGCCAGCTACTGCGCCGGCGCGATCATCGACGTTACCGGCGGCCGCTAGATCATGAGCGCCGCCGACGGCCCCATGCACCGCTATGAGGCGCTGATCGCCTCGGGAGAGGTGAATGCCGACCCGGCTCAGCGTCATGCGATCGAAAAGCTGCAGACGATGCACGAGCAGCTGGCGGGCTACCGTCCCGCATCGGCGAAAACCGGTTGGGCGGGCCGGCTCGGTTTCGGCAAGCGCGCGCCTCGGGAGGCGCCGCAGGGGCTCTACATCCACGGCTCCGTCGGGCGCGGCAAGTCGATGCTGATGGACCTGTTCTTCGAGTGTGTCGATGTCGAGCGCAAGCGCCGGGTCCATTTCCATGAATTCATGCAGGAAGCCCATCAGCTGATCCACGAGTGGCGGCAAACCAACAAGGTCTCGAAGACCGCCGAGCCGATCCGCCCGACCGCGGCCAAACTGGCCGACAAGAACTGGCTCCTGTGTTTCGATGAATTCGAGGTGCGCGACATCGCCGACGCGATGATCGTCTCGAGACTGTTCCACGCGATGTTTGAACTCGGCGTGGTGGTGGTGGCGACATCGAACCGGCATCCGAACGATCTCTACAAGGACGGGCTGCAGCGGGACCTGTTCCTGCCGTTCATCGCGATCCTGCAGAAGCGTCTAGAGGTGATGCATCTCTCGGACGGCCGGGACTATCGCCTGGACCGGCTGAAGGGGATGAGCGTCTATCACATGCCCACCGGCCCCGAGGCCGACCGGGAACTGGATCTGGCCTTCGAGGACCTGACCGACGGACGGCCGGGCAAACCCGAGCGCCTGGCCTTCCGCGGCCGCGAGATCTCGGTTCCCAAGGCCGATGGCGCGGTCGCCTGGTTCGGCTTCAAGGATCTTTGCGAATCCCCTCTCGGTCCGGGCGATTTTCTCGAGATCGCCAAGCGCTTCCGCTCGATCATCATCTCCGGCGTCCCGGTCATGGACAGCGCCAAGCGCGATTCGGCCCGGCGCTTCATGACCATGATCGACACGTTCTACGACAACCACATCCACCTCATGCTCTCCGCCGATGCGCCGCCGGAAGGCCTTTACAGCGGTGACGACTGGGGCTTCGAGTTCGATCGCACGATCTCGCGGCTGATGGAAATTCAGTCGGCGGACTACATTGAGGCCGCCCGTTCCGATCCGGCGAAAGCGGCTTAGACCCGGCCGGCGGCCGGCATCCTCACGGCGATGTCATGCCCGCCGCGGTAGAACGCAATTGAATCAAACCTAAAATGCTGTTTAAATTAGGGACAATAATGGGGCGGCGTATAGAACGATCCGAATCAAGCGCCGAATGGTTTCGTGTTAGACATGGTTGCGACAAGTCGCCAAGCGGATGCGGGTCCCGCCGAGGCGCCGGTTACCGACTACGATCGCGATTCCATCCATACCTTGCCGCTTGGAACGGTGCCGATCGTTGACCCGGGTTTGCGCAGGGCGCGCCTGATCAAGAATGTCCGACTGGAAACCCGGATCGAGCTGTACCGCGAAGCCGGGATGGGCAGCGCGCAGATCGGCGTCGACGAAATTCCGGACTTCTTCAACGCCAACAGGGACGCGCTGGCCGCCGACATGGCGACCCTGCACAAGCTTGAGGCGCTGACCAGCTTTGACTGCTATTCGCTGCGCCGCGGCTTCCGGGAGGCCGGGGTTCAGGTCGAGTCGGGCGAAGGCCTCTCGCTTTCCAGCGCCAAGCGGCGCGAACTGTTCCCGTTCATGCGCAATCTCACGAGGCCGCTGATCTGCCATATCTACGGCGGCCAGGATATGGACGTGAACGACACGCAAGCCCTGCTCGATCTCATAAAAAATCTCGATCAACGGGCCGTACGGTCGCGGTTGGAGGAAATGGCCGTCGCCTTGGAAACCACCGTGGAGGAATTGCCGAACCTTCTGGAGGATTTCGGCGATGTCTTCATGTCGCTGTCCTACTATCGAAGCTATTTCGTCTATTCGGTGCCGAAGATGGACATGCTGGTGGAATGGATGCGGGAAGTCGCCAACGCGCCGATGCTGCGCAACGACCCACGGATGCAGCAGAATTTCAAGGGCATCGACCAGATCCTGACCTTCCTGTCTAAGAACGTGACCCGGCGTTTCAATCAGTTCGACAAGAACATCGTCATCGATTGGGAAAAGGTCACCGTGGGCACCTTCAATCAGGTCCGCAAGCTCATCATGACCCACCATGCCTCGCTGGCCCAGGTGCTGTGCGGGCTTACGGTCAAGGTCTACGAGTGGGAGAACGCCTTCCCGAATCGGGGCGGCAGCCCGGACCGGCGCGCGGATTTCCTGTTGTCGGAGATCAAGCCGGGCCTCGACGATCTGCATCGCATCGAGCGTTCGGCGCCGCGTTTCTGAAGCCGCGTGTGAAGTGCGGGTGCCGGGTGCCGGGTGGCGCGGCGGTGATCTTGCCGCCGTCGCGGAATCGCGCTAAACCGCGCCGCGACCGGACCTTTCGCCCGCGCGGCGGACCGGATATTGCTTCAAACGGAACATTTGACACTGGAGACAGGCATGGCCCGCAACAAAATCGCGCTGATCGGCGCCGGCAATATCGGCGGAACCCTCGCTCTTCTGGCGGGCCTCAAGAAATTGGGCGATGTCGTGCTGTTCGACGTTGTCGATGGCCTGCCCCAGGGCAAGGCGCTGGATATCGCCGAGGCGTCTCCGGTGGAGCGTTTCGACGCTAATGTCACCGGCGCCAGCGACTATTCGGCGCTCAAGGGCGCCGATGTGGTGATCGTCACCGCCGGCATCGCCCGCAAGCCCGGCATGAGCCGCGATGATCTCATCGGCACCAACTTCAAGGTGATGGGCGCGGTCGGCGAGGGCATCAAGAAGAACTGCCCGGACGCCTTCGTGATCTGCATCACCAACCCGCTCGACGTGATGGTCGGCGTGCTGCAGAAGGCCTGCGGTCTGCCGACCAACCGGGTCGTCGGCATGGCCGGCGTGCTGGACAGCGCGCGGTTCCGGTACTTCCTCGCCGAGGAGTTCAAGGTCTCGGTCGGCGACGTCACCGCCTTCGTGCTGGGCGGGCACGGCGACACCATGGTGCCGCTGGTCCGCTATTCGGCGGTGGCCGGAATTCCGGTGCCGGATCTGATCAAGATGGGGTGGAGCACCCAGGAAAAGATCGACAAGATCGTCCAGCGCACCCGTGACGGCGGTGCCGAGATCGTCGGCCTGCTGAAGACCGGCTCGGCCTTCTACGCGCCGGCCTCCTCGGCGATCGAAATGGCCGAGGCCTATCTGCTGGACCAGAAGCGGGTGCTGCCCTGCGCCGCCTATGTGAAGGGCCAGTACGGTCTCGACGGTCTCTATGTCGGCGTTCCGGCGGTCATCGGCGCCGGCGGCATCGAGCGGATCGTCGAGATCGAGATGAATGCCGCCGAACAGGCGATGTTCGACCATTCCGTCGCGGCGGTGCGTGAATTGAATGCGGTTGCGGCGAAACTCTGAGCCGATCAGGGGCCTAAATCGCGGAATCGAGATCGAATGAGGCGGAGCGCCGGTTGCACGCGACCGGCGGGAAGCCTAAAATAACAGAAGAATCGCGCCATTTCCGGGACACCGGATGACGCGGGCGAGGCAACGTATCGTCGCTGGCGATCAGCAAGGTAAATCCGCTCGCCAAGCACGTTCGGCATCCGTGATCAACGAGAACGAGCCCGAATGAACATTCACGAGTATCAGGCCAAGCAACTCCTGGCCAAGTTTGGCGTCGCCGTGCCGGAAGGTGGGGTCGCCTACACGCCCGCGGAAGCGGTCTCCGTCGCCGAAAGGCTGGGCGGTCTGGTCTATGTGGTGAAATCGCAGATCCATGCCGGCGGCCGCGGCGCCGGGCGCTTCAAGGGCAACGAGGGCGGCAAGGGCGGCGTCCGGGTGGTCAAGAGCGTCGACGAGGTCCGCTCCAACGCCACCGAGATGCTCGGCGGCGTCCTGGTGACCAAGCAGACCGGTCCCGCCGGCAAGGAAGTCAAGCGGCTCTATATTGAAGCCGGCTGCGACATCGCGAGGGAACTGTACCTGTCCTTCCTGGTCGACCGGGGCACCAGCAAGGTGACGGTCATCGCCTCGACCGAGGGCGGCATGGAGATCGAGGCGGTCGCCGAGGCGACGCCGGAGAAGATCCTGACCGTGCCGATCGATCCGATCACCGGGCTGAGGCCGCACCATGCGCGCCGCATCGCCTTCGGGCTCGGGCTGGAGGGCAAGCAGGTCGGCTCGGCGGTGAAGTTTCTCCAGGCCATGTACAAGGTGGTGGTCGAGCTCGATGCCTCGATGGTCGAGATCAACCCCCTGGTGGTGACCGGGGCGGGCGAGGTTCTGGCCCTGGACGCCAAGATGAATTTCGACGACAACGCGCTGTACCGGCACCCCGATATCGCCGAGCTGCGCGACGAGGACGAGGAGGATCCCTCCGAACTCGAAGCCGCGAAGCACGAGCTCAACTACGTGAAACTCGACGGCAGCATCGGCTGCATGGTCAACGGCGCGGGCCTCGCCATGGCGACCATGGATATCATCAAGCTGAACGGCGGTGAGCCGGCGAACTTCCTCGATGTCGGCGGCGGCGCCACCAAGGAGCGGGTCACGGCGGCGTTCAAGATCATTCTGTCGGACCCCAATGTCGAGGGCATCCTGGTGAACATCTTCGGCGGCATCATGCGCTGCGACGTCATCGCCGAGGGCGTCGTCGCGGCGGCCCGCGAGGTCAGCCTGCAGGTACCGCTGGTCGTGCGCCTGGAAGGCACCAATGTCGAGCTCGGCAAGCAGATCATGGCCGATAGCGGGCTGCCCATCGTCTCCGCGGCGAATCTGGGGGATGCCGCCGAGAAGATCGTCGCCGCCGTGAAGGAGGCCGCGTGATGGCCGTTCTCGTCGGAAAGAACACCAAGGTCCTCTGCCAGGGCTTCACCGGAAGCCAGGGCACCTTCCACTCCGAGCAGGCGATCGCCTACGGCACCCGGATGGTCGGCGGCGTCACGCCGGGCAAGGGCGGGCAGAAGCATCTCGGTCTGCCGGTTTTCGACACGGTGGATCAGGCGGTCCGGACGATCGGCGCCGATGCCTCGGTGATCTATGTCCCGCCGCCATTCGCCGCCGATTCCATCCTCGAGGCGGTCGAGGCGGAGATCCCTCTGGTGATCTGCATCACCGAGGGCATACCAGTGATGGACATGGTCACGGTCAAGCGGCGGCTGCAAGGCTCGGGCACGCGCCTGATCGGGCCGAACTGTCCGGGGGTGATCACGCCGGGCGAGTGCAAGATCGGCATTATGCCGGGCCACATCCACAAGCGCGGCTCGGTCGGCATCGTCTCGCGATCGGGCACCCTGACCTATGAGGCGGTGGCCCAGACGACCGCCGCCGGGCTCGGCCAGTCCACCTGCATCGGCATCGGCGGAGACCCGGTCAACGGCACCAATTTCATCGACTGTCTGGAAATGTTCCTGGCCGACGACGAAACCAAGTCGATCGTCATGATCGGCGAGATCGGCGGCTCGGCGGAAGAGGACGCGGCGGCGTTCCTCAAGCAAAACAAGACCAAAAAGCCTGTCGTCGGGTTTATCGCCGGGGTGACGGCGCCGCCGGGCCGGCGCATGGGTCATGCCGGCGCGATCATCGCCGGCGGCAAGGGCGGGGCCGACGACAAGATGGAGGCGATGCGATCCGCGGGCATTCGGGTCGCGCAGTCTCCGGCGGCGCTCGGCTCGACAATGGTCGATTTGCTGAAGGGCTAGTGAACCGACCGGCCGCGCGGACGCGGCGCGCGCGGATTGCGCGGCCTTGGGGAAGGCAGGTGAAAGATGACGGCTCTGCTTGAGGACTCCAGTTTCCTGAATGGCGCCAACGCGCCCTATATCGCCGAATTGTACGATCGGTATCTCGAAAATCCGGCAAGCGTCGATGAAAGCTGGCGCGGCTGTTTCTCGGCGCTCGCCGACGGGGTCGCCTCATCCAAGGGCGCGAGCTGGGCGCGGACCGCCAGCCGGGTCATCGGCCAGGCGGACGAGGACGCGCCCCGGGCGGCGGCGAAGACAAGCGTTTCCGGCGCCTCGGACGAGGAGATCCGCCGGGCGACCCTGGATTCCCTGCGGGCGATCATGCTGATCCGCGCCTACCGGATCCGCGGCCACCTGAAGGCCAAGCTGGACCCGCTGCAACTCGCCGCGCCGGAGCCGCATCCCGAGCTTGATCCCAGCCATTACGGCTTCGGTCCCGACGACTGGGACCGCCCGATCTTCATTGACAACGTCCTCGGCCTCGAGGTCGCGACCCTGCACGAGATCATGCGGGCGCTGGAGGAGACCTATTGCGGCAGCATCGGCGTCGAGTACATGCACATGCAGGATCCGGCGCAGAAGATCTGGATCCAGCGCCGGATCGAGCAAATCCACAACCAGACCGATTTCACCGCGCTCGGCAAGAAGACGATCCTGGAGCGGCTGACCGCGGCGGAATGCTTCGAGAAGTTCCTGGCAACCAAATACGTCGGCACCAAGCGCTTCGGCCTCGACGGCTGCGAGTCGGTGATCCCGGCGCTGGAGCAGATCCTGAAACGCGGCAGCCAGCTCGGCCTCGAGGAGGTCGTGGTCGGCATGGCGCATCGGGGCCGGCTCAACGTGCTCTGCAATTTCATGGACAAGCCGTTCCGCGCGATCATTTCGGAATTTCTCGGCAATCCGGCCAACCCGGAGGAAGTCGGCGGGTCCGGCGACGTGAAATACCATATGGGCGTCTCGGCCGACCGGGGCTTCGACGACAAGATGGTGCATCTGACGTTGAACGCGAACCCCTCGCATCTGGAAGTGGTGAACCCGGTCGTGGTCGGCCGGGTGCGGGCCAAGCAGGCCCAGCGCGGCGATACCGACCGCAAGAAGGTGCTCGGCCTGCTGATGCACGGCGACGCCGCCTTCGCCGGCCAGGGGATCGTCGCCGAGACCTTCGATTTCTCGGAGCTGCGCGGCTACCGGACCGGCGGGACGATCCATGTGATCATCAACAACCAGATCGGCTTCACGACCTCACCGTCCTTCTCGCGCTCATCGCCCTATTCGACGGATGTCGCGAAGATGGTGATGGCGCCGATCTTCCACGTGAACGGGGATGACGCGGAGGCGGTGATCCATGCGGCGCGCATCGTCACCGAGTTCCGTCAGGAATTCGGCGTCGACGTGGTGTTCGACATCATCGGCTATCGCCGGCTCGGCCATAACGAGGGTGACGAGCCGATGTTCACCCAGCCGAAAATGTACCAGAAGATCGCCGCCCACCCCTCGACCCGCGAGATCTATGCCCGCCGGCTCGAGGCGGAAGGGCTGATTGAGCCCGGCGGGGGCGACGCCCTGGTGGCCCAGCAGAACGCGTTCCTGAACGAGGAGTTTGAGGCCGGCGTCAGCTACAAGCCGAACAAGGCCGACTGGCTCGACGGCAAATGGTCGGGATTCAAGGCCGCCCACGGCGATGCGCGCCGGGGCCAGACGTCGGTCGAGACCGACACCCTGCGCAAGATCGGCGAGACCCTTTGCACCGTGCCGGAAGGGCTGAACATCAACAGCAAGCTGCAACGGGTGCTCAGCCAGAAACAGCGGATGTTCGAGACCGGCGAGGGTTTCGACTGGGCGACCGCCGAGGCGCTGGCCTTCGGCTCGCTGCTGATCGAGGGCAACAGCGTGCGTCTCAGCGGCCAGGACTCGGGCCGCGGCACCTTCTCGCACCGTCATTCGGTCTGGGTCGATCAGGAAAACGAGGAGCGCTATATCCCGCTCAACCAGTTGGGAGCGGATCAGGCGCACTACGAAGTGATCGACAGCCCGCTGTCCGAGGCCGCGGTGCTCGGCTTCGAATACGGCTTCAGCCAGGCCGAACCCAACGCCCTGATCCTCTGGGAGGCTCAGTTCGGCGACTTCGCCAACGGCGCCCAGGTGATCGTCGATCAGTTCATCAGTTCCGGCGAGCACAAGTGGCTGCGCATGTCGGGCCTGGTGATGCTGCTGCCGCACGGTTATGAGGGCCAGGGACCGGAGCATTCCTCGGCGCGCCTGGAGCGGTATCTCCAGCTCTGTGGCGAGGACAACATGCAGGTGGTGAACTGTTCGACACCGGCCAGCTATTTCCATGTCCTGCGCCGCCAGCTGCGCCGGGACTTCCGCAAGCCGCTGGTGATCATGACTCCGAAGTCGCTGTTGCGGCACAAGCTCTGCGTGTCGACCCTGGACGAGATGGGGCCGGGCACGACCTTCCACCGGGTGATGTACGACAATGCCACGCTGTGTGACGATGCAGACGTCAAGCGCGTCGTGCTGTGCAGCGGCAAGGTCTATTACGATCTCTATGAGGAGCGCGAGAAGCGCGGCATCAAGGACATCTTCTTCCTGCGCCTGGAACAGCTCTATCCGTTCCCGCGCGCGGCCCTGACCCAGGAACTGGCGCGCTTCCCCCAGGCCGAGGTGGTCTGGTGCCAGGAAGAGCCGTGGAATATGGGCGCCTGGACCTATCTCGACCGTAAGATTGAAGACGTCCTGATCGAGCTCGACGGCGCCTGCAAGCGCCCGCTCTATGCCGGCCGGCCCGAGGCCGCCTCGCCGGCGACGGGCAGCCACCGCCGCCATGAGCGTGAGCAGGAGGCACTGGTGAACGACGCGCTTACCTTGCGGACGAGCGGGGCCGCCGGCCGGCGGGCCGCGCGGCGTCAGGCGGCGGAATAGGCCGGCATCCGAATTTGGGCCGGCACGGAACACGGGGAACGGAATGACGACCGAGGTTAGGGTACCGACGCTTGGCGAATCGGTAAGCGAGGCCACCGTCGCGGCGTGGCGCAAGGCGCCCGGCGAGGCGGTCGCGATGGACGAGCCGCTGGTGGAGCTCGAGACCGACAAGGTGACTCTGGAGGTGAACGCTCCGGTCGCCGGCGCGATCGTGGAGATCCTGGCGCCCGCCGGCAGCAATGTCTCGGTCGATGCGCTGCTCTGCACCATCGCCGAGGGCGCCGCCGGAT
>JAYOEU010000150.1:0-11092 GCA_038116915.1 Alphaproteobacteria bacterium
TGAATCAGATTCGTGCCTCTTTGGGAATCCCGTTAATGAGTGTACGGCCTAATATCTGGCGCCCGCGCGACAATCCGCTTTCATTTGAGGCACCTTCGATACTTTCAGAAAGCAGTTCATCGACGCCCAAGTTCAATGTTATCGGCATTTCTCCCTTCGAGTTGATCCATGGGGAAAAAGCTCGGGATACCCTGCGAACCCCGCGCCGCCAATAACCCATTAAAAATAGAGAACTTTTAAGCTATCACTTGTCAGCCATTCCCGACCGACGCGCGGGGCGACACACGGCGAATCGGATCGCGTTTCCTACGGCTTGAAGGCGCGGTGCTCGACCCTGTCCCCGGTCTTGATTCCCAAGCGCGCGACCGTCCCGCCGCGCAGTTCCAGAACCGCCAGAACACGGCCGCGCGAGGAGATCGTGGTCAGCGATCCCGGCACCGCGCGCTCGGTGATCCGCGAGATCCTTCCGTCGGCGCGGATGAACAGCATGTCGAGCGGGATCAGCGTGTTCTTCATCCACATGGATTGCGGCTCCTCCTTGACGTGGAGGAACAGCATGCCGGCATCGGCGGCAAGCGACTCGCGGAACATCAGGCCGCGCGCCTGCTCCTGTGGGGACTTGGCGATCTCGACGCGGAAGCTGTGGGATTTGCCGTCCGAAGTGACTATCGACAAGGGTTCGGTCGGCGCTGCCTTGGCACCGGCACTTTGCGCATTGGCGCTACAAGCGGGCAGCACGAGGACGATGAGCGCAATCAGCATCGGCAACAAGCGTCTGCTCATGGTTTTGTCACCTCCGTGATCACGCTGCGGACCTCCGCGCGTACCGGACCCCAATTCGGTGGATCAAGCAAGCTCGAGAACCAGTGCTCCGGCGGATTGCGGCCACGAGAATGGTTCCAATCGAGTGCCCGCAGCACCGTTTGCCCGGCAAACGGGAATACCTCGGGCGGCGCGAAACCGTTGAGCGCGGCCCAGACCAGGGTCCAGGCCCGCGCCACAGCCCAAGGATTGTAGCCTCCCCCGCCGGTGACCAGGACCCGTGGCGCCAATCCCGCCAACTGCCCCACCGCGCGGGCGAGCGCGCCGTTGGACAGCGCCAGCTTGCTTTGCGGATCATCGGCAAGGCCGTCACAACCGGATTGGATTACCACCGCTTCCGCCTTGAACGTGGCGCCGAGCGGCAGAACAGCCTCGGAGATCACCGCATCAAGCTCACTATCGTTGAAGCCGGCGGGAACCGGAAGATTGCGCGCCATGCCGCCGGCCCGGTCACCCCGCGCCCCGGTACCAGGCCAACGACCCTCCTCATGGACCGAGATCGTCAGCACCCGGTCCTCGTCGTGAAAAGCGTCCTGAACCCCGTCGCCGTGATGGGCGTCGAGATCGACATAGAGCACCCTCTCCAGGCCGCCATCGAGCATCGCCAGGATCGCCAGGACCGGATCATTGAAGAAGCAGAAACCGTAGGCCATGGCGGGCCGGCCGTGATGGGTCCCGCCGGCAAGGGAATGGATCACGCCGCGTTCCGCCGCCGCGAGGGTTCTGGCAGCATGGATACTCGCGCCGCACGCGGTCGCCGGCCGGGTAAAGATCTCCGGAAAGACAGGGTTGCCGTTACGCCCGATATTGAAGCGCTCCTTTACCGCCTCGGAAACCCTGCCGTCCCGTTCGGCCTCTTGAACCGCGGCGATATAGGCGGGCTCGTGAAACCGGCTCAGCATCTCCGCCGTTGCGATCGGGCTTTCCAGGTAATTGTCGTCGCGAAGCCAGCCGAGCGCCCGGGCGAGGTCCATCACCGGCGTCACCCGATGGATCGACAAGGGATGGCGCCGGCCATAGCGCGACGCGCGATAGATCTCACTGCCGATCATGATGGGGCGGTTCGGAAAAGCCGGTGGAAGCATCGCGAAGAGGTAGCCCGGCGGGGCGGACTTGCCAAGTCCTCCGGCCACATCGATAGTCGGCGGCACGCAACCGGCCCCGCCGAGCAGAAAACGGAATGACCCGGTGAAATTTTTCCGTCCCCTGATGATCACGATAGGTCTTATTGCGGCCTGGCAGATCATCGTCTGGATCAGCGGCGCGCCGCACTACATCCTTCCCGACCCCCTGCGGGTTCTCGCCGCTTGGGCGGAACGAAGCGACGAGATCCTCGAACATGCCGGAATCACCCTTGCGGAAATTCTGCTCGGGCTGCTGATCGGGACCTTCATCGGGGCCGGGACGGCGCTCAGCATGGCTTACGCGCGGCAAGTACGCCGCTGGCTGCTGCCGGTGCTGGTGATCAGCCAGGCGATCCCGGTATTCGCTCTGGCGCCGATCCTGGTGCTATGGCTCGGCTACGGCATGGCCTCGAAGGTGGCGATGGCGGCGCTGATCATCTTCTTTCCGGTCACCGCCGCGTTTCACGACGGCCTGCGCCGAACCGAACCGGCATGGATCGACAGCGCTCGGACCATGGGCTGCGACGGGCTGGCTTTGTTGTTCCGGGTGCGCATTCCCGCCGCCCTTCCGGCCTTCGGCTCAGGCCTCCGGGTCGCCTGCGCCGTCGCTCCGATCGGCGCCGTGGTCGGCGAATGGGTCGGCTCCAGCGCCGGGCTCGGCTATCTGATGCTGCATTCCAACGCCAGGATGCAGATCGACGTGATGTTCGCCGCCCTGCTCACGCTCGCGGTGCTTGCGGTCGCCCTTTATGCCTTGGTCGACCTGGCGCTACGCCGGGCGATGCCCTGGCAGCCTGGAGAAAACCCTGAAGAGGGATAGACGAGGCTCCGGGTCTCTCCAGATCGTGGTTTTCCTAATTTTCGCCCGCGTCGATCGGCCGGTTAAGGGCATAGCTGATGCGTGCCCGCAGATCCTTCGCAGAAACCGGCTTCACGAGAAAACCGTCGGCGCCGAGCTGCTTGGCCTTGATGACCATCTCCCGCTCGGTGTGACCGGTCAGGAAGATCGTGGGAATACGGTCCTTCCCCTTGAAGCCTCTTGCCTTCAGACTTTCGATGAACCGCAATCCGTCGACCGGTTCCATGGCGATATCGCAGATGATTAGATCCGGTTTGGTCGCCAGGACCTCGCGCATCGCCTGCGCGCCGTCACCGACTTCGACAATGTTTCCGAAGCCGATGTTCTTCAGCATTTTCCAGATGATTTTCCGGATGACCTCCTGATCCTCGACGATCAGGACCCTTTTGCGCGCAAGATATTCCGAGGTCAGTTCCTCGACCACCGCGTCCCCCCCGCCGGCAAATGTCCCTCCCCGAAGAAGATTATAGGCCGAACGGGAAACCCGTCCAGACCGAAGCACGACGCTCCAACGCACCTTGAAATCTTCGATCCACGAAATCGTTTCGGGATCGAGGCACGAACCGGTTACAACATCCGCGTCAGGTTTTCGGCGGAAGGAGTGCCGTGGGATGCGGCGGACACGCAAACGGATCATGGTGACGGGCGGCGCGGGTTTCCTCGGCTCGCATCTCTGCGACCGGCTGGTCGAGCGCGGCGATGATGTCCTGTGCGTCGACAACTTCTTCACCGGCGCCAAGGACAATGTCGCTCATCTGCTTGGCCGTTCGAATTTCGAACTGATGCGCCATGACGTGACGATGCCGCTCTATGTCGAGGTGGACGAGATCTACAACCTCGCTTGCCCCGCTTCGCCGGTGCATTACCAATACGATCCCGTACAGACCACCAAGACCAGCGTGCACGGGGCGATCAACATGCTGGGGCTGGCCAAGCGGCTTCGCGCCAAGATCCTCCAGGCCTCAACCAGCGAGGTCTACGGCGATCCGAGCGTGCACCCCCAGACCGAGGACTATTGGGGGCATGTGAACCCGATCGGTCCCCGCGCCTGCTACGACGAGGGCAAGCGCTGCGCCGAAACCCTGTTCTTCGACTACCGACGCCAGCACAAGCTTTCGATCAAGGTGGCGCGGATCTTCAACACCTATGGCCCACGCATGCATCCCAATGACGGGCGCGTGGTATCGAACTTCATCATCTCGGCGCTGAAGGGTGAGCCGATCACGATCTATGGCGACGGCAAGCAGACCCGCTCCTTCTGCTATGTCGATGATCTTATCGAGGGGCTGATCCGCCTGATGGAGACGGACGACGCGGAGACCGGGCCGGTCAATCTCGGGAATCCGGCGGAGATCACGGTCCGCGAACTCGCGACCCGGATCAGCGAGCTTGCCGGCGCGAAATCCGAGGTCACGTTCCATCCGCGACCGACCGACGATCCGATGCAGCGCCGGCCCGACATCTCCAAGGCCGAGGCATTGCTGAACTGGCGCCCTGAGGTTCCTCTTGCGACCGGGCTGGAGCGCACTATCGCGTATTTCAGGCCCTTTGCGGGGTAACCGGTTTCGCGATCCCGGTCACCGCCTGACCTCGGGGATGAAAAACACGGTCGCGGCCAGCAGCACCAGACCGGTCGAGGAGACCACGGTCAACGCCAAGGGCGCGCCCACCCAGTCGGCGAGCAGACCGAGATTGAACAGCCCGATCGGCGCGCAGCCGATACAGACCGACAGCAGGCTCATCAGCCGGCTGCGCGCCTCGGGCGGGGCCAGCAGCAACACCAGTGTCGTCTGCATCGCCCCGAACCCCGCCATGCCGAGACCTCCGAGCAGCAGGATTGAGACCGCCATCCAGTAATACGCGGCGAAGGAGAGGCAGAACACCAGGAACACAAACACAATCGCGCCGTAGAGATAGAGCCGTTTGAACCAGGCCGGCCGCGCGAAGAAGGCGATTGCGAGGGCGCCGACGAAGGCCCCGGCGCCCTCGGATGCCGACAGCAGACCGATCAGCGCCGGCTCGACCTGGTAACGGGCGCGGCCGAGCACCGGCACCATCGAGGCATAGGGAAAGCCGAAGACGTTCAGAATGATGGTGATCAGATAGATCCCGATGAGCTCGCGCGAACCGCGAACGATGGCGAGCCCCTGCTTCAGCATGTCGAGATACGGCACCACCGCCGCCCTGGTCTTGGACTCCTCCAGGACCAGCGAGATTCCGATCAGCACGCATCCGAGATGCGCCAGGAACGACACCAGGAACGCTCCCTCGAGCCCGACCAGGCCATAGATCACCCCCCCGGCGAACGGCCCGAACATGCGGGTGATGTTGTTGGTGGCGGAATCGAGCGAAACCCCGGTTCCCAGCCGCTCCGGCCCCGCGAACTCGCCGAGCAGGGTGCGCCGGACCGGGAAATCCAGGCACCAGCAACTGCCGTTGATGAACACCCCGATGGCAATGTGCCAGATCTCGATCACATCGAGATACGCGAGCAGACCCATGGTTCCCGAGGACAGGGTCATGACCGAGAAACCGGCGATCAGCAGATATTTGCGGTTGGTGCGCTCGGCGATCGGGCCGATGAAGGTACCGAACAGGGCCAGCGGCGCCTGCCGGGCGATGGTCATGACCGCGACCAGCAGCGCCGAACCGGTGACCTCGAATACGAAGATGCCGATGGCCAGCAATTCCAGCCAGCGCATGGTGTTCCCGAACAGCCCGACGGCCCAAACCCTGAGGAAACCCGGATCACGCAGCACGCTGAAAGGAGAGGAAGCCACGGTTATACTCGCGCCTTTTCGTGCCGGTAGGGAAGGTTATGCCCGGAAAGCGGGCGGGTTCATCATTTCAGCAAAATCAGGGCATGCCATTGGCTTATACTAAGGTGCGATATTGTCGACTTTCGCTATGTCTTTAATGGACCGTCGCCCTGGCGAAGGCCAGGGCTCGTGGCGAGACAGGAACCGCCGGCAAACATCTCACACTTTCGGACGTTAGCGGGAAACGAGCGGGAGCGGCAAGAGCCCTGGCCTTCGCCAGGGCGACGGCAAGATCGATGCGTCGAAATCCCATTGCGGTTCGATCCATCGTAAACCGGGATTGCCCTATCCGAGCAGCTTTGCCGGAAGCCAGAGCGCGAGTTCGGGAAAAATCATCACCAGGGCCAGAACCGCCAGATCCAGCAGAATGAACGGCACCACGCCGCGGTACATGTGGGTCAGTGTAATCTCCGGCGGCGCGATCGCGCGGAAATAAAAAATCGCGCCGGCCATCGGCGGCGTCAGATAGCTGGTCTGCTTGACCACCAGGAACAGGACGGCGAACCAGACGGGATCGAATCCGAAGCTCTCGATAAGCGGAAAGCCGATCGGCACCACGATCAGGATGATCGACAGCCCGTCGAGCACGAAGCCGGCGAGAAACACCAGGGTGAGAATCAGAATCAATGTGCCCCAGGGGCCGAGATCCCAGAATGAGAGGACGGCTCGGACGGCATCGAAGCCGCCAGAAGAGAGGAACACGCTCGCGAACATGGTGCCTCCGGCGACAATGGTCAGGATCATCGCCGTGACCGAAAGAGTCTTCACCATCGCCTCGCGCATGACCGCCCAACTGAAGGTGCCGTAGGCGACGGTCATCAGCGTGGTGCCGACGGCGCCGACCGCCGCCGCCTCGGTCGGCACCGCCACCCCGGCCATGATGCTGCCCAACACCGCGACGATCAGCAGCAGCGGCGGAAACAGGGCCGTTCCCGTGAGTTTGAGCTTGGCGGAAAGCGGCATCGCATCGTCTGGATGCGGAACCTTGGGTCCGGCGCTCGGGTCAAGGGTGCAGCGTATCCAGATATAGACCATGTAGAGCCCGGCCATCAGCAGACCGGGAATGAACATGCCGATGAACAGGTCGCCAAGCGACATCTCGGCGACCGACGCCAGGATGATCACCACCACCGAGGGCGGGATGATCGCGCCAAGTGAGCCGCCAGCGGTGATGGTTCCTGAAATCAGCCCCTTGTCATAGCCGTGCCGCAGCATCACCGGGGTCGCCAGGAGGCCGACCACGGTCTCGGTCGCGCCGATCACACCGCTGCAGGCCGCGAAAACGACGCACATGGCAATGGTGCCGAGCGCCAAACCGCCCGGCAACCGCTGGGTCCAGAGATGGATTGCCTCGAACAGGCGCTCGGCGGTTCCCGACTTCTCCAGCATCGCGCCCATGAAAATGAACAGCGGGACCGCCGCCAGCACCGATGCTCCGGTGATGTCGTCGATCTTGTGCATGAAGACCAGAACCGCGTTCGCGCCGAACCTCAGGACGCCGAAAAAGAACGCCGTCGACATCAGCGCATAGGCGATCGGAACCCCGAGAAAGATCAGGGTCAGCAGGACCGGAAACATCCAGGTGACGATATCCACGAGGTCAGCCGGCCTCCCCGTCCCAGGGGCCGGAGCGAAGTCCCAGCGCGACCGCTCCCGCCTTCACGGTCTCGGCCACAAGCTGAACCGCGAAGATCACGAACCCGAAGGCCACGACCATGCGTACCGGCCAGACCACGGGATTCCAGCCGGACTCGCCCGATCGTTCCCCGCCGGCCCACGCGCCCCAGGCATAGTCGATCAGTTCAAGGGAGACCCAGCTCATCACCGGCACCATGCAGAACAGCAGGATGATGAAATCCAGCACCGCCTTGCCCCGCTCGGACATCCGCGCATAGACGAAATCGATGCGGATATGCTCTCCCCGCCGGGTCACCAGGGCGATCCCGAGGGCGAAATGTGCACCGGTGATCATATAGCTCAGTTCGTAGGCCCAGAAGGTCGGCAGGTTCAGTACGAAGCGGGCCAATGCCTCATAGGTCATGATCAATCCCAACGGCACAACCAGGGCCGCGGCGGTGACGCCGAGGCTTGTGGAGAAGCGGTCGATATGGGCGATCAGACGAAACATGGCGGGACGCTATCACGACCTGAGACCGCTGCAAGATCGCGCTCCGCATTCATCGCGAGGGTGTTGCACCAGTTTCGCTTCATGAGTTGTCTCGTCGCCCCGCACTCGATGCGGGGCCGAAGCCCTAAGCCTTGTCCCGTGACGGATGGCGTAGCGCGTTTGAGGACCGATCCAAACACTGTAGATCCGTGGTCCACCATGCGTTACGCCGAGCTTTTCAGGCGTGGGGTCCACATCAGCCGCGGGACGACGGTCATAAACGTTGCCGGCTTCCCAATTTTCGGATGGCAGCGGCCGCACTCCATTTACCGTTGACGCCACGGCGTTTCAGGAGTAGCGAGCGGCACTCATACCGATTGCAATTATTGTGAGGGAACCGGGAGGTAGCCATGACGGCGCGGATCTTCATCGACGGCGAAGCAGGAACGACGGGATTGCAAATCCGCGAGCGCCTGATCGACCGCCGCGATATCGCGCTGATCAGCCTCTCGGATGCCGAGCGCAAGGATACCGAGGCGCGGCGGCGGGCCCTGAACGAGTGCGACCTTACGATCCTCTGCCTGCCGGATGACGCCGCGAAGGAATCGGTCTCTCTGATCGAGAACGATACGACCCGGGTGATCGATGCCTCGACCGCGCACCGGGTGGCCGACGGCTGGGTCTACGGCTTTCCCGAAATGACCGCCGGCCAGCAGGATGCGGTCCGCGCCTCCAAGCGGGTGGCCAATCCCGGCTGTTATCCCACCGGCGCCATTGCGCTGATCCGACCGCTGGTCGAGGCGGGACTGCTGCCGCGCGACTTTCCGGTGACGGTGAACGCCGTTTCCGGGTATTCCGGCGGCGGCAAGTCGTTGATTCAACGTTTCGAGGGCGCGGGCGGCGCCGAGGAGCCGGCGTTCTATGCCTACGGCCTTGCGCTAGCCCACAAGCATCTTCCGGAAATGCAGACCCATGGCCTGCTGGACCACGCGCCGCTCTTCGTGCCGTCGGTCGGCCGCTACTACAAGGGCATGCTGGTTCAGGTCCCGCTTCAGCTCTGGGCCCTGCCCGGCGCGCCAACGGCCAAGCAGATCCATGAGGCACTGGCGGATCATTTCGGAACCGGCGGCTTCGTGCGGGTGGCGCCCTTCGGCGATACCGATCCCAAGACCGAACTTGATCCGGAAGCGCTGAACGCCACCAACGAGATGGAACTGCGCGTGTTCTCGCGGGACGATACCGGACAATGCCTGCTGACGGCGGTGCTCGACAATCTCGGCAAGGGGGCCTCCGGAGCGGCGGTTCAGTCGATGAACCTGATGCTCGACCTGGAGCCGCGCGCCGGTCTTTCCGAGCGCCTGGCGGCTTAGTGCCGATTAGGCTCTGTTGAGTCATCCCTAATTGCTTACAGGACCTTTCGAGACGGCGCTATCGCGCCTCCTCGGGGTGAGTGAGCACAAGAGAAATTCACCCTGAGGAGCGGCCGAAAGGACGCGTCTCGAAGAGTCCTGTTGACCGCTTCCCCGCCATTAGGCGCCATTACCCCCCGAAAAGCACGGCGTGCAGGGCGCGCCAGCTTTCCGGGTCGGGGGCGGTCAGAATTCCGCGGTCCAGTTCGTGCGGTCTGTAGGGCATGCCGTCGAAGCATGCCTGATGGCCGCCGGCCTCCGCGTGGATCAGGCAGCCGGGCACGTGATCCCAAGGCATCTTCTTGATATACATGGAGAAATGCGCCTCGCCCATAGCCATTCGAAGGTATTCGTGGCCGGCGCAGCCGAGCCGGTAATGGTCGGCGACGCCGTCATTCGCCCGGGCCCGCATGTCTTCCTTGAGGGGACTGTCGAGAAACCGGAAATTGATGGCGCCGCGCATCTCGATCGGAGCCGAGCCCGGCAGAGTTGAAAGCCTTTGGGCCGGTCCGCCTTCGTAGGAATGGGACCAAGCGCCGGCTCCCTTCTCGGCCCCGACCCAACGGTTGCCGAGAGGGTCAAGGATGACCCCCAAAAGGGTCTCGCCGCCACGGACCAGTCCGACCATGACGCAGAAATACCGGCTGCCCTTGGCAAAATTGCTGGTGCCATCGACCGGATCGATGATCCAAACCGGCGCGTCGCCCTTCAGATACTCGAAAATCGCCGGGTCTTCCAATGCCGCCTCCTCGCCGATCACGACCGAATCCGGCACCAAGGCTTTCAGAAGCGGCGTCATCCGGTGCTCGGATTCGATGTCCGCGATGGTGACCAGATCCTTGGGGCCGGTCTTTTCGCTGACCTCACCATCCGCCAGCGCCTTGTAACGCGGCATGATCACCGCATCCGCGGTCTCCCGCATGATCGCGGCGACGGTCTCCAGGGACGGGATCTGCGGCATTGGGACCTCTGACAGACAAACGGGGCCGCGAAATGCATCGCGACCCCGTCTAGATACCGGACCTTGGGCCCGGATGGCAAAGCTGAATGCGCTTAGAAGCCCATATCGCCCATGCCACCCATTCCGCCCATGCCGCCCATGCCACCCATGCCGCCCATATCCGGCATGCCGCCGCCGCCCGCGTTGTCGGACGGCGCGTCGGCGACCATCGCCTCGGTGGTGATCAGAAGGCCGGCGATCGACGCCGCGTCACGCAGCGCGGTCCGCACCACCTTGGTCGGGTCCATGATTCCGGACTTGATCATGTCGACATAGGTGCCGTTCTGGGCATTGAAGCCCATTTTGATGTTCTTGCCTTCCAGCAGCTTGCCCACGACGACGGAACCGTCGGCGCCGGCGTTCTCGGCGATCTGGCGCACCGGAGCCTGAATCGCCCGGCGCACGATGTCGATGCCCACCCGCTGGTCGTCGTTATCGGGCGTCACCTTGTCGAGAACCCGTCCCGCGTAAAGAAGCGCAGAGCCGCCGCCAGCGACGATGCCTTCCTCGACCGCGGCCCGGGTCGCATGCATCGCGTCATCGACGCGGTCCTTGCGTTCCTTCACCTCGACCTCGGTGGCGCCGCCGACCCGCAGAACCGCGACTCCGCCGGCCAGCTTGGCAAGACGTTCCTGCAGCTTCTCACGGTCATAGTCGGAGGTGGTTTCCTCGATCTGCGCGCGGATCTGGTTGCAGCGGGCCTGAATGTCCTTCTTCTTGCCGGCGCCGTCGACGATCGTGGTCTCGTCATTGGTGATCGAGACGTTCTTCGCCGTGCCCAGCATATCGAGAGTGACGGTTTCGAGCTGGATCCCCAGATCCTCGGAAATCACCGTGCCGCCGGTCAGGACCGCGATATCCTCAAGCATCGCCTTGCGGCGGTCGCCGAAGCCCGGTGCCTTGACCGCGGAGACCTTGAGGCCGCCGCGCAGCTTGTTGACGACCAGGGTCG
>JAYOEU010000151.1:0-10938 GCA_038116915.1 Alphaproteobacteria bacterium
GCGCCGCCGATATCGCTGTGATGCGCCCGGTTGATGGTCCAGAAGGCCAGCGTGTCGCCGGCGAAGACCGGCACGAAGGCGGTCACGTCCGGCAGGTGACTGCCGCCGAAATAGGGATCGTTCAGCAGATAGACGTCGCCCGGCTTTACCGTGTCGCCGAAATATCCGCTGACCGATTCCGCCGCATAGGAGAGCGCGCCGACATGGATCGGAATATGCTCCGCCTGCGCCACCAGACGGCATTGCGCGTCGCAGATGCCGGTCGAGAAGTCGCGGCTTGAATTCAGGATCTGCGAATAGGAGGTGCGCAGCATCGCCTCGCCCATCTCGGCGACGATGGCGGTGAGGCGGTGCTGGACCACGGAGACGGTGATCGGATCGACGGATTGGGTCACGGAAAATCCTTAAGGGCGGGTCGAACGGTCTGGGCTGATCTTGACGCGGACAGGTTTGATTGCCAATGGGGTTGAGGACTCACGCAAGCGTCTGTCCGGTTGTTGCCAATTGGGATTTTCGTATCCCCGGCGCAGGCCGGGGCCGACGCCTGAAGCGCCGGCGAGCGTGTGTCGGCGAAGCACTTGCGGAGATCGATGACGATGATCCTCTATCCGTCACCTGGTCAGGCCTCAGGCGTCGGCCCCGACCTTCGTCGGGGAGGCGAAAGGGGAATGCGAACTGGGGAATGCGAAAAATGAAACGGGCTCTGAAATTTCAAAATGGTTGTTGAAGCGGACAAATTTCCAGGGCGGACGGTACCTTTCGGAGTTTATAGTTTGAAGAGGGAAATCAGATCGGAGACCCGCCCATGAAGGCCGCTGTTGTACGTGAATTCGGACAGCCGCTGACCATCGAGGACGTCACCCTGGAGGCGCCGAAGGAGGGTGAGGTTCTGGTTGCCGTCAGGGCCTGCGCGATCTGTCATTCCGATATCCACTATGCCGAGGGCGCCTGGGGCGGCACGCCGCCGCTGATCCTGGGGCATGAGGCGAGCGGGGTGGTCGAGGCGGTCGGGCCGGGGGTTACCGGCGTGTCGCCCGGCGACGCGGTGATCGTCTCGCTGATCCGGCATTGCGGACAGTGTTTTCAGTGCGCGCGCGGCGCCCCGACCCAGTGCGAGACCCGGTTTCCGCTGGACACGCCCGGACGTCTGAAGGACGCGTCCGGTACGCCGGTCGCGCAGGGCATCCGCACCGGCGCCTTCGCCGAGCACACCGTCGTGCATGAAAGCCAGTGCGTGGTCATGCCGAAGGATCTGGGTTTCGAGCAAGCCTCGCTTCTCGCCTGCGGGGTGATCACCGGGCTCGGCGCGGTCACCAACACCGCCAAGGTCCCGGTCGGCTCAAGCGTGGTGGTGATCGGCACCGGCGGAGTGGGGCTCAACGCCGTGCAGGGAGCCCGCCTGTCCGGCGCCCATCCGATCATCGCGGTGGATCTGTCGGAGGAGAAGCTCGAGGCGGCCCGAGGTTTCGGCGCGACCCACGGGATCAATCCGGCGCGCGGGAACGTCGTCGATCAGGTCAAGGCGTTGACCGGTGGCAGGGGCGCCGACACGGTTCTGGTCACGGTCGGCAGCACGCCGGCCATGGTGCAGGCGATGGAACTGCCCCGGCGCGGCGGCACAGTGGTTCTGGTCGGCATGCCGGCCACCGGCGCGAAACTGCCGCTTGAGGTGAGCGATATCGCCGATTGTGCGCAAACCGTCATCGGCAGCAAGATGGGCGCGGCGCGGCCCAAGACCGATATTCCGAAACTCATCGAGCTCTACAAGGACGGCCGGCTGCTGCTCGATGAGCTGATCACGAACCGGTATCCGCTGGACCGGATCAACGAGGCCTTCGAATCGGTGAAACGGGGCGAGGCGCTGCGCAACGTGATCGTTTTCTAAATCTTCTGCCGCGCACCGCCCGGCGTGAACGCGCTGGCGGTGCCGATCATCGAGTCCCGGCTGACCAGGGCCGCAAGCTCCGCCTCGCTCATGCCCTCGGTTCCCTCGGGCCGGCGCGGTATCACCAGATAGCGGCAATCGGCGGTGGAATCGACCACCCGCACCTCCGTCGTCTCCGGCAGTTCGGTGCCGAATTCCCTGAGAACGGCGCGGGGTTCCCGCACGGCGCGGGAGCGGTATTCGCGGGATTTGTACCACAGCGGCGGCATGCCCAGGATCGGGCGCGGATAGCACGAGCACAGTGTGCAGACGACCATGTGATGCAGATCCTCGGTATTCTCCAGCGCCACCAGCTTCAGCGCCTCGACCTCGAACCCCATCTCGGCGACGGCGGCGTTGCCGTCCTCCAGCAGGCGGGTTCGGTAGGCGGGGTCGCTCCATGCTCGGGCGACGATCCGCGCTCCGCCCTCGGGCGATTTTCTCTCCCAGGTCTCGATCCGGTCCTGGATTTCGCGCGCGGTGACGACACCCTTTTCGATCAGCAATTCGCGGAGCGCGATCTCGAGAAACTCCCACTCCTCGCTCGGCTCGCGAATATCGGGCTGAAACGTCGTGTGATCATGTCCGTGGTCATGCCTGTGATCATGATCATGATGTCCGTGCGTGCTCATAACCGCTCCATCCAGGTCTCGTAGATGTCGGCGGCGACGGTATCTCCGGGAGCGTATGCACCGTCGCCCCGCCAGGTTTCGTCCATGGTGAAAAGCACCTGATAGAGATGCAGGCGGGGCAGCCCCGACAATCCGTAGGCAAGGCGTTCGGGATTGGGAAAGTCGCCGAAATGCCGGATCACCCGGCCAATCCGTCCGCGCAGGAACATCGGCGTGCGCACATGCCCCGGCGGCAGCCCCTGGCTGATCCGCACCCGGTCACCGATCGCATAGGGGCCGGTCATGGCCCGGATCCCTTGTGTCGGCTTCGAACCTCCGCCAGCTTGGCCTCGATCTCGGCCTCGCTCAGTACGCCCTTTTCGATCAGCAGACCGCGCATTGCCAGCACCCAACGCTCGTAATAGGACGCTTCGGCATAGGTCTTCGGCTCCAGGCTCTCGATGGTGCGGCGGTTCTCGTCGGTCACCCAGAACGATCTCGGCTTGGCGCGGAGCAGCATCATCATCGCGTCGATGCGCCGTTCGGTCAGGGTCGGCTCGTGCTTGGAAGTATCGACCGGTCCGCCCGGCAGTCCTCCAAGATCGCTGATCGCGCGTTCGCTCATGGTTCCATCTTTCTCGGTTTCAGGTCAGTTTAGACGGAAAGCGGCGGCGACCAGAAGTCATTCCGACATGCGCCGGACCCGGTCGTCGCGTATCCTGTAAAACCCCCGTGCTGATCGCGACACGATCGAATGACCGATAGACACACAGAGCCCGCGTTCGATCCCGAGACCGCGCCCGTCGGTCTGCGGCACTGGCTCATTCTGGCGACGGTCCAGATCACAACGCTGACCTTCGGGATGACGATCACCGGCACCAATGTCGTTCTCCCACAGCTCAAGGGGGCGATGTCGGCGACGCCGGACCAGATCGCCTGGGTGGTAACCTTTAACCTTGTCGGAACCGCCATAGCGACGCCGCTGACCGGATGGTTCGCGGGCACCTTCGGCTGGCGGTATCTGCTGTTCGGCAGCCTGACCGGATTCACCGTCTTCACCGCGCTTTGCGGTCTTGCGGACTCGCTGGAGGCTTTGGTGCTCTTCCGGATCGGTCAGGGCGCGTTCGGGGCGCCGCTGATGCCGCTGGGTCAGGGCATGATCCTGGCGACCTTTCCGCGCCGCCTGCATCCCATGGCGCTGATGGTGTGGGGAATCGGCGGGGTGATCGGACCGGTGATGGGCCCGATCATGGGCGGCTTCGTCGCCGAGGCGCTGAACTGGCGCTGGGTGTTCTTCATGATCGTCCCGCTCGGGTTGCTCAGCATTCTCGTGGCCGCGATCTCGGTCGGCCATCAGGGCCGGGGAGACGCCAAGAAGTTCGACGCCACCGGATTCATCGCGCTCGCGTTGGCGATCGGGGCCACCCAGCTGATGCTGGACCGCGGCTCGCGCCTGGACTGGTTCGAGTCCTGGGAGATCGTCGCCGAGGCTTGCGTCGCCATCGCCGGCTTCTACATCTTCGTGGTGCATACCTTCACGACCGAAAATCCGTTTCTCAATCCCCGGCTGTTTCTTGACCGGAACTTCGTGCTCGGCTGCCTCACCGCCTTTGCCATGGGTTGGATGAGTTACACGCCGATCGTTCTGTTTCCGCCGCTGTTGCAGGAGTTGCGAGGTTATCCCGACTCGGTGGTCGGCACCCTCATTGCCGCGCGCGGCTTCGGCAATTGGCTGAGTTTCCTGATCGTGGTGCCGTTCACCCGCAAGGCGCCGCGGCTGGCCTTGGCGACCGGGCTTGCCTTTCAGGCGGTGGCGGGACTGCAGATGGCGGCGCTGGATATCAATCTTACCGAAGGCGATGTGTTCTGGACCAACACGCTGCAGGGGTTCGGGTTCGGTCTCGCCTACACGCCGATGGCGACGCTTGCCTTCTGCACGCTCTCCTCGAAGCTGATGGTCGAGGGCTCGGCGGTGTTCAATCTGCTGCGACACTACGGCAGCAGCGTCTTCATCTCCATCAGCGTGATGGTTCTGGTGCAAAGCACCGCGTGGAACTATTCCGACATGACGGCGCTGATCACGCCCTTCAACGAATTACTCCGCTTCCCCGAAGTGAGCGGAAAATGGTCGTTTGAAAATCTCACCAGCCTGTCGGCCCTCAGCGGCGAGATCCGCCGGCAGGCTCAGATGATCGGCTATCTCAATGCTTTTCAGCTGTTCGGTCTCGCCGCCGCCTTCGCCATCCCCATGAGTTTCCTGTTCGCCGATCCGCACGGTCCGGCGGCCGCGAAGCGGTGACGGGCATTGACAGATCGGCCAAGCTTCGCCGCAATGGACGGATGATGCCCAGGAGATCATCCGATGGATCAGTTTAACCCGGCCGACCCGGTCGCCCGCGCGCGCGCTCTGGGTCCTGATCTGGATGCGGCAGGCGATGAGATCGAGCGCACCAAACGGATCCCGAAAAACCTGCTTTCCAAGATCCACGAAGCACGGCTTGCCCGGATGTTCCTGCCCAAGGTGCATGGCGGCGACGAGGTCGATCCGTGCACTTATCTGAATGCCCTTGAGGCGATTTCCCGGCATGACGCCTCGGTCGGCTGGAACCTGTTCGTGGCCAACAGCTCGGCCCTGATAACGCCGTTTCTGCTGCCCGAAACGGCACGCAAGATTTACGCGGAGCCCCATGCCTGGATGTCCTGGGGCCCACCGGACGCGCAAAAGGCGAAGGCCGTCGACGGCGGCTATATCGTCAACGGCACCTGGGGCTTCTCCAGCGGCTGCCGTCAGGCGAACTGGATGGGCGCGCATTGCATGGTCGAGGAAAAGGACGGCTCCGTGCGTCTCAACGCCGCCGGACGGCCCTCGGTCACCAGCTTTCTCTTCCCCGCCGATCAGGTCACCCTGCACGACACCTGGGACACGATCGGCCTGCGCGGCACGGCGTCCGACAGCTATACGGTCCGGAACGTCTTTGTGCCTGAGGAATTCACCGGCACCCGCGAGGAGCCGGAAAACCGGAACGTCGACGGCCCGCTCTACTGGTTCACCCAGCAGGGGCTTTATGCGGTCGGGGTCGCGGCGGTGGCGCTGGGCACGGCGGGTGGGATGCTGTCGGCCTTTGTCGAGCTTGCCCGGGACAAGACGCCGCGCGGCCTGGCGCGGCTCGCCGACCGGGACGCGACGCGGGCGCTGGTCGCATTGTCCGAGGCCCGGCTCGGCTCGGCACGATCCTATCTCGTGGATGTGCTGTCCGGCTTCTACGCGGCGGCGCAGGATACCGGGGCCATGGGGATCGAGGATCGGGCAAGAGTCCGCCTCGCCACCACCAACGCCATCATCGGCGCCATCGACGTCGCCGACCGGATCCACAAGGCCGCCGGCGTGTCGGCGATCTTCATCGGAAAAAGTCCGTTCGAGCGGCGCTGGCGTGATATCCACACGCTCAGCCAGCAGATCCAATCACGGGATTCGCATTTCGAAGCGGTGGGGCAGATCATGCTCGGTGATTTGCCGGCCGTATTCTACTAGACGCAAGGAGGGAACCATGCCCGACAAGCAGGAAATCGACTATGACGCCAAGCGCGCCGCGCTGGAGGAGAAGTACCGGCCGTCGAACAAGCCCGCCGGGTCGAGCCCGGTTGGCACCGGCGGTGTCGATCATCTCGCGCTGATCTGCTCGGACATCGAGAAGACGATCGAATTCTACACCGAAATTGTCGGCATGCGGCTCGCCAAGATCGTGCCGAACCGGGACGAGCCGAGCTCCACCCACATCTTTCTCGACATGGGCGGCGGCAACATGCTGGCGTTCTTCGATTTCCCGAAGAAAGGCCCGGCCAAGACGCAGCGCGGCGTCGGCAGCATGCATCATATCGCCCTGAAGGGATCGCCGGAGCAATATGCCGCCGTGGTCAGGACCGTCCGCGAGCGGGGCGTCAAGCACGATATCCATGGGAATGACACCAAGGGCGCCATCTATTTCCGCGATCCGGACGACATCCTGCTCGAAATCACGACCGGTTACTGAGCGGGGATCCTCGCCAGACGCGGACCCTATTCGGTGTCGATCGGCTCTACCTTGATCGCCCATTTCACGCCGAAATAGTCCCGCGCGAGAGCCTCGGCGCGGCTGCGGATCTGGGCTTCGGTCCGGGGGACGAGGCGGCTTGAGGCGCGCCCAATCGGCGCGTGCGAGCTGACCGCGATGATCGCCGAGCGGGTTTCCGGCCCGGCTGAAATCCGGAACCTCCTCAGCTTGGGCTCCCCGATGGTCTGTGTCGGCAGGGGGCCTTGGGTGTCGATCACCTCGGGCCTCCGGTTCTAGAGATCAAGCCCGAGGATAGCGCCGAATTCCTTCAGGCGAAACGTCGCGGGCAGGCTCTCGAGCGGCGCGCGGGCATACCCGTAGGGCACCAGCGCGAAGCGGACGCCGGCGGCGCGCGCGGTCTCCGCGTCGTTCTCATTGTCGCCGACCATCAGGGCCGCCTCGGGCGCGACGGAAAGCTCAGCCAGGAGACCCAGAAGATGGCCGGGATCGGGCTTGCGCACCGGATAGCGGTCACCGGCGCCCACCACTTCGAAGAACCGGGCGAGATTCAGATCGCGCAGCAGATTGTCGCTCGCTGTTTGCGGCTTGTTGGTGCACACGGCGAGCCGGTGTCCGCGAGCCTGAAGCGCCTCCAGCGTCTCCACGACCTCGGGATAGGGGCGGGTGAGGGTGGCGGCGTTGGCCTCATAGTCGGCGATGAAGGCGGCGGTGATCGCGGTGAGCGCGTCCGGCTCCAGACCAGGTCCCGAGGCCGCAACCGCTCGTTCGACAAAGCGCGGGACGCCATCGCCGATGAAGGTCCGCGTCTGGGCCAGCGTGATTGCGGTCCGCCCAGCGCTCGTCAGGGTTCGGTTGGCGGCGGCATGCATGTCCGGGGCGCTGTCAACGAGGGTGCCGTCAAGGTCGAAAGCGATGGTGATGGGCGTGGTCATGAGGCTGATCATTCGAATTGAACGGGCGGGCACTCTGCCAGAAGAGGATACCGGCGTCATCCGGGGGCGCCTTTCGCATTCTCAATTCGAAAGCGGCGAGGGTGAGAGCCGCGGAAGCCGCGGCGCTCCAGCCCCTGGTTGTCATCATCGGTAGCAATTGTTTATTTCCGCGAGTCCAAGGCCTGTGGCATTTTTCCCGCGACTCACCCAAGATTCGGTCAGACCGACAACCGAAACGATAGGGCCCCGAACCCCATGTCCCGTTCCGTCGCCATCGTCGTGCTTGCCGCGGGCAAGGGCACGCGCATGAAATCGGACAAGCCGAAGGTGCTGCACCGGATTGCCGGGCGCACGATGATCGGCCATGTCCTGGCGGCGCTGGACCCGCTCGGCCCGGAGCGGCGGGTGGTGGTGATCTCGCCCGGTCAGGACGATGTCGCCGCCGAGGTGGCGCCGGTCGAGACCGCGGTTCAGCGGGAACCGCGCGGCACCGGCGATGCCGTTCGAGCGGCCTTGGGCGCGCTGGACGGCTTTGAAGGAACGGTGCTGGTGGCGTTCGGCGGCGACCCGATGTGCGGCACCGATACCATGCGGAAGCTTGTGGCGGCGCGCGAGGGCGATAATCCTCCCGACGTCGTGGTGCTGGGGTTCCGGACCGATAATCCGGACCGCTACGGCCGGTTGGTTCAGGACGATTCAGGACGGCTGGAGCGTATCGTCGAGGTTTCCGAGGCGCACACCATCGACCGCCCCGTGCGGCTCTACAATGCCGGGATCATGGCGATCGACGGGGGCAAGCTGGCGGATCTGCTGGCGGGGCTGACGTCGAACAACGCCAAGGAGGAGTTCTATCTGACGGATATCGTCGCGCTTGCCCGCGGGCGCGGAGGCTACGTCACCGTGGTCGAAGCGCCGGAGGAGGAGACGCTGGGCGTCGATTCCCGCGCCGACCTCGCGAAAGCCGAAGCCCTGATGCAGCGCCGGCTTCGCGCCGCGGCGCTGGAGGCCGGCGTGACCCTGGTGGCGCCGGAGACGGTGTTCTTTTCCCACGACACGGTCATCGGACGCGACAGCATCGTGCATCCGAACGTGACCTTCGGGCCGGGCGTCAGGATCGGCATCGGCGTCGAGATCAAGAGCTTCTGTCACCTTGAGCAGGCAAGCGTTGCCGACGGGGCCGTCATCGGACCCTATGCCAGACTGCGCCCCGGAGCCGAGATCGGAAACGGCGCCCATATCGGCAATTTCGTCGAGGTCAAGGCGGCCTCCATCGGGGCCGGCGCGAAGGCCAATCATCTGTCCTATATCGGCGATGCGTCGGTCGGGGCGGGCGCCAATATCGGCGCCGGCACCATCACCTGCAATTATGACGGTTTCAACAAGTTCCGAACCGAGATCGGCGCCGGGGCCTTCATCGGCTCCAATACCGCGCTGGTGGCGCCGGTCAGTATCGGCGACGGCGCGATCGTCGGGGCCGGTAGCACGGTGACGAAATCGGTTCCCGCCGATGCGTTGGCGGTTGTGCGCGGCGAGGCCAGGCTGGTCGCCGGTGGCGCGGCGCGGTTCCGCTCCAAGCGCAAAAAAGACAAGACAAAGGATTAGCCCATGTGCGGCATCGTCGGAATCATCGGCAAAAGCGACGTCGCGCGGACCATGGTCGATGCGCTGAAACGGCTGGAATACCGGGGCTATGATTCGGCCGGTGTGGCGACTATCGACGGCGCGGCGCTGGCCCGCCGCCGCGCCAAGGGCAAGCTTTTCAATCTTGAGAAGGATCTCGACGACAACCCGCTTCCAGGGGCCACCGGGATCGGCCATACGCGCTGGGCCACCCACGGCGCGCCCACGGTCGGCAATGCCCACCCGCATACCGCGGGCCGGGTCGCGGTGGTGCATAACGGCATTATCGAAAATCACCAGGAGATCCGGGACGAATTGACCGCGGCCGGCGCGGTTATGGAGAGCGACACCGATACCGAGGTGGTGGCGCATCTGATGGAGCGGCATCTCGCGGACGGCCTCGATCCGGTCGCGGCGATGCGTGCGGTGGTGGCGCGGGTGACCGGCGCCTTTGCCTTCGTGGTCATGATCGCCGGCTATCCGGACCTGCTACTGGCCGCGCGGCGAGCCTCGCCGCTCGCGATCGGGCATGGCGAGGGCGAGATGTTCCTCGGCTCCGATGCTCTGGCGCTGGCGCCGATGACCCGGCGGATCACCTATCTCAAGGATGGTGACTGGGCGGTGGTGCGCCGCGACGGGGCCGAGATCTATGACGCGGCGGGGAACCGGGTCGACCGGGGTGTCTCGCTGACCGAGGTGTCCGGCGCTCTCATCGGTAAGGGCAACCGCCGCCACTTCATGGAAAAGGAGATCCATGAACAGCCCGAGGTGGTTGGCTATACCCTGCACCGCTATTACGACCCGGTCCATGGCGAGCTCTCGTTCCCGGATCTGCCGTTCGAGCCCGCGACCCTGCCGAAACTCACCATTGTCGCCGCCGGCACCAGCTATTACGCGGCGATGGTGGCGAAATACTGGTTCGAGGGGTTGGCGCGGTTGCCGGTGGAGGTCGATATCGCCTCCGAGTTCCGCTACCGCAACACCGTGCTGCCGGATGGCGGGGCGGCGCTGTTCATCTCCCAGTCCGGCGAGAGCCTCGACACCCTGATGGCGCTGCACCATGCCCGTGAGGAGGGCCAGCACATCCTGAGCCTGGTCAATGTTCCGGAAAGCACCATCGAGCGGGAGTCCGACGTGGTGATCCGTACGCTGGCGGGGCCGGAGATCTGCGTCGCTTCGACCAAGGCCTTGACCACCCAGTTGGTGGCTCTGGCGGCGCTGGCGGTGGATTGGGCGCGCGCGCGGGGGACCCTGGATGCCGCCAGGGTGGGGGAGATCCTGACCGCTCTCGGTCATCTTCCGGCGAGCATGGCGATGGTTCTGGAGGATGAGTCGCGGTGGATCGCCTGCGCCCATGAATTGGCCCAGGCCCGCGACGTGATCTATCTCGGCCGCGGCTCCAACTACCCGATCGCGCTCGAGGGGGCGCTGAAGTTGAAGGAGCTGAGCTATATCCACGCCGAGGGCTATGCCGCCGGCGAGATGAAGCACGGACCCATCGCGCTCCTGGAAGAGGGGGTGCCGGTCGTCATGGTCGCTCCCCATGACGACTGGTTCGAGAAGACGGCGAGTAACCTCAAAGAAGCGCTGGCCCGGGGCGCCCGGGTGGTGCTGCTGTCCGACAAGACGGGCATCGCCAAGCTCGGCGCCGACGCCACCTGGGCCTTCGAACTCCCCGAGGTTGACCCGTTCGTGGCCCCGATCCTCTACACGGTCCCGGTCCAGCTGCTGGCCTATCACACGGCCGTCGAAAAAGGCACCGACGTCGACCAGCCCCGCAATCTGGCGAAAAGCGTGAC
>JAYOEU010000152.1:0-1587 GCA_038116915.1 Alphaproteobacteria bacterium
TCCAGACCCTGCATCGGGCCGCCGAGATCGGGGTCAATCATCTCGACAGCTCGGATCTCTACGGCGCCGGCAAGAACGAGGAATTGCTGGCGAGGGCACTCAAGGGCAAGCGCGACCGCTATATAATTGCCACCAAGTTCGGCAATGTGCGCGGCCCGGACGGCAAGCCCGCCATCAACGGCAAGCCCGACTACGTCCAGCAGGCCTGTGAGGCCAGCCTCAAGCGTCTCCAGATCGACGTGATCGATCTTTATTACCAGCACCGGGTCGATACCTCGGTGCCGATCGAAGAGACCGTGGGCGCCATGGCGCGTCTCGTGGAACAGGGCAAGGTCCGCCATCTCGGCATGTCCGAGGCGGCGCCGGAAACCCTGCGGCGCGGGCACGCCACCCATCCGATCGCGGCGTTGCAGACCGAATACTCGCTCTGGTCGCGGGATGTTGAGGACCACATGCTGCCGCTTACCAAGGAACTTGGTATCGGTTTTGTCGCCTATTCGCCGCTTGGGCGCGGGATGTTCGGCGGCAATGTCACCGGCGCCGACAGTCTGGCTGAGGGCGACCGGCGGCGCGACCATCCGCGCTTCCAGGGGGAGAATCTCTCCCGCAACCTGAAGCTGATGGAACCGGTCCGGGCATTAGCCGGGAAAAAGGGCGTCTCGCCCGCCCAGATCGCTCTCGCCTGGCTGCTGTCCCGGGGCGAGCACGTCTTCGCCATACCCGGAACCCAGCGCGTCAGCCATCTCGAAAGCAATGCAGCGGCCGCCGATATCACTCTCTCCACGGCGGAGATCGCCGAACTCGATGCCGCGATCCCGCCGGGCGCGGCCGAGGGCACGCGGTATCCCGCCGGACAAATGGCCGTCATCCACCGCTAGAGGCGGCGACGGGCCCCGATGGGGCCCATCCGGCCGGATCGAAAACCGGCCCACCGTTCAGCCGGGAGGGGGGCTCCCGGCCAAAGCGGTATCGCATCCCGCTTACTTACCGATCCGGGCCTCCTCGATCGGGTAGCCGAGGCCGCCGCGCTCGCCGAAGTTCTCCATATGGCATTTGCTGCAGGCCTTGACCGGGTCGAAGGCCATGTATTTGCCGTTCGGCAAAACCCCCATGTAGTACCAGTCCATGGTTTCGGGCGAGGTGCCGGCCTTGACCTTTTCCATGATGAAGAGCGGTCCCTTCTGCGCCTCTCCCTTGTCGGAAATCTTGAAGGATTCCTTGGCGATGATCGTGCCGGCGGGGATGTTGACGTTTTCTTCCTTGTATTTCAGATACTCCTCGGCGCCGACCGGGTTCACCCAGGTCATCAGGAAGCGGCTGCCATGAAAACCTGGAGCGGCGGGGAACTTGGCGGCGGGCGCCTAGCTTCGGAAATCCTTGGCGAAGCTTCCGACTTTCCCCTTGATCTTGCCCTTGTTGTAGCTCTGGTAGAGATCGTCCTTCAGACAGTCATAAACCGCCTGGGCCTGCTCAGGCGACATGTCGTCGGCGAGGGTTTTGCCGGGGTTGCAATCCGCCGCATGCGCTCCGTTTGACATCATCGTCAACGTACCGGCGACGAGCGCGGCACCAAGAAGATTGGGTCTC
>JAYOEU010000152.1:1687-10908 GCA_038116915.1 Alphaproteobacteria bacterium
GTTTTTTCCTCCGTGAATTCGATCCGGCCCCTGGTCGGGCCCGCCGAGGTCAAAATCGAATCATCAAGGGGGTGAGCACAATGCGTAACGGGCTCAATACAAACAGATTTGATCAGTGTTGAATTTCCGTGAGCCGGCCTAGAGCCGCTCTTTCGCATCGAACAGTTTCAGGATCGCTGACCCGTCGATTTCTCCGTGTCCCTTGGTGACCAGGACACGGAAAAGCTCGGCGGCCTGGCCGGTCATCGGCGTCGGAGATTTGAGGCCGCGCGCCAGATCCTTGACCATGTCGAGATCCTTCAATGCCTGACGGGCGTATCCACGCGGCGCAAAGTCTCGGGCCGCCATGCGTGGGAACACGGCCTGCAACAGGTTCGAGCCGGCATGGCCGGTTCCGAGCGCCGCCGGAATCTTGGCCGCATCGACGCCGCCGGCCTCGGCCAATGCCAGCGCTTCGGCGAGCAGAACATAGCTGTTCAGAACCAGCACCTGATTGACCATCTTGGTGACCTGACTGGAGCCGACCGGCCCCATGTGGGTCAACACACCGGCAAGCGCATCCAGAGCGGGCCCGGCAATCCGCATATCCTCGTCGGTGCCGCCGGCCATGATCGCGAGGGTTCCGGCGCCCGCCGCTTCCGGTTCGCCGGAGACCGGGGCGTCGATCCAACCCATGCCTGTCCCGGTGCGCAGGCGCTCGGCGTACGTCTTCGTTGCCGGCACCTCGGTCGTCGAAAGATCGATAAGGACCTTGCCGGGGCCCGCGCTTTCCGAGACTCCGCCGTCTCCGAATACCGCCGCTCCGACCGCGTCGGTCGTGGTGACGGACAGCATCACGCACTCACTGCGGGACGTCAGGTCGGCCGGAGAGCTCGCGGCCAGAACGCCATGCGCGGCGGCGGCCTCGATCTTCTCGGGCAGGATGTCGAAGCCGTGGACCTCATGTCCCTGCTCGACCAACCGGCGCGTGGCGGCGTGACCCATTAGCCCGAGGCCGATAAAGCCGATTTTCATAGTGTTCTCCGAGCGCCGAGCGGACGAGCGGGCCGATCAGTGCAGCTTGGGGCCCTTCAGCAGATCGGAGCGCGCGATGGTGGTCAGGTTCGCCTGCACGATCTCGCCGTCTCGCCCGAGCGCCAACGGAACATCGATCCCGGCATGACCCAGGGACCAGACCTTGCGGAACATATCGGCGAGAGATTTCACCGGCTGGCCGGATACGGCAAGGACGATGTCACCGACCTCGACCTCGGCCTGGTCGGCGGGGCCGTTCTGGGTCAACGCGGCGACGACGACCCGGTCCTCCACCTCGGTGCCGAACAGCCCCATCCAGGGGCGCGGCTTCTTGTTAGGCCGGCCCAGGGTGATCAGCTCATCGTAGATCGGCGCCAGCAAGTCGATCGGCACGACCATGTTGCCGTCGACGGCCTGGCCTCCGGCACCGCCATGTTGAATGAACAAGGAGCCGACGCCCAGCAGCTCGCCTTTCGAGCCGATCAGTCCGGCACCGCCCCAGTTGGGATGCGCGGGCGCCGTGAAGATGGCCTCGTCCAGCAGATATTCCCAATAGCCCGCGAACTCCCTGACCGCGATGACCTCGGCGCTGACCGATCCGGACCGTCCGCCGAAACCGGCCATGATGACCGGGTCGCCCTCCCGCACTCCGGCAGAGCGGCCGATCTCGATCGCCTCCACATCCAGCCGGCCAAGCGCCTGCACCAGACCGAATCCGGTTTCCTGGTCATAGCCCAGGACATGACCTTGGACCGCCTTTCCGGTGTGGTCGGTCAGCCAGATGGTTTCGGCCTCGGTGATCAGGTAGCCAATGGTCAATACGACGCCTTCGCTTCGAATGACGATGCCGTTCCCGCCACGCTCCGTCCCCAATGTCGACGCTGTGTGCGCGTCTTCCGGAATGTGCGAGCGTACGGAGACCATTGATGCGAAAACTTTCGCCAAATCAAAGCTGTAGTCTTCCTGGCGCGGTGCTTTGCTGGATCTTTCGGCCATGGCTACCAATCGTCAATCGAGGCCAACTGAGAGGACTATAGAGGATCGAAGCCTCGGGGTGAAAGGGCTGCGTTGCAAATTCTTGGGAAGAGCCGACGGCCTGCCCAATAGCCGTAAAATCGAAGAAATTTGTATGGAATTCACAAATATCCAAATCAGACGATCACGATCGGTCACCCTGGGAGGGCATTCGCAATTGCTGCATCGCGGCCCGGCGTTCGTCCGGGATCGGCGCGGGTTTTTGCGTTGCCCGCTCGACATAGACATGCACGAAATGCCCGGTCGCCGCCGGCTCGTCGTCGCCTTCGCGGAACAGTCCGATTTCATAGCGGACACTGGTGCGGCCGATATGCACAACCCTTAGCCCCGCGTTGACCACGACCGGGAACAGGAGCGACTTCTTGAAAACGCACTTCGTCTCGATCACCAGACCGATGACGGGGCTGGTGTGGGGCTCCAGCCCGCCGACCTCGATCAGATGGGCGGCCACGGCCGTATCGAAGTAGGAATAGTACTCGACGTTGTTCACATGGCCGTAGATGTCGACATCCATCCAGCGGGTCGGGATATCGACGAACCAGGCGTAATTCTCGCGGGTTTCCTGACGTTCCGCCGTTTCGGTCATGCTCTATTCTTTCGTGAAAAAGTTCGACAGCGAATCCAGGGTCTCGTCCGGCTGCTCGGCCATCATCATGTGTCCGGCGTCTGGGAGAACGATGGTCCGGCTGCCGGCAATAGCGTCGGCCAGCGGCTTGGCGCCACGGGCCGGTGTCATGCGGTCGTCGGATCCGAGCAATAGCAGGGTCGGACAGTCAATGCGCCCGGCCGTCTCAAGACCTTCGGTCCACTGGTGACAGGCGGCGAGATCATTCGCCAGGACACCGGGTTCGCCCGCCTCCAGCAACCGCAGACTGGCGCCGGCGATCCAGGAACCGGGAGCCCGGTGCCCTCCCATCTGCGCGCGCCGTCCAACCCCCCAGCCGACGATGCTTTCGTATGCGGAGTGTTCGTTGTTCCGGGCGGCGGACAACAGGGCGTCGGCGACCTGGATATGGGGGAGCGTTCCAAGCAGGGCCAGTTTGCGGACAGACGTCGCGCCGCGCGCCGCGAGGGACAGCGCGATCAGCGAGCCCATGGAATGGCCGATCAGATGAATGTCCCGCGCGCCGATCGCGCCGAGCGCTTCAGCCAGCCAGTCCGTATAGGCCGCGATCGTCCCCGGCGCCGGTCCCTCGGATCGGCCATGGCCCGGCAGGTCGAGATTCATGACCGAGAAGCCGTGATGCGCGAAGTACCGCGCCTGCATCGACCAGACCGTATGATCCATGCCGGCGCCGTGCACCATGACCAGGGCCGGCTTCGCGGCATCGAACGGCCGGCCTCCGGTGGCGATGAAGGCTGTTTTGCCCGCGACTCTAAGCTCCATGATCAACCGGCCTTGCGCATGGTCGCGGCGCGCATGGCCTGCCTCAGATCGCTGATCAGGTCCTTAGGACTTTCAAGCCCGACCGACAGCCGAACCAGATCCTCGGACAGGCCGGCCGCCTTCATCGTCTCGGCATCCATCTGCTGGTGCGTGGTACTGGCGGGGTGGATGACCAGGGACTTGGCATCGCCGACATTCGCGAGGTGCGACCACACGGCCAGCTTTTCGATGAAGATTCGCCCGGCTTCGCGTCCGCCCTTGATGCCGAAGGCGATCATCGAGCCGGCGCCCTTTGGCAGTAGTTTCGCGGCCAAGGCCTTGTCCGGATGGCTGTCCAGTTCCGGATAGGCGACCCATTCCACCGCATCGGATTCGGCCAGGAATTGCGCGACCGCGCGGGCATTGGCCACATGCCGGTCCATGCGCAGGGGCAGGGTTTCCACTCCCTGCAGGATATGAAACGCGGTGGCCGGGGCCATGCAGGCGCCGAAATCCCTCAGCCCCTCCGCCCGGGCGCGCATGACGAAGGCCTGGGGTCCGAACTCCTCGGCGAAGTCCAGGCCGTGATATCCCGCATAGGGCTCGGTCAGGGTCGGGAACTTGCCCGACGCCTCCCAGTCGAAGTTGCCGCCGTCGACCAGCACCCCGCCGATCGCCACGCCATGGCCGCCGAGCCATTTTGTGGCGGAATGGACAATCAGATCCGCCCCGTGTTCGAACGGCCGGCAGAGATGCGGTGTCGCGAAGGTCGAGTCGATCATCAGCGGCACGCCCGCCGCATGGGCGATGGCGGCGATCGCCTCGAGATCCATGACCTCCAGCCCCGGATTGCCGATGGTCTCGCCGAACACCAGACGGGTTTCGGGCCGGATCGCCTTTTTGAAACCCTCGATGTCACGAGGATGAACCTTGGTGGTCTCGATCCCGAATCTCGGCAAGGTATGGCTGAACAGGTTGTGACTGCCTCCGTAGAGCGCGCTGGAGGCGACGATGTGCCCGCCTTGTCCCATCAGCGTCAGGATTCCGAGCACCAGGGCCGCATGTCCGCTTGCCGTCGCCACCGCCCCGACCCCGCCTTCCAAGGCGGCGATGCGCTCCTCCAGGACCGCGACCGTGGGGTTCGAAATGCGCGAGTAGATGTGCCCGGCCCGCTCCAGATTAAACAGCGAGGCCGCGTGATCGACGTCACGGAATACATAGGACGTGGTCTGATAGATCGGCACCGCCCGAGCGCCGGTTTCCGGGTCCGGGCGCTGTCCCGCGTGCAACGACAGGGTGTCGAAATCGTAGATGTTTCCGGATGATGGCATGGTGGCTCTCCCTGGCGGGCCGGTTGGACCGCGGCGCGGGTACAGTTTACAAGACGGTCGCGGGATCAAGAAAGGGCGTTGGGACCGATGAGGCCGTGCAATCGCGTGCCCGTTTGACTATTTTCGCTAGCCGGGCCGATTTCGCGGGTAAATGCGGCGGTCCGTTCCAATCTATGCTCGCGACGAACGGGGCACCGTTACTCCCGCGACAACTGCGAGGACCTGAACCATGCGCCGCCGCCTCTGGCAAGCCCTGTTTACGATCACGGCATTCTTTGTCCTCGCCATCGTTCCGGCCTTGCCGGCATGGGCGCAAGCGCCGGGCGTATCGGTCGAAAAGGCCTTCGCCCGCGCGACCATCGCTCTGAGCCCGAACGGCGCGGTGTATCTGACGGTCCGCAATCCGACCGATGAGCCGGACAAGCTGGTTGGAGCCTTCACCCTGATCGCGAAGCGGGCGGAACTGCACACCCATCTGCATGAGGGCGGTGTGATGAAAATGCGCCCGATTGAGGCGGTCACGGTTCCGCCGGGCGGTTCGGCGTCGCTCAAACCCGGAGCGGATCACATTATGCTGACGGGACTTTCGCAGCCGCTTAAGGAAGGGGACCGGTTCGAACTCGTTCTGACCTTCGAGAAGGCGGGCGAGTTGCCGGTCATGGTGACGGTCGGCGCGGTCGGGGCCACCGAGGCCGCGCACGGCGCCCACAAGCACAAGAACTGATCCGGGGATCGCCGTTTCGCGCCGGTGATTGTCGCGCGGCGGCGGCTCGCCTATAACACCCGAAAATTCACCCACGGAGACCCGAGATCATGTCGAAACTCAAGCTTGCCGTCATTCCCGGAGACGGAATCGGTTGGGAAGTGGTGCCCGAGGGTATCAAGGTTCTGGAGGCGGCCGGCGCAAAGTACGGTATCGAGTACGAATTCACCGAGTTCGACTGGGGCTGCGAGCGCTATCACAAGACCGGCAAGCTGATGCCGAACGACGGCATCGAAACCTTGAAGGAGTTCGACTCCATCTTCCTCGGCGCCTGCGGCTATCCCGGGGTTCCGGATCACATCTCGCTCTGGGGCCTTCTGATCCCGATCCGGCGCGAGATGAAGCAGTATGTGAACCTGCGCCCGGTCCGGATGCTGAAGGGCATGCCCTGTCCGCTTGCCAACCGCGGACCGGAAGACATCAACTTCTGGGTCGTGCGCGAGAACAACGAGGGCGAATATTCCGAGATCGGCGGACGGCTGCACCGGGGCACCGAGTTCGAGGTCGCGGTTCAGGAATCGGTGTTCACCAAGCACGGCACCGACCGGATCATGCGCTATGCCTTCGATCTCTGCCGCCGTCAGGGACTGAAGAAGGTCACCTCGGCCACCAAGTCCAACGGTATCATTCACACCATGCCCTATTGGGACGAGCGGTTCGCGGCGATCTCAAAGGAATATCCGGAGCTTAAGACCGACCAGTATCATATCGATATTCTGACCGCGAATTTCGTGTTGCACCCCGACTGGTTCGACGTGGTGGTGGGCTCGAACCTTTTCGGCGACATCCTGTCGGATCTCGGCCCCGCCGTCGCCGGTTCGATCGCCATCGCGCCGTCGGCCAATATCAATCCCGATGGTGATCTGCCGTCCATGTTCGAGCCGGTGCATGGCTCGGCTCCGGACATTGCCGGCAAGGGCATCGCCAATCCGATCGGCCAGATCTGGTCGGGAGCGATGCTGCTGGAGCATCACGGCCACGTCGAGGCCGCGAATGCCATTGTTCGGGCCTGCGAGGAAGTCGTCTCGGGTGGTGGTCCGAAGACGCCGGATCTGGGCGGTCAGGCCAATACGGTCGATCTCGGCGGTGCGATCGCGGCGGCGGTGCGCTGATCTCGATTTGACGCTTGCGCAAGCTTCGAGGGTTGGTTATCTCGCATCTGCGAAATGACTCACTCTCGGAGCGGATGATGCGTGGCAAGACGGCGATTGTAACAGGATCGACCAGCGGGATCGGCAGGGGCATCGCGGCGGCGCTGGCCGAGACCGGCGTCAATGTGATGCTGAACGGATTCGGCGACGCCGCCGCCATCGAACAGCAACGCGCCGATTTCGAATCCCGCTTCAAGGTCGGGGCCGCCTATCATGGCGCCGACATGACCAAGCCGGCCGAAATCCGGGATCTGGTTGCCGAGACCGAAAGACGGTTCGGCCAGGTGGATATCCTGGTGAACAACGCCGGCATCCAGCACACCGATCTGATCGAGGATTTTCCGGACGAGCGCTGGGATGCGGTGATCGCCATCAATCTCTCCAGTTCCTTCCACACCACCAAGGCGGTGGTCGCCGGAATGAAGCGGCGCGGCTGGGGCCGGATCGTCAATATCTCCTCGGTCCACGGCCTGGTCGCCTCGGTCCAGAAGGTCGCGTATATCGCCGCCAAGCATGGTCTGATCGGCATGACCAAGGTGACCGCCCTTGAGACCGCGGGAACCGGCATTACCTGTAACGCGATCTGCCCGGGTTGGGTGAAAACCCCGCTTGTGATGGCTCAAATTGAGGCGCGGGCCAAGAACGACGGCACCTCGATCGAGCAGGCAACCGCCACCTTGCTCGGCGAAAAGCAGCCGTCCCGTCAATTCACCACGATCGAACAGCTTGGCGCCGCGGCCGTGTTCCTGTGCGGAGATGCGGCCGCGAACATGTCGGGCGTCACCATGACCCTGGACGGAGGCTGGAGCGCCCAATAGCGTTGCCGTGACCGAAGCCAGACGGGAAGGGAAGCGGCATGGGCAGCTCGAAGGCATCCAACGTGGTGCTCGTCGTCTTCGACTATATGGGCTACGGCGATATAGAGCCGTTCGGAGACAGCGAGATCCGCACGCCCAACATTCGCAGACTTGCGGAACAGGGCCGGCGCTATACGGACTTCTACGCTCCGGCGCCGATCTGCGTTCCAAGCCGGGCGGCTATGCTGACTGGACGCTATCCTCGCCATCTCGGGATGGAGCGGAATATCAACCGTGGAGAGGCCGGTCTGCCGGTCTCGGAAAAGACCCTGGCCCGCTACTTCAAGGATGCCGGCTTTCGCACGGCCCTGTTCGGCAAATGGCATCTTGGTTACGAGCGTGAGGACGGCCCCAACGCGCACGGCTTTGACGAGTTCCTGGGCTTTCACGACTGGAACATCGACTATTACAGCCACAAGACCCGCAACGGCATCGACGCGCTCTACCGCGACACCGAGGTGATCGACCGGCCCGGCTATACGACCGATCTGTTTACCGACGAGTCCGTCCGTTTCATTGAGCGTTGCGGCTCCAGCGCGGAGCCGTTCTTCCTCTATCTCGCCTACAATGCCGCGCTGCCGCCCTACACGCCGCCGGGCCGCGAGGCGGAGACCGAACGGCATGACACCTGGATCGACGGCACCCGCGCCGACTATGCCGCCGCGATCGAGCATCTGGATCTGAGCGTCGGACGGGTTTTGGACACGCTCGAGCGCCAGGGTTTGGCGGAGAACACGGCGGTGATGCTGACCTATGATCACGGCGGCGCCGAGATGGCCACCAAGGGGCCTTTCTTTCACGGGTTCGGCACGCTTTGGGAAGGCGGCATCCGGGTTCCGATGATCCTGCGCTGGCCGGCGGGCGTGGCGGCGGGGGAGGTGTCGGGAGAGCCCGGAATCCTGATGGATGTCGCGCCGACCTTGCTTGCGGCTGCCGGGCTGTCGGCGGACCAGACCTTGGACGGCGTGAATCTGTTGGCTCCCGGCAAGGGCTCGCGGGGCGAGCGTACCTTTTTCTGGTGCATCGATCTGCCGACGGTCCGCGAAGATTGGCGGGCGCGGGCTCAGCGCGCGGTTCGCCGCGGGCGTTGGAAATACCTCTGGGACGGAGGTTTCGAATTCCTCTACGACATCGACGCTGATCCGGGCGAGCGCAGCAATCTGGGCTTCAAGAACCGCGAACTGGTCGAGGAATTTCGCGCGCTTGCCAAGGGCGATTGGTAAGCTTCTGATTGCCGGTCACTTGAACGTGACTGGCCAGGAGCAGACGGTCGGTCAACCCTGGCCGCCATGCGAGCACCACGACCGAAAGTCAGCGTAAGCGCGTTGACCCTGCTGATCGCCGCGATCGCCGTTGCGGTTCCCGCGATCTCCGCCCTGGCCAACCCGGACCACTGGAAATCCGAATGGCCGCGCACGGATTTCACAAGGCATTCGATCGACTATGCCGATGTACTCTCCGGCGGGCCGCCCAAGGACGGGATACCGCCCATTGATGATCCGAAATTCGTGAAGCTTTCCGAGATTGACGATATTGCACCAACCGAACCGGTGATCGGACTCGAGGTGAACGGAGTGGCCAGGGCCTATCCGTTGCGGGAGCTGACGTGGCACGAGATCGTAAATGATGTGATTGGCGGCGTTCCGGTGGCGGCGACTTATTGTCCGCTGTGCAACGCCGCGATCGTGTTTGAGCGCCAGGCTA
>JAYOEU010000153.1:0-10767 GCA_038116915.1 Alphaproteobacteria bacterium
CGGTTACCGCCGGGTGCATTCAAGCGGCCTGACGCCGGAAACCGTCGCCGAGTACATTCTGCTCAATCCGGCATTCCCGCGATCCATCGTCTCCTGCGTCGAACGGATCAGTCACTATTTGACGGCTCTCGCAGAGGATCCCGAACTGGTCGGCGTGCAGTGCGATCTGACGGGCCTGCGAAATCTCGAGGCGCTCAACGCGATGCCGATCAAGGTCATCCTCGGCAACGGGCTGCACGAGCATTTGGACCTGGTGCAAATCAACCTGCAACGCCTCAGCAACGATATCGCGGTCGCGTATTTCGGAGCGCAGAAGGACGAGCAGGCGGTAGCAGGGGAACAACCTGCTTGAAGCCAGCATCGGGCAAGGGCGGTCGGACGAGATTGATTGACTATCAGGCGGTTCTCGATTCCATCCTGAAAAGCTTGGCGGGCGACCTGCGCAAGGGCAAGGTCGCCACCTATATTCCGGCGCTGGCGCGGGTTCCAAAATCCAGGTTCGCGATGGTTGTCCGAACGATCGACGGACAGGAAGCGGCGATCGGCGACGCCGATGTCGAGTTTTCGATTCAGAGCGTTTCAAAAGTTTTCACCCTGCTCATGGCGTTGAACCGGAGCGGGGCGAATCTCTGGCACCGGGTCGGCCGGGAGCCGTCCGGAAACCGGTTCTATTCCCTGGTGCAACTGGAGCTGGAGCACGGAATCCCGTGGAACCCGTTCATCAATGCCGGGGCCATCGTCGTCACCGACAATATTGTCGGCCGGGGCGTCAACGGAAAGCTGACCATCCTGAACGAGATCCGCCGCCTGGCCGGCAATCCCGAAATCAAGTTCGACCGGGAAGTGGCGGCGTCCGAACGCGAGCACGGCCACTGGAACATGGCCATCGCGAACTTCCTCAAGGCGCACGGCAATCTTCGTTCGGAAGTCGATGACGTGCTGGACGCGTATTTCCATCAATGCTCGATCGCCATGTCGTGCCGGGATCTGGCGCGCGCCGGCTCCTTCCTCGCCAATGGCGGCATCGCGACGATGGACGGCCAAAGGATCTGCTCGCCGCGCCGGGCCAAGCGGATCAATTCGCTGATGATGACCTGCGGACTTTATGATGCCGTCGGAAGCTTCGCCTTCCGTGTCGGCATACCGGCCAAAAGCGGCGTGGGGGGCGGCATTCTAGGCATCATTCCGGGCGTGCTTTCCGCCGCCGTGTGGTCGCCGGGCCTGGATCCGAACGGCAACTCGCTGGCCGGCGTCAAGGCGCTTGAATTGTTCACGACCAGGATTGGCCGCTCGGTCTTCTGATGTCCGGGGACTGCCTGATACCGCTATTCGAGCGGCTTCACATCGACCGCGACATGAATTCGGTGTTCCCCGCCGCCGAGCATCATGCCGTTGATCGGACTGACATCACCATAGTCACGGCCCCAGGCCACGGTGATATGTTCGTCCCTGGGGATCATGTCGTTGGTCGGATCGAGATCGACCCAGCCGTGCTCCGGCACCCAGACCGCCAGCCAGGCATGCGAAGCATCGGCGCCGATTTTGCGCTCCTGACCCTCGGGTGGATGGGTGCGCAGATAGCCGCTGACATACCGGGCCGGCAGACCGAGGGAACGTAGCGCGGCGATCTGGAGATGGGCGAAGTCCTGGCAGACACCGCGCCGGTCCCGAAGCACCTTGTCGACCGGCGTGTTGATATCGGTCACGCCCCCTTCGTACTTGAATTCGCGGAAGATCCTCGACATCAGATCGACGGCCCCCTCAAGGATCGGACGCCCGGGCGGGAAGGACTCGCGCGCGAATTCCAGCACATGATCCGAATAAGTGAAAGGCGAGTCGAAAACGAACTGATGCGCTTCCAGGGTTTCGGGAACCCGCTGCTTGGCGAGGATTTCGCCGATCCTGTCCCAGGGCGTCGTGGCATCGGCGGGCGGAGTGTTCGGGGGGCTGACCGCGATCCGGCTTACCGCGAGGATCGTCAGCCGGTCGTGCGGTTCCTCGAGCGTCAGGAAGGCTGTCGCGTTTCCGAAAAAGTCCCGGCTCTCGGAGTTGACCGTCGGCGCCGGCTCGACCAGCAGCGAATGATGGTGACAGACCTGGTTGGGAGTGGCTCTCGGGGTCAGGTGCAGCAGGTGTTGCGAAAGCGATACCGGGGCCGCGTAGGAGTAGGTCGTGCGATGGCTGATGTCGCAGATCAATTAATGGAACCGCCGGACTGTTTGCCTCGGGTCGGCACGACATGACTGAAATATTTGCTCGCCAAGGTCTGGGACAGATCGATCGCGTGCTTTTCCTGGCGTTCCAGAAACCGCGAGAGATCCATCCGCCGGTCACGGCGGTCCTTCTGGTCGCACAGCATCTGGACGTCGATTAACTGCAGGTCGCTGGACATGGTGGCGACGATAAACTGCTCGGGAGACATCCGGGCGTTTTCAGGATCGCTGGGCAGATGTCTGATGTGATCGGCGAGGGTCGCGACCTGAAAGGCGACCGAGCGTGGGTTGGTGTCGTCGGTCAGCAGCAGATCAATGACGGCGCCGACCTGTACCGAAGCCAGGTACCGCGTCCTGTAGGTCATGGAGCTGTCGCCAAGCTCGAGCAAAAGGTCGAGTCCGCCATCGCTGGCGGGATCGCCCTCGACGGCAATTTCGCACATCAGCTTCGCCATATGCACGGTCCGTTCGATCCGCCGGCCCATGTCGAGCAGGCGCCAACCCTGGCTGCGGACCATGTTTTCCTTCTGCATGCCGCTGAACGCCGAAAGCTGGTCGAGGATCCGGTTCAGCAGACCTAACGCTTCGTCGGTATCGAGACGCAACACAGTCGCATGCCGACGCACCAGTTCGTGCGGCGCGTTCAGAACACGCCAGGAATCGATACTCAGTCTTTCCCGGACCAGGGAGGCGGTCCGACGCAGATTTTCGATCAGGCTCAAGAGGCCGTTCGAGCTTTCCCGGTCGAAGAGCAATACCGCGACCTCGCGCTCCACCGCGTGAATGCCCCGGGCCGCCGCGCGCCGGCCGACCCGGGGCCGCATGTAGCCGAGATCAACCAGGATGTTCGTCAGCCGGACCAGTGTCTGCGGGTCTTCGCCGGCGCCGGCTTCACCGGCAAGCCGCAGGATCATGCTGCGCATCAGGCGGACCGTATCCTCGGTCCGCTGGGCATAACGGCCGAGCCAGAACAGGTTGTCGGCAACCCGGCTGGGCAGATTGCTGCCGCTGCGGCGCAGGGTTAGCGGCTGATCCGGGCGGGGCAATCGGCTGATTGGATTGACCTGGGTATCGGAGAGGATCCAGGTGTCCTTGCTCGCGTCGCCCTGGCGCATGGCGATGGCCTGCGCATCCGTCTTGTCGGTGGTTCTGGTAAGACCGCCCGGCATGACCTGAAAGCCGCCCTTGCCGTCGGAGCACACGAATACCCGAACCGTCGTCGGGCTCGGCATAAGGCCTCCGTCCGACAGGATCGGCGCGGTGGACAGGGTCAGGGATTCCTGGGCGAACACCTCGTAGCCGCGATGATTGATCTGATTGAGCACTTCCTCGCGGGTCTGCATGTCTGCCGCTCCGGGCAGCACCGCGTGAAACTGCTTGTTCATGATCGAGCGATTGGAGAACGTCTGCTGGATCACCAACTGGTCGAAATTGTCGATGACGTATTGCTTGGCCCCTTCTTCGCCGCACCACCAGGTCGCGAGGGACGGGATCAGCAGCTTTTCGCCGAAAAGCTTTTCGCAAAGACTCGGCAGGAACCCCATCAGCGCTTCGCATTCGACGACGCCGCTGCCGAGACTGTTGGCCACGATGACCGTTCCGGCGCGAACCGCCGAGACTAGGCCGGCGACGCCAAGCATCGACTCCGTCCGTAGTTCCAGCGGGTCGCAGTAATCGCCGTCGACGCGCCGGAAGATCAGATCGACCTGCCGCAAACCGTTCAGCGTCTTCAGGAAGACCTTGTTGTCCCGAACCGTCAGGTCCGCGCCCTCGACCAGCGGGAAGCCGAGATAGCGGGCCAGATAGGCCTGCTCGAAATAGGTCTGATTGCCGGGGCCGGAGGTCAGCAGGACAATGAGCGGATCATCCTTGCCGGTCAGCTTGACCATGCCGTCGGTCGCGGCTTGGAAAAACCCGGCGAGGCGCTGAACCTGGGAATCGCGGAAGATATCCGCCAGGGTGCGGGACAGGACGATCCGGTTCTCCAGGGCATAGCCGGCGCCGGACGGGGTTTGGGTCCGGTCGCTCAGCACCCACCAGCGCTGATCGTGCGCCTTGGCCAGATCGAAGGCCAGAAAATTCAGATGGATGCCGCCGACCGGCTTGATGCCGTGTACGGGACGCAGAAAATTCGGATTGCCGTGCACCAGCGAGGGTGGCAGCAGCCCTTCCGCCAACAGCATCTGGTCGCCATAGATATCTTCCAGCACCCGGTTGAGCAGACGCGCTCTCTGGATCAGCCCCTCTTCAAGGACCCGCCATTCCTCGGCGCCGATAACGAACGGAACCGGATCCAGCCGCCAGGGCCGGGCAACCTCCCCGGTTTCGCCGAACACGTTGTAGGTGGTGCCGTTTTCGCGGACCAGACGCTGCGAGGAATTCAATATCTCCTTGATTTCCGCGCCCGAGAGGCGTTCGAACCTGTGGATCAATCCGCGCCAGTGTGCCCGTACGTTCCCGTCGGCGTCCATCATCTCGTCACGGACGCCGTTCAACAGGGAATAGGTCAGGCTCGAGGCGCCGGTTGCGCGGTTATTCGGACCGGCAGGATTATGTTCGCTCACCGTCACTCCATGTGGGCGATGCTGGGACCGCCAGCCAATGATGCAAGCTAACGCGATTCTCCGGCCTTGGCGCGTCTGAGGTCAAGCGTCATCGGAAACTCGGGATTCTCGACGGTTGTCGGCATGCCGCTTGTGCCCGGTGTATGTCCGGTATCGAAGAATCGGGCGAGACGGCGGCTTTCCGCTTCGTAGGCGTTGACCGGGAAGGCCTCGAAATTGCGGCCGCCAGGATGAGCCACATGATAGGTGCAGCCCGCCACCGCCCGGTTGCTCCAGGTGTCGTACAGGTCGAAGATCAACGGCGAATCCACGTCGAGATTGGGATGCAGGGACGACGGTGACTTCCAGGCGCGGAATCGCACCCCGGCGAAGAATTCCCCGTTGGTGCCGGTCGAAGCGAGGGGAACCCGGTATCCGTTGCATCCGAGAATGTACCGATCCGACGTCAGCCCCCTGATCAGGACCTGCAATCGTTCCACCGAGGAGTCGACATAGCGCACGGTGCCGCCGATGGCGCCTTCCTCGCCCATGACATGCCAGGGCTCCAGGGCTTGGCGAAGTTCGATCTCGATCGGTCCGAAATGGGCCCCGCCGTAGCGCGGGAAGCGGAACTCGAAATGCGGCGCGAACCAGTCGATCTCGAAGGGATAGCCGGCGTCCCGCATGTCGTCGATAACGTCCTTGAAATCGGACCAGACCGCGCGCGGCAGCATGAACCGGTCGTGCAGCGAGGTACCCCAGCGCACCATCGGCGCGCTGTACGGCGTGTTCCAGAACCGCGCGATCAGACCGCGCAGCAGCAACTGCTGCGTCAGGCTCATCCGGGCGTGCGGGGGCATCTCGAAGGCGCGGAACTCGACCAGCCCGAGCCGTCCGGTCGGCCCGTCCGGGGAATACAACTTGTCGATGCAGATCTCGGTCCGATGGGTGTTCCCGGCCACGTCGATCAGCAGATTGCGGAGAATCCGGTCGATCAGCCAGGGCGGACAAGCCTCTCCCGGTCCGGGAATCTGCCTGGCGGCGATCTCAAGCTCATAGAGTCCGTCATGCCGGGCCTCGTCGATCCGCGGCGCCTGGCTGGTCGGCCCGATGAACAGGCCCGAGAAGAGATAGCTGAGACTAGGATGGTGCTGCCAATAGGTGATCAGGCTGCGCAACAGGTCCGGCCGGCGCAGGAACGGGCTGTCGGCGGGCGAGGCGCCGCCCACGACCACATGATTACCGCCGCCGGTGCCGGTATGCCGTCCGTCCAGCATGAACTTCTCGGTGCCGAGCCGGCTCAACCGCGCTTCCTCGTACAGCGTGGTCGTTATATCCACCATTTCACGCCAGTTTGAGGCCGGTTGGATATTGACCTCCAGCACGCCCGGGTCGGGGGTCACCTTGATGACGTTGAGGCGCGGGTCGTGCGGCGGGGCATAGCCCTCGATATGCACGGGCATCCCGGTTTCCGCCGTCGCGTCCTCGATCGCCGCCACCAGGTCCAGGTAGTCCTCCAGGGTTTCGGTCGGCGGCATGAACACGCATAACCGTCCGTCCCGAGGCTCCACCGCGAGCGCCGCGCGGACCCGCGCGCCGGTCAGCGACTGCTCCGCATGATTCTGCCGGTTGCCCGCCGGCTGCTCCGCGCCTTGCAGATAAGGCTGGCGCCTGGCGTCGGGCTCCGGAAGTTCGGTGCGCTCGGCGAAGGGGTCGGCGGGCAGGATATAGGGATAGTCGGCCTCGGGGATATGGGCCAGCGAGGCGAGGGGAAGGCGGTACCCGATCGGCGAGTCGCCGGGGAGCAGGATCAGCCGGTCGGTCCGTGTCGACCAGGGCTCGCTGATCCAACGGTTGGTGCCGCGCGCGTTCCAGCGTTGCAGGGGCAGGATGTAGCCGCTGGGTTTGCTGAGGCCGCGGTTGAAGACCTTGGCCAGCCGCGCCCGTTCCAGAGGGTCATCCAGTTTGGAATCATCCAGCGTCACGTTTTCCGGAAGCCGCCGTTCCTTTTCCATGAAATGCCAGGGATCCTCATAGACACCGGTCACCGCGCCCGACGGAACCTCGAGACGGCTGGCAATGCCCTCGGCGAAGGTCCGCGCGGCCGCCACGTCCGGCCTGCTGTCCTCGGTCTCGCGGGCGATCATCCGCTCGTCGCGCCAGATCGGCACGCCGTCAGCGCGCCAGTAGAGCGAGAAGGACCAGCGCGGCAGCTGTTCGCCCGGATACCATTTACCCTGGCCGAAATGCAGCAATCCACCCGGCGCGAACTTGCGATAGAGCCGGCGGATGAGGTCGTCGGCGAGGGGGCGTTTGGTGGGGCCGACGGCCGCGGTGTTCCATTCCGCCGCGTCAACGTGATCAATCGACACGAAGGTCGGCTCACCGCCCAGGGTCAGCCGGACATCGTTTCCGGAAAGCTCGATATCCACCGCTTCGCCGAGCGCGTCGATCCGCTCCCATTGCTCTTCGGTATAGGGCTTGGTGACCCGAGGCGATTCACTGACCCGGGTGATCGACATGTCGAAAGCGAACTCGACCGTACAATCCTCGACCATGCCGGTGATCGGCGCCGCGCTTCCGGGGCGCGGGGTCGCGGCCAGCGGAATATGGCCCTCGCCGGTGAGCAGGCCGGAGGTGGGATCGAGCCCGATCCACCCGGCGCCGGGCAGATAGACCTCGGCCCAGGCATGCAGATCGGTGAAATCCGCCTCGGCTCCGGACGGGCCGTCCAGCGATTTCACATCCGCCACAAGCTGGATCAGATAGCCGGACACGAAGCGCGACGCGAACCCCAGATGACGCAGGATCTCCACCAGCAGCCAGCCGGAATCACGGCATGAGCCCTTGCCGCGTTGCAGGGTTTCCTCGCAGGTCTGTACGCCCGGCTCCATGCGCACGAGATACTCGATCTCGCGCTGCAACTGCTGATTCAGGTTCACCAGAAAATTCGCGGTGCCGCCTTCCATTTTCGGCAGCCGGTCCAGCCAGGCGCGCAGCAGCGGTCCGGCGGCTTCCGGTTCAAGATAGGGTTCGAGCTCCCGCCGCAATTCCTCGTCATAGGTGAAGGGAACGGATTCGGCCTCGGGTTCGAGAAAGAAGTCGAAGGGATTCTGGATCGACATGTCGGCGACCAGGTCCACCTCGACGTCGAAATGGGTCACCGGTTCGGGATAGACCACCCGCGCCTGATAGTTGCCGTGCGGGTCCTGCTGCCAGTTGATGAAGTATCCGGACGGCTCGATCTTCAGCGCGTAGCTCAAGACCGGGGTCCGCGAATGCGGCGCGGGTCTGAGGCGGATCACCTGTGGGCCCATCTGAACCCGGCGGTCATAGGTATAGCTGGTGCGGTGATGGAGGGCGACGTGAATGCTCATTGGCGAGTGGGTCTTCCGGTGTTGATTATGGCGCGGACGGTTGATCCTGATTTGGGCATGGGCGGTTGCCGTCGGGCATTGCGGACCACCCAAAGTAGACGAACGAGACCTCAAATACCCCAAAAATCGGCGGTTGGGAGTGGTGCCGGTTCGGCTCAGGCCGGCTATTTCGAGCATGTTTTCGTGTTTGATATAGATTTTCGGCGATTGGTCTTTTAAGCCAACCGGCAATGGCTTCACCCGAAAGTGTGATCCCCGAAGGCTTCTCCCATTTTTCGCTTTGCGTGAAATCACATGGGACTCGCCCGAGCGGGTTGCGCCGCGCCGCATGTTGCCGCCGCTGGCGAAGAACGGTGTGACCGTCGACAGGCTGTTCTCCCTGATCATCGAGGAACGCTAGCGGCCGGCGCGGCGTTGCTCTGACCTCCGGCGCGATGTCATGTGTCGCGATACGTGCGATTTGTCCTTTGCAATTGCAGAATTTTCCGCGACTTTGTAGCCATCACATCAATCCGCGGGCGGCTCGGTTCGGCCCGCATATGCAAGAGTTGTCAGCGTGGAAATTCGCTTTCCGATGTGGCTTCGGGTCGTCGACCGGCCCGGTGCACGTGTCTTCGGCGGCCTGAATGCGATCGAGGCGTTTTCCCGCGCCCTGATCGCTGGCATCCTGCCGTTCGAGGCGGAGCGGTTGATCCACGATGCCCAGATGATCAGCGTGGTTTATTCCGTGGTCGGCGTCGTCGCCTTTCTGATCAGCTTTCTGGTGCCGCTGGTGCTGCGCCGCCTGCGCCGCAAATGGGTTTTCACCATCGGTGTCGCCTGCATGATCGTGGCGCCGATGCTGCTGGCGGCGGCGAGCGAGGCGAGTTTCATCGCGGCGCTGCAGTTCCGTGCCTTCGCCGTGGTCGCCGTCAATATCTCGCTGAATTTATACATTATTGATTATATTGAGAAAAAAGAGTTCGTGACCTCCGAGCCGATCCGCCTGGCCTTTCTTGGCGCCGCGTGGTTCGTCGGCCCGGCGGCGGGGATCTGGATCTACAAGACCTGGGGCCTCTGGGCGGTGTGCGTGCCGAGCGCGTGTTTCGCGATGGCGGCGCTGGCCTTCTTCTGGTTCCTGCGCATCCAGGAGCACGCCGCGGTCGCGCCCGCGACCCGCAAGCCGCCGATGCCCTGGCAGTATCTCGGCCGTTATCTGGCTCAGCCGAGGCTGCGCCTCGCCTGGATCATCCCGTTCGGGCGGAGTTCCTTCTGGACCACCTTCTTCATCTATCCGCCGCTCTACATCATCCGGAACGGCGGCGATGACGCGACCGTCGCGGTGATGCTTTCAGCGGCGCAAGGGCTGCTTTTCATCGCGCCGTTCTTCGGCAGGCTCGGCAAGCGCCACGGTATCCGCCGGATCATCATCGCGGCGGCCACCTTCTCCGGCATTCTCTCGATCATTGCCGGCGCCGCCGGCCCGAGCCCAATGGTCACCGCGCTGCTGTTCTTCCTTGCCGCCATCGGCGCTGTCGCGCTCGACGCTCTCGGCAACATCCCGTTCCTGCGCTCGGTGCATTACTACGAGCGCTCCGAGATGACCTCGGTCTTCCGAACCTATATCGAGGCCTCCCAGCTGATCCCGGCCTTGCTCTACACCGCCATCCTCTCGGTCGCGCCCCTGCAGACGGTATTCGTGGTGCTGGGCGGCCTGCTGCTCCTCTCGGCGTGGTATGCCCGGTATTTACCCCGGAGTTTGTGAAGGGGGGAGAGGCGGTCCCCTACCACTTCTGAAACACGAAATACGCTCCGCCGGCGATCAGGGCGAAGCCGATGGCGTGGTTCCAGCGCAGGGGCTCGCCGAGGTAGAGGATCGAGAAGGCGGCGAAGACCAGCAGGGTGATGACCTCCTGGATGGTTTTCAGTTCCGCCGCGCTGAAGGCGCCGTGGCCGATGCGGTTCGCTGGAACCTGGAAGCAATACTCGAACAGCGCGATCCCCCAGCTTATCAGGATGACCGCAAGCAGGGGCGCGGACTTGTATTTCAGATGCCCGTACCAGGCGAATGTCATGAAGACGTTGGAGATCAGCAGCAGGCCGATCGTCACTATCGGGGCGGGGATGTTCATCTGCGATTTCTCTGGGAGCGCGCCAGCGCCATCGTGCGCCGGTCCCGGAGAATTTGACAGCCGGGTGGGTTCGTATCCGGAAAAACTTCTCAGGAGGTGGAGGCGGTCCCGGATGCGATATCCTGCGGGAAGATCAGCCGCACGGTCGTGCCGACCCCGATCTGGCTTTGAATGTCGATCTCGCCGCCGTGCCGCTGGATGATTTCCTTCACGATTGCCAATCCGAGACCGGCGCCGCTGGCCTTGCGTTCGATACAGTTCTTGGCCTGCTGGAAGGGTTCGAGGATCCTCGAGATGTCCTCGGAGTCGATGCCGATCCCGGTATCGCTGACGATCACGTGGATGGCGTCGGCAACCCGTTCGGCGCCGATGCTTACCCGGCCGCCGGATTCGGTGAATTTGATGCCGTTCGTCACCAGGTTCATCACCATCTGCCGGAATGCGCGCCGGTCGGCCGACACCGTGATCCCGGGAGCGACGCCGGAGATATCGAGCTCGACCTCGGCGTTCGAGGCGGCATGGG
>JAYOEU010000154.1:0-10461 GCA_038116915.1 Alphaproteobacteria bacterium
TGACCCAATGCGGACAAGATAACCAAGCCAACGGCAGCGTGAGATAGCTCAGATTTGTGCATCCGGCTTCCCGAGGACGCGAGTTAGCCTTTGTTGTTCAGCGGAAGAGAGATCTCTGGCCTCTCCTGCAATACCCAGGCTTTGGTTTTTTGGCAGGTCACCTCTTGTTCTCGGCTCCCAATAAACCGAGCAAAAATCCTGCCCTTGGTGTCCATTCTGTAATCCACGGCTAAATCTGCGAAAGCATTGTCCATGCGTTCCTCCGAAGATCCGAAGACATTGCCTTCATATCAAATTGGTGTTCGTCACGGGTCTTTCAATGAGAACCCAGTGACTTGCTGTACACGCCGCCAGACATTCAACAAAAAACACCCAGGCTGGAGTCTTAGTGAGTTTGATAGGGGAAGAGTGTTCTGCGCCAGGGCGGCGCGAGGGGGACCGAACACTTCAGATGTCTATACGTCCGCATTCATTCTTTGGATCACTCGGGAGTCGGCAGGTTCGCCTCGACGGCCCGAATGATCCGCTTCGAAAGCGGTGACGTCGGTGTCGAAAACCAATCCACCAGGCGCCCGTCCGGCGCGACCAGATACTTGTGAAAATTCCAACGGGGCTTCGCCAAAGCACCGAGTTCCTGCCGTGCCCAGTCGTAGAATGGATGGGCCGTCTCTCCACTCACATGCACCTTTTCGGTCATTGGGAAATCGACATCGAAGTTGACCTCGCAAAAGGTTTTGATTTCGGTCTCCGTACCTGGCTCCTGCCCGCCGAAATCGTTGGATGGAACACCCAACACAACGAGACCACGATCGCGGTATCGGGACCACAGCGCCTGCAGATCTCCATACTGCCGCGTGAAGCCGCAGCGCGACGCGGTATTGACGACCAAGACCGCCTTTCCGGAGAAATCCGAAAGCGGCAACGTTCCGCCCTCGATTGCGGTAAAGGTGAAATCGTGAGCTGTCATCATGCTCGCCCCATAAGCTTCGGTGTTGGATAGGAACAATGACAACAAGACAATCATCAAATGTCTTGCCTTGCGACGTTGAGCCCACCGTTGGCCCCACGGGCGCAGGCGAAGGAAGAGGCGGTAACCCCATTCCATAACCGGCACGATGGGCCGGAATCGCAGAACTCCGGCGAAGCGGGCGACGTTCGGAAAGGCCACCCACATTTCGATAAAGGCCCGTGCGCCTGAAAACGTCACGCCATTGGCATCGACGACATGAAACCGCTCAAGTGCCTTCCTGCGATCGAGGCCGCTTGGGAACAGATGGCTGGGCGCCTGACTTGCGTCCACCCATCGCAGCGCGTCCGCTCCGCGCCGGCGTTGGTAGAAATCGATTTCCCGCACACAAATGGGGCATGAGCCATCGTAATAGACGCTGAGTTGTTTGGCTGCGGGTGCTCTGGTCTCCATGGGAGATTGCCCTGTCCTTATTCGCTGCTTCAGAAGGTACCGGATTATCTACGGTCAAACACTCGGCTTGGATCACCGAAGGTGATCTAAGCGCCGTTCGTCACCGTAAAAGTTACCGAGAGTTTGATGTTGAGGACGCGAGGAGAGTTGAGTGCCGCGACGGATTCTGTTTGGGCAACTTGTAGCGTTTATGCTGGTGACGGCTTCGCCGGTATTGGCGGACGCCAGTGCCGTCAGCCCCATAGAGCTTTATGGGGCTGAAATACAATTCGATGTGTATCGAAACGGGGATCTGGTCGGATTTCACCGGGTCCGTTTCAATGAGAACGGTGCCCGCTTGACCGTCACCAGCGATTTTCAATTGCAGGTGAAGCTGTTGTTTTTCAGCGCCTATCGGTTCGCCTACCGCTCGCGCGAAACTTGGCTCCATGGCGTCTTGGAAGAACTCGAGGCCGAGGTCGATGACAACGGTGAGCTCGTCCGCATTTCGGAGGCCGGATTTCGGCCCGGCGATTATCCGACCACCCATTGGAGCGCCGGCGTGCTCGCCCGAGAGCGGGTCTTTAACACCCTGATCGGGCGTTTTAACGACGTCCGTATTCAACCGGCCGGCGTCGAGATGGTTTCGACCGAAAATGGGGAGATTTCCGCCACCCGCTTCGTCTACTCCGGCGAGCTCCAGAACGAAGTCTGGTACGACCAACAGCGGCGCTGGGTGAAGATGCGTTTCAAGGGAAACGATGGCTCATTGATCGACTATGAATGCGTTCGCTGCCAAGGCGGCGAACAAGAAACGGCTCGCCGATGATCGCCGAAACCCAGCATAAGACCGCCTGGGTCACCGGAGCCGGCAAGGGGATTGGCCGCGCCTTGGTCAAACATTTGACCAAAGATGGCTGGACCGTCGCCATCAGTTCTCGGACTGCCAGCGACCTTGTCGCGCTTGCGGCCGAATGCCCAGCGGAAAGCGTGCGCATGTTTCCTCTGGACGTGACCGACGCGGAGGTATGCGACCGGGTTGCAGGGAGCGTTTTCAAGGCGCTGGGGCCGCTCGATCTGGCCGTGTTGAATGCAGGAACGCACAAGGCTTTCGAAGCCAAAGACTTCTCTGTCGACTCGGTCCGGCAGTTGGTCGAGGTCAATCTAATGGGGACGGTCAACACACTGGCCGCCGTCATGCCGCGCGCCATCCAGCAGGGCCGTGGCCAGATCGCCGTCGTGGCTTCGCTCGCCGGCTATCGCGGACTGCCGACCGCCAGCGCATACGGTGCAACCAAGGCAGCGCTGATCAATATGTGTGAAGCACTCCGGCCCGACCTTGCGCGGCATGGGATCAAGCTTCAGGTGATCAACCCGGGCTTCGTGAAAACACCACTGACCGATCGCAATGACTTCCCAATGCCGTTCCTGATCTCCGCCCCTGATGCCGCGGCACTGATCGTTCAGGGCCTGGGGACGGATCGTTTCGAGATTTCCTTTCCCCGCAGGTTCGCCACGATCATGAAAGTCTTAAGGTTGCTGCCGGATCGCTTGTTCTTCGCCTTGACCCGGCGGATGATCGAGCCATGAGTTCCCCCTGCCAATCTTACCGTGAATTCCTCGAGACCCTGACGCCCGAGGGCCTTCACCAACTCAAAGACCATGTGGCGCCCGATGTGCGGTTTTGCGACCCCTTCAACGATGTCCAAGGTGCGGACGGGATGGAACGTGTCTTCCATCACATGTTCGAGAACGTGGGGCCCGTCAAATTTATCGTCAGCAAGATCTTGTCCGAGGGCGATACGTGCTTGATGGCTTGGCGCTTCGAGGCCCGCCTCAGGAATGCCCCTTGGTCCTTTGAGGGAACCAGTGCGATCCGTTTTGATGTCGACGGACGGGTCACCGAACATATCGATTATTGGGACGCGGCCGCTCTTTATGAACGGTTGCCGATCATTGGTTGGCTGCTTCGGAAAGTACGGCGGAAACTGGCCATTCGCTGAAATGCGGTCGTAGGTTGTCCGCAGCCGCGTAAGGCTTGGTGAATGCCAGTGTCACGGTTCCGATTTCGATGCCCAGCTTGCTGACACGCGCTCGATTGATCAGGACGCCCGAGGGCTGCAGGAACATCCAATCATTGAAATGCACTCTAAGTGTGTTGTCTCCCACCTTTAGGTCCATATCGTAACGCCAGTTGAGGGCATTCCCATGGGCTTCGCCGGTGGCGGTTCCGACAACATCATCGGCTCGACCGGCATAGGTGTTGGGTCCGGTCTTCTCGATGGTCCATATCCGTTCATCGAGCTCTCCATCGCTGTAGACGAAATGCTCATCTAGAATCAGCTTACGGCCGTCCCAGCGGCCCTGGATATTGACGGTGAATTGCCGGCGAACGGCGCCGAAGCGATCCTCGAAAATGCCGGATGCCCGGGTTTCTCCGGCAAAATACTGCTCGAGGATCAGCTCAGGTTTGGCATCTTTGAAATCGATAGGTTTCATATCTGTGCATCCAACCAATAGGGCGCATGCCGCCAAGGTCCACGTCCATTTCGCCGCCATGCCACCACCTCTCATTGGCCTTCGTTTGACCATGCTCGGCGAAGACGCCGGCGTATGGCCGCCTGGCGGTTTTTGGTCAACGGGAAGTTCCAAACAACCGCGACGGCCAACAGTTTTACTACGGCCGGCACCCAGGCATAGATCACCTTCAGTGCAGTTTTTCCCGCCTCGCTTGGCGCTTCAGGGTCGAAACCGAAAATTTCGACCGCCGGCAGTGCCAATCCGACGGCGAGAGCCAATGCGAACTTGGTGCTCATGCCCCAGAGCGCGAACTGAATTCCGGCACGTTCCTGTCCAAACCGCCAGCGGTCATAGTCGAGAACGTCGGCCTGGATAGCTGGCGGCAAGGCTAGGTCGGCACTGAGCGCCGCCCCCGTGATGAGGCAGACGATCCCGAACAGGATAAAGGCACCGCTTGGAAAAAGCGGCACGGCGAAAAAGGTCGCGCTGGCGATCAGCATGGCCCATGACCATGTCCGGTGTTTGCCGAAGCGGCGGCTGAGTTTCACCCAAACCGGCAGCGATACAATCGCGGCGGCGAAATATAACAGCACGAATATCGGCCGGTCCGCCGCTTCGGCGCCGAGCGCATACTCCAAGTAGATGAAAAACAGCGCCGCGGGCACGCCGTTGGCCAAGCCATTGATGAACCAGGCGGCCACCAGGCGCAAGAAGGGCCGGTTCGCGACAAGTGAACGAAGAGAATGCGTAGCCGTAGCGCGCCGCCGCATCGAAACACGTTCCGGGACCCATAGGAGGAGCAACGGTACCGCCAGCGCACCGAAAGCGATCGCCAGCCACGCAATGGCGCCAATCGACCGGGCCTCGGACCAACCGGCTTGAGCGGTCAATGCGGCGACTATCCCGGCCCCGATGACTCCCGCCAAGGTCAATGTTTCCCGCCAGGCAGCGATCCGGGTGCGCTGGTCATAGTCGTCGCTCAACTCGGCGCCCCACGCGAGGTAGGGAACGGCCACCAATGTCCATCCGGCGTAGAGCACCACCGACCATCCGAGCAGGTATGCGATACCGGCATCCGGCCCTGGATTGAGGATTTGGACCAGCCCCAACCCGGCGACAACAGCGCCGAGAGTGATCCAGGGCTTCCGGTATAATCCGAGAAAACCAAAGCGGTCACAAAGCGCGCCGACGATGGGATCGCTGATTGCATCGAAAAGTCGCGCGACCAGTAGCGCCAAACCGGTTGCTGCCAAACCAACCCCAAGATCGACGCCGTAAAGGGACGGGAGATGGATATAGACGGGGATCGTCGGCAGCGCGATGACGAATGCCGGAAGGGCGTAGGCGATCAGGTGTCTCGCCGGCAATTGCGGCGAATGGCCGGTACTCATGTCCGTTCGAGCAGGAACTGGCCCACGTCGATCTCGCCGTGATCGAAGCCGATCTCGCAATAACGCAGATAATAGTGCCACATGCGGTGGAAGCGCTGATCGAATCCGAGTTGTTGGATCGCCGGCCAATTGGCGCGAAAATCCTGATCCCAGCGCCGCAGCGTTTCCGCATAAGAGGGTCCGAAGAACGCGGTGTCTACCACGGTGAAACCGCCCTCAGAGGCGCTTTTGGCAAAGGCCGAGAAACTCGGCAGCATGCCGCCGGGAAAGATGTAGCGCTGGATAAAATCCGGCGTATCCCGGTAATTCGAGAACCTCGATTCATCGATGGTAATGATCTGCAGCGCCGCGCGGCCACCGGGTTTCAGGCATCGATCGAGCGCGGCAAAGTAGCTCGGCCAATAGCGCTCCCCGACAGCCTCAAACATTTCAACGGAAACGATCTTGTCGAAGGTCTCGTCGATGTCGCGGTAGTCCTGCAACCGGATTTCGACCTGATCGGTCAAACCGGCAGATTGCATGCGTGCCCTGGCAAAGGCTGCCTGCTCAGTCGATAGCGTCAAACCGACGATCCGGCAGCCGAATTCCTGCGCGGCGATCTCCGCGAAACCGCCCCAGCCGCAGCCGATCTCAAGCACTCTGTCGCCCGGCTTAAGGTCGAGTTTCCGGGCCAATCTCAAGTACTTGCGCCGCTGGCCCGTGACCATGTCCTCCTCGCTGCTTTCGAACAGCGCAGACGAATAGCTCATGGTCTTATCAAGCCACTGTGCGTAGAAGTCATTGCCCAGATCATAGTGGGCGGCGATGTTGCGACGACTGCCTTGGCGTGAGTTGGCCCTTAACGCATGGCGAAGCCGCCCGATGAGGCGAGACGTCCAGGATGGGCTCAAGGCGCCGGAAAGCGTATCGGCATTTCGGCATCCGAGCGCCAGCAACGTCGCGAGATCCGGCGTATCCCATTCGCCTTCCATGTAGCTCTCGGCGAAACCGACATCTCCGGCCGCCAGTACACGAGCCACCAGCCGCAGGCTATTGACTTGCAGGTGCGCCTGCGGGCCGTCTTCGGCGCCTTCGAAGGTATGCCGCGCGCCGGAAGGGAAGCTGACGGTCAAGCGGCCAAACCGAAGCCGCCGGAGCCAAGTAACGAACAAGCGCTCGCGCAACCGCAGGAAACTTGGGGCAGCGTTGATATCAGCGCCGGTGGCAACATTGCTTAGCGAATTCTCCATGCAGGACCTCTACGTGACGATGGTTTGGCCGACCTTTTCCGGGGCCTTGTCGTGGGGGAAAACACGGAATCCTTTCAGCCACATCTTTGCGGCCTCCCAGTGGATTCCAGCGATGATTTTCACGGTGACGAGGGGGAACCGGAGTAACCGGCGCGCCAGCGCGCCGTCCGAGAGTGCCACGCGATCGGCCTTGAAAGCCGCCGCCAGCATCAAGCCTTCGTCATCTTCCTGGCGGATCACCACCTTGAGATCGTTGCCGGGAGGCACGATCCGGAAATGGTAGGTGCAGGCCATGTCGATGAACGGTGAAACATAAAGCTTCTTTTCGCAGCTCTGGCGGATCACCGGGCCGCTTTCACCAGCCACCGGAATGACATAGGTATGCCGCTCCTGGAACGTGTTGCAGACTTCATAGAGCAGTGCCGCCAGTTGGCCGCCTTGGTCGTAGCAAAAGAAGACGCTGAGCGGATTGAATACATAGCCGAGAACCCGCGGACAGCAGAGAAGCCGGATGGATCCACTGTCCGGCTCCAACCCCGCCTCACGCAGTCGTTCCTCGACCCAAGGCCGTAGCGCCGAACCCGTGGTCGGACCATGATCGCGATCGTGGAACGCCAAGAGTGCCGGCTTGTTGTAGCCGAACCACCGAAGCCCCCGGTCCAGGTCCGGCAACTCGTCCAGATCGAGCAGCAGCGAGAAGATCTTGTAGCGCAGGCGATGGTGTTTCGGGCGCAGCCGCTCGTGGATGACGTCCCCTTCGTAAATGGCCGAGGCGAACGTCATGCGGCCATGACCTGCGCCGGGGAAACGTGAATGCGGCCGTTCTCATTTGGCACCGACCAAGGCCGCCGCGCGCCGCCGAGTTGCTCCGCCACGGCCAATCCCGACTGCAGGGCATCCTCGTGGAAGCCATAGCCAAAGTAGCTACCGCAGAACCATGTCCGCCGCTCGCCCTGCAACGCCCACATTCGCTGCTGCGCCTGTAGGGCCGCCGTATCGAAGTAGGGGTGGGTGTAATCGAACTCGGCCAGGATGTCTTTTGCTGCCGGCTCGCGCACCGGGTTCAGGGTCACGAACAAGGGCTGTTCGGTTTCCAGTCCTTGCAGCAGGTTCATCCAATAGGTCACGCACAGCGGCCCCGCCGCATACGTGCGGGCATCCTCAATGAAATTCCAACTGGACCAGACCCGCTTGCGTTTCGGCATCAGCGATGGATCGCAATGGAGAACGGCACGGTTGTGGGTATAGCGCCATCCCCCAAGATAGCGTGTTTCGAGATCGCTCGGATCGGCAATCAGAGCATAGGCCTCGTCCGCATGGGTGGCGATCACCACGTGATCGAAGGCCGAGATGGTGCCCGCTGCATCTTCGATAAGCACCTTTTCCCCCTCGCGCCGGACACTGCGCACGCCGCCAAATTGAATGCGATCGCGATAGCCGGCGGTGAGGCGCTTGACGTATTCGCGGCTGCCACCATCGACCGTGCGCCATTGCGGACGATCCTTGACCAGCAGCAACCCGTGGCTCTGGAAGAAGCGGATAAAGGCCTGCGCCGGATAGGCCTCCATTTCCGGCGCGGTCGTCGACCAGATCGCAGCGCCCATGGGTAGTAGGTGATTGTCGATAAAGCTCCGCGAGTAGCCGTTGTCATGCAGATAGCGGCCAAGGCTGAGGTCAGCAGCGCTTGGATTAGCGAGGAGCGCCGGCGCATCACGGTAAAAGCGCAGCACATCCGAGATCATGCGCCAGAAGCTTGGCCGCAAGGTATTGCGCCGTTGGCCGAGAAGCCCGTTCAAGTTCGTTCCGGCATACTCGAAGCCACCGCCGCGGAGCGAGGCCGCAAACGACATATCGCTGTCCTTTGTCGGCACATCCAGGTGCTCGAACAGTGCGACCAGGTTGGGATAGTTCCGCTCGTTGTAGACGATGAAACCCGTATCGACGGGCGTGCTTCCATCCGGACGGGCCGCATAGACGGTGTTGGAATGCCCTCCGACGTACCCGTTCTTCTCGAAAATCGTTACGTCGTGGTTCCGGTTCAGCAGCCATGCGGCCGACATGCCGGCGATCCCGGTGCCGATGACAGCGATATTCATGCGCCTGAGTGGGGGCGGGGCGATGTGGTTCAAGGCGGGTCCTCTCTGTCGGTGCAGTTGCGCAATGTCTCATACGGTTTTACTCCTATTACGGACTGCCTTTTCGGTTGGATCACTTTTCATGGATTTTTTAGCGGTTCCTGTGATCCAACGCGGAAAACTTGGCGTAAGGAGAGCATGGATGCAGTTCTTTCGGTCGACGCTCCCTTCAGCATCGCCACTCCTGTTGGCGATGGCGTGGGGTGGCTTGCGCGTAACCGAAAAGGCATTCTTGGCGGGTTCGATGCTTGGAGGGCGCAAGTGAGCGACGCGCCACCGCAGCCAACACCGTCACGCCCGATGGAGGCTTTGATTGGCGCTGTTGCCGCGCGTGGTGACCGCGAAGCCTTCACCGCATTGTTCGAGTATTTCGCACCGCGCTTGAAATCCTTCATGCTTCGCCAAGGCACGGATGGACCGATGGCCGAGGAAATCGTCCAGGAAACCATGGTCAATGTTTGGCGCAAGGCGGGGCAATTCGACGCTGCCAAGGCATCAGCCTCGACCTGGGTGTTCACCATCGCGCGGAACATGCGTATCGACATGTTGCGAAAGGCCAATCGGCCGGAACCCGACGCCAACGACCCATCCTGGGTGCCGGACCCTGAACCGCAGGCTTTCGATCTCGTTTCGCGTGATCAGCAAGCTGCCGGCGTGCATCGCGCGATGGCGGCTCTGCCGGCAGAGCAGCAGGACGTATTACGCCTCGCATTCTTCGAGGACTTGCCGCACGGCGAAGTGGCGGAGCGCCTCGGTGTGCCGCTGGGCACAGTGAAGTCCCGCATCCGATTGGCAATGAAACGGATCAGATCCGAACTAGGAGACGGACAATGACAGTCAGTCATCATCCGAGCGACGAACTGCTTTTCGATTACGCCAGCGGCGCACTTGGCGAGGCCTGGAGCCTTGCCATCGCGACACACTTGGCACTCTGTCCTCGTTGTCGCGCCGCCGTGTCGGGTCTCGAGCGCCTTGGTGGCGAACTGGTCGAAGCTGCCCCCATGGAGGCCGTCAGCGATGGCCTGCTGGATGCGGTCCTGACGCGAGTCGACGCGGCGCCGGCACCCGCGGCATCGCCTGTGCCCGTGCTGAAGGTGGCGCCGACGACCGCCCCCCGCCTTCCCCAGCCGCTACGCGATTACGTCGGCGGCGACGTCGAAACCTTGCCATGGCGCCGGCTTGGACGTGGCGCTTATCAGTGTCTGATCCCCTTGCAGGAGGCCGGCGTTACCGCCAGGCTGCTGCGCATTCCGGCCGGCAAACCCGTGCCGGAGCACTCCCACGGGGGCCTCGAGTTGACGCTTGTCCTTTGCGGCGCATTTTCTGACGACAGCGGCACCTGTGGGCGCGGTGATCTGCAGGAGGCGGACGAGACGACATTGCACCAGCCTCACGCGGCGGCGGAAAAAGACTGCATCTGTCTGGCGATTACCGATGCGCCCTTGCGCTTTAAGAGCCTCGCCGCGCGGATGGTTCAACCGTTACTCGGCATTTGACCATTGAACGAAACTGACGCTCTCATTCCAAAAATGCCAAGAATTCGTCCGTCGCGTTACGCTCTGAGCGACGCAGAGAAACGCTTTTCGAAGGCCGTTTGAATGAGTGGTTTCAATTGCGCCCCAAGGTGACCGATGTGTGAGTTTGCACGCCAGGCCATGCACATTTCACGTGATAGTTCCGGCGCGTCCAACCGAAACACCATAAGTTCTCGGTCGCTGCGGATCTCGGAGAGAATGTAGAATTCCGGGAAGAATGAGATTCCGACGCCCATGCCGACCATGTGGCGC
>JAYOEU010000155.1:0-10369 GCA_038116915.1 Alphaproteobacteria bacterium
ACAGCGCCGGCAACCCGCGCCGCCTCAAGGCCCGCTGGGCCGCCGCCAACCACCACCACCCGCCGCCGGGTCCAGGCGGGCTCGACAAGGTGCGGCAGGGCGGTCTCGCGCCCCGTCGCCGCGTTGTGCAGACAGACCGGCCGGTGCGCGGACATGCAATGGGTGGCGCCGACGCAGGGCCGGATGCGGTCCTCGCGCCCGGACGCGAGCTTGGCGACGAGATGCGGGTCGGCGATCTGCGCCCGGGTCATCGCCACCATGTCCAGATGCCCCTCGGCGATGGCGTGGCGGGCGGTGGCGATGTCGGTGATCCTGGCGGCGTGAAAGACCGGCAGCGCGATCTCCCGCTTGAACCGCCCGACCGGCGCCAGCCAGGGGGCGATCGGCGAGGCCATGCCCGGCATGTTGTCGACGGCGAGCCCGATTTCCGTGTCCATCCGGCCGAAGATCGCGTTCAGGAAATCGATATCCGCCTCGGCCTCGAACAGCTTGGCGATTTCGACGCAGGCGTTGAAGTCCAGGCCCTCCGGATCGCCCTCGTCGATCACGAAGCGGAAGCCAACCAGGAAATCGTCACCGACGCGGCGGCGGATCTCCTCGAAAACCATCAGGCCGAAGCGGCAGCGATTGGCGAGCGAGCCGCCATATCGATCGGTCCTGGCGTTGGTTTTCGGCGACAGGAACTGCCCGATCAGGTGCCCGCCGGCGAGCGCCTCGATCCCGTCGAGCCCGCCTTCCTTGCAACGCAACGCGGCGTCGCCATAGGCGGTGACGACACGGCGGATGTCATGCTCGTCCATCTCCTTCGGAAAGCTGCGGTGCAGGGTCTCGCGCATGGGGCTGGGCGCGATGGTCGGCAGCCAGTGACCGGCATAGGGCTCGCCCCGGCGGCCGAGATGGGTGATCTGGCACATCAGCCTGGCGCCGTGCCGGTGCACGCGCTCCGACAGCTTTTGCAGGTGCGGGATCACCCGGTCGACGCCGACATTCAACTGCTGAAACACCGACGGCGAGTCTTGCGCGACGTTGGACGAGCCGCCGAACATGGTCAGCCCGATGCCGCCCCTGGCCTTTTCCTCGTGATAGGCCTGATAGCGGTCCGCCGGCATGCCGCCCTCTTCCAGACCGCAAGCATGGCTGGTGCTCATGATCCGGTTGCGGAAGGTGACACCGCGCAGGGTGAAGGGGCTCAGCAGGGGGTCGGACATAACGGATCCAGCATTGCGGCACTCTGTTGAGGAAAGTGAACGGGATCGGCCGGCGTGGGTCAAATCCGGCCATCAGCCGCCACGGCTTCGGACCCGCTCGCGATGGAAGATATAGAGGCCGGAGCTGACGATCACGGCGACGCCGATCCAGGTGACGCTGTCCGGGAAATCCCCGAACAGCCACAGACCATAGGCGGTCGCCCCGACGATCTCCAGATATTGAAACGGCGCCAGCACACCCGCTTCCACATGGCGGAAGGCAAGCGTGATCATGAAATGCCCGGCGGTCGCGATCACGCCGGACAGCGCCAGCAGCGCCCATTCCCAGCGGGTCGGCCAAACCGGCTCCAGCACCGGGATTTCGAAGGCATGCCCGGCCAAGAGGGCGAGGCTCATGAAAACCAGCCCGGACAGGCCGGAATTGAACTGCATCACCACCGCGTCCTGGCTGCGGGCCAGCCGGCGCGTGAGCACGATATAGACCGCGAAACACAGTGCGGCGCCGAGCGGCAGGATCGCTGTCGGGCCGAACAGGTCATAGCTCGGCCGCACCACGATCAGCGCGCCGGCAAAGCCGACCAGGGCCGCCGAGATGCGCCGCCAGCCGATGCGCTCGCCGAGAAACACCGCCGAGAGCAGGGTGACGATCAGGGGTTCGACGAAGAAGATCGCGATGGCGTCGGCGATCGGCATGTATTTGACCGCCGCGAAGATCAGCACCGTCGTGGCGGCGATCAGGACACCGCGCAGCGCCTGGATCGCGATGTTGGCCGGCGGTGTCCGGCGCCAGGCGGCGGCAACAAAGGGCGCCATGAGCAGAACCTGAAAAACGAACCGCGCCCAGGCGACCTGCCCGGCGGGAACGGTGGCCGAGAGCAGTTTGGCGATGGCATCGATCGCCGGCAGAACCAAGATCGCGATCACCATCAGCGCGACGGCGATCTCGACGCTACGGTCGCGCTTTGGCGTGTTTATGTCATGAGCCGGGTCCATCGCCGGAGTGTGGTGGCGGCCCGCATCCGGAGCAAGCGGAATGGAGAAAGGGTCTCCGCCCGCCGGTCCCGGGCTTGCGTCCAGTGGGGTCGCGGCCTATGCACGGGGTAACATTGAGAAGCATTCGGGAGAGCCATCATGAGCGCGTTGTCCGTCTACCTGTCCGGAGAGATTCACAGCGATTGGCGCCAGCAGATCGAAAACGGCAGCAAGACCAAGGGTTTGTCGATCACCTTCACCGCGCCGGTGACCCATCACGAAAGCAGCGACGATGTGGGGGTCGCGATCCTGGGCGGCGAGGACAAGCCGTTCTGGAAGGATCACAAGGGCGCCAAGATCAACGCCATCCGCACCCGCACCCTGATCGAGCGCGCCGACGTGGTCGTGGTCCGCTTCGGCGACAAGTACAAGCAGTGGAATGCCGCCTTCGACGCGGGCTATGCCGCGGCGTTGGGCAAACCGGTGATCGTGCTGCACGACCCGTCTCTGACCCATGCGCTGAAGGAGGTCGACGCGGCGGCGCTGGCGGTTGCCGAAACCCCGGATCAGGTGGTCGCAATCCTCGCCTATGTTCTGAACGGCGAGTTGAAGGTCGCCTGATCATGGGGCCGGGTAAGGTCAATCTGGACTTCCACGATCTGGATACCGCGGGCGGTTTCACGACCCGCGCGGACAATCCGCTGATCCACGAGAAGATCCTGGGCAGCACCCTGGATACCGCCGCGCGGACCGGTGTGCGCACGCGGCTGCTGCGCCTTGATGCCGGCTGCCGCACGCCGCTGGCCCATGCTCATCCCTATTGGGAGGAGCTGTATGTCCCGGAGGGCGACATCATCTCGATCGACGCGGACGGCGAGAGGGTCCACCGGGCGCCGGGCTATGCCAGCCGCGCTCCCGGCACCATGCACGGTCCGGTGCGCACGGAAGGCGGATGCCTGCTGCTGGAGTTCAACTGGTACGGCGACCGCCGGTAACGCCCGCTCGCGTGCCTTGATAGCGGTTGTCCGAGGACACTCTCTCGTCCGGCTTCAGGTTTTCGTATCTCCGGCGAAGGCCGGGCATAGGGTCAAAATTTGGATTTCGGCACTGCCGCTCGGTCCCACTTGTCGGTTCGGCACTCTCAGGACCGCGACCGTCTGAGTTTCTCCGCGCGGACCCGGTAGCGGGGGCGCGGCATCATCGCGCCGATGATGGCGCCGAGGATGATGTAGACGAACCAGCCGATGCCGAGCCCGATGGCACCGAATTCGGGGTCCAGGGTCAGGGTGTGATGATAGGCGCTCCAGGTGGCGCCCATGATCTCGCGGTCGCCATCGGTGATCAGAATGAGCGGCTTCATCAGCCGGGAAGCGGCCGCCAGTTCCTCGGCATGCGCCGCCATCCGGGCCGCGCGGGCGGAGAGCCCCATGATCTCGCGTCCGGTCGCGCTAATGCTGGGATCGTCATTCTCGGTCAGCAGCGCCGCATAGGCCGTCAGATCCTTGCCCGAGCGCTGGGCGATGGCGGTGAACTCCGAGATCAGGCGCGCCACCTCGTCGCGGGCGCCGCCCAACCGCTGTGCGTATTCCTGGACATAGCCCGGAATCTGACTCGCCGCGAGCAGACCCGCGAGCGCAAATGCGATCAGCAGTATATCCCGGATGCCTCGAATCACGCGGCTCTCCCCGGCGTGTTGAAGGGGCGAGGGTAACCCGGATTTGCGCGCCGTTAAATCCCCGGATATCAAAAGCCGCGTAGCGGCATGTCCGGCGCCCGGCGCAGCCAGTTGTCGGCCGGATACCGCGCCGCGCCGTCGATCAGGTGCAGGGTATAGGCCATGCGCGAGGCGGCCGACCGGTTCGCCTCGGAGAGGTGCGGCAGGCGGCCATGCAGGACGATGAGGGTTCCCGCCGGCGCCTCCAGCGGCACCTTCCGCTCTTCCGGCCAGGGGCTCGGGTCGGAAACCTCGGTGACCAGCGCGCCGTCCCGTTCCCGGAAACGCGACTTCAGCGGGCTGCGGTGCGCGCCGGGGATCGCCCAGAGACAGCCGTTCTCCATGGTCGCCTCCTCGAGCGCGAACCAGAAGCCGATGCAGCTTTCGGGTTCGGTGAAGAGAAAGGCGGAGTCCTGATGGCAGGTCACCTCGCCGCCGATCCGGGGCGGTTTGACGATGATCATGCTTTGCAGCAGCAATGGGTCCGTGAAGCCGAGTTCATGAGCGAGGGTCTCCAGCCTGGCGGCGCGCGAGAAGCGGTCGAAAACCGGGTCGAGATCGTGCAGGGCGTGGCCGATCTTGTTGATCGCGCCGAGTCCGCCCGACGCGCCGGGTGCGGCTTCCTCCTCGAGAAAGAACCGGATCTTGTCGCCGGAGCCGCGGAAGTAGTCATCGCGGGCATGCGCGGCGGAGGTGGTGGAAAACACGCTCGCCGCCGCCTCGGGCGTGAAGCCGGCGGCCAGTTCCGCGGCCCGCTCGATCAGCGCCCGGCAGTGTTCCGGCGCGGCGAAATCCTCCAGCACCAGGAACCCGTCGCGCGCCCAGGCCGCCGCCATGTCCGGCGTGAGGCTCCCGTCCTCGGCCACCCGGAACCGCGCCGGCCCGCTCATGCGCCGCCATTCAGAAACGAGCGGCCCTCGGCGAGCGGGGCGTGGCCGAGATGCAGGGCAAGGCTCTGTCCGACATCGGCGAAGCTGTGCCGGTGGCCGATATCGCCGGCGCCGATGCCCGGGCCGAAGGCGAGGACCGGGACGTTCTCGCGGGTATGGTCGCTTCCGGGCCAGCTCGGATCGCAGCCGTGATCGGCGGTGATTACCGCGAGATCGCCGGGCCGCAGCATTGCCTCGAAGCGCGGCAGTCGGCGGTCGAAATCCTCCAGCGCCGCCGCATAGCCCGCGATGTCGCGCCGGTGACCGAAGAGCATGTCGAAATCGACGAAATTGGCGAGCACCAGCGTGTTATCCGGCGCCGTCCCGGTCTCGGCCAGCAGGGTGTCGAACAGCGCCGCGTTGCCGTCCGCCTTGACCTCGCGCCCGGTACCCCGATGGGCGTAGATGTCGCCCATCTTGCCGATCGAGATCACCTGTCCGCCGGCGGCTTCATGCAGGTGGAGCAGGGTCGGCGCCGGCGGCGGGACGGCGAGATCCTTGCGATTGCCGGTACGCCGGAAGCTGTCCGGCCCGTCGCCGATGAACGGCCGGGCGATGACGCGTCCGATATTGTACGGCTCGAGCAGGGAGCGGGCGATGCGGCACACATCGTACAGCCGCTCGAGCCCGAAATGCTCCTCGTGGGCGGCGATCTGCAGCACGCTGTCGGCGGAGGTGTAGAAGATCGGCTTGCCGCTCGCGATATGTTCGGCTCCGAGCCTCGCGATGATTTCGGTGCCGCTTGCATGGCAGTCGCCGAGAATGCCCGCCAATCCGGCTTCGCGGATGATGGCGTCGGTCAGCGCGGCTGGGAAGGTCGGCACGGTCTTCGGGAAATATCCCCACTCGAACCGCACCGGCACGCCGGCGAGTTCCCAGTGGCCGCTGGGCGTGTCCTTGCCGAGGCTCTGCTCGGAGGCGTAGCCGAACAATCCCTCGGACCGGGCCCGGCCGTCGAGCCCCGGCAGGGCGGCCCCCCGGCTGGCCGACGCGGCGGCGGCGAGGCCGAGGCGGGTGAGGTTCGGCAAATGGAGCGGCCCGCTCCGCCCGTCCCCGTCGGCGGTTCCGGCGGCACAGGCCTCGGCGATATGGCCGAGGGTGTCGGAGCCCGTGTCGCCGAACCGCTCCGCGTCCGGCGCGGCGCCGATACCGAGGGAATCCAGCACGAGAAGGAAGGCCCGGCTCATCGGCTTCCTCCGATCCGCTCAAGGACGATCGGCTCCGGGCCCGGCGCCACCTCGCCGATCCGGAAGGCTTCGGCCAGGGTCCGGACCGCCTGTTCGGCGCCGGTTTCAGTGCGGGCATGGACCAGGCACAGAGGGTCGCCGTGCGAAACCGCCTCACCGATTCCCCGGATCTCCGAAAGACCCACGGCCGGATCGATCGGGTCCTCGGCGCGCCGCCGGCCGCCGCTGAGGGTGACGATGGCGAGACCTACGGCCCGGGTGTCGACCGCCGTGATCACCCCGCTCCGCGTCGGCCTCGCCGCCAGGATGACCGGGGCCGGCGGAAGATATTTGTCCGGCGCCTCCAGCAGATCCTGCGGGCCGCCGAGCGCGCCGACCATGCGGGCGAAGCGTTCCGCCGCGCGTCCGTCGGCGAGGGCCGCCTCGATCTTCCGGTCCGCCTCCGCCGCGCTCTCGGCGAGACCGCCCGTCAGCAGCATCTCGCGCGCCAGAGTCCGGGTCACGGTATCCAGCCTCGGCTCCCGCGCGGCGCCGGTCAGATAGCCGGTCGCCTCGCGGACCTCGAGCGCGTTGCCGGCGGTGGCCCCCAGGATCTGGTTCATGTCGGTCAGCAGCGCCGTGGTCGCCACCCCCGCGCCGGTGGCGACATCGGTGATCGACCGGGCCAGCACCTCGGCGTCCGAGTGTTCCGTCATGAAGGCGCCGGAGCCGGTCTTCACGTCCATGACCAGCCCGTCCAGCCCGGCGGCTAGTTTCTTCGACAGGATGGAGGCGGTGATCAGTGGGATCGACTCGACCGTCGCCGTCACGTCGCGGATCGAATAGAGCCGCCCGTCGGCGGGCGCGAGGTCGCCGGTCTGGCCGATGATCGCGCAGCCGACCTCGGCGACGACGCGCTGAAAGCTTTCGATGTCCGGCGTGCTCCGGTAACCGGGGATGCTGTCGAGCTTGTCCAGGGTGCCGCCGGTATGGCCGAGGCCGCGCCCCGAGATCATCGGAACATGAGCGCCGCAGGCGGCGACGATCGGGGCCAACATCAGGCTGACCTTGTCGCCGACGCCGCCGGTCGAATGCTTGTCGAGGACCGGCCCACGGAGGCGGTCCCGGTCCCAGACGAGCACCCGTCCGCTGTCCCGCATCGCCCGGGTCAGGGCAATTGTCTCGTCGGTGTTCATGCCGCGCAGGAAGGTCGCCATGGCGAAGGCCGCGACCTGCCCTTCGCCCGCGCCGCCGCCGGCGATGGCGGTGACGAAGGCCTCGATCTCGTCGGTGCCCAGCACCCCGCCGTCGCGCTTTTTGCGAATGATTTCCTGGAGCAACGGCATCACCCTAGCTCCCGATTTCGGCAAGAAATCCCGCCAGCAGGCGTCCCATGTCGCCGGCCAGCGCGCCGCCATGGACCAGGGTATGCGCGTGATCCAGCGCGCTGCCGTCACCCATTCCGGCCCCCAGATTGGTAATCCCGGAAACCGCCGCCACCCGCAGCCCGCAATGCCGCGCCGCCAGAACCTCCGGCACCGTCGACATCCCGACCGCGTCGGCGCCGAGGATGCGGAAGGCGCGGATTTCGGCGGGGGTCTCGAAACTCGGCCCCGGAACCCAGATATACACTCCCTCCGCGAGATCGATCCCGGCCCGCCGCGCCGCGCGGTGCAGGCCGGCGCGCAGCTCCGGGTCGTAAGCCGCGCTCATATCGAGAAACCGCGGCCCGACCGTCTCGTCATTCGGTCCGGTGAGCGGGTTCAAACCGGACCAGTTGATATGGTCGGTGATCGTCATCAGCCGGCCCGGAGTAAGGTTCTCGCGCAGCCCGCCGGCCGCGTTGGTCAGCACCAGGATTTCGGCGCCGGCCGCCTTCAGGGCTCGGGCGGGGGTTGCGACCTCGTCCATGCCGTGGCCCTCGTAAAGATGGCCGCGTCCCTGCAGGATCAGTACCGGCACGCCGGCGATGCTGCCGGCGACCAGCCGGCCGGCATGGCCGGATACGGTCGGTCTCGGGAAGCCCGGAAGTTCAGCATAGTCGATGATGGTCGGCGCGTCGACGAGATCGGCGACCGCGCCGAGGCCGCTTCCCAGCACGACAGCGACCCGGGGCACCTTGCCGCCAAGGCGATCCCGGATGACCGAGGCGGCGTCGCGCCCGGTCATCCGGCGCTCCACATCCGGGGGACCGGCAGGTATCCACCGGGATGGAAAAGCCGGATCAATTCGCCCGGACCCTTGCCATATCCGCGTTCCGTCCGCTCAGTAGTTGATCAGCACGAACCGTCCGAGCGCCTTGCCTTCCCGCAGTTCCTGGATCGCGATCGGCGCGTCGCTCAACTGGCGTTTGACATGCGGGACCGGCTTGACCTTGCCGGCCTTGATCAGCGCCAGCAATTCCACCAGATCCTGCTGGGTGCCGACATAGGAGCCGACTAGGTTCACCACCTTCAGCGGCAGCATCGAGATCGGCAGATCCATGGAGCCGCCATAGAGGCCGACCACCACCATGGTCGCGCCCTTGGCCAGAACCGCGAAGCCGAAGCTGGTGCTGGCCGGCGCGCCGACGAAATCGACACAGCCATCCGGGCCGCCATTGGTCAGCGCCATGAGCTGCTTGCGCGCCGCCGGATCGGAATTGTCGATCACCTCGTCGGCGCCGGCATCCAGGGCCGCCTGGCGCTTGGCGGGATCGATGTCGGCGACGATGATCTTGCCCTTGACGATCGCCTTGGCCATGCCGACCCCGGCGAGCCCGACGCCGCCGGCGCCGATGATCAGAAGCGACTGATCCTTGCGCAGATGACTGACCTTCTTCAGCGCGCTGTAGGCGGTGATGCCGGAGCAGGCCGCCGTCGCCGCCACACCCTCGTCGACACCGTCATAGGGCACGAGGTACTTCGCGTGCGGGGCGATCAGATACTCGGCATAGCCGCCGTCCCGCCGGGTGCCGATGGTGATCGGGTTGTTGCACAGCAACTCCTCGCCGCGTTTGCAAACCCCGCACTGGCCGCAGCCGATCCAGGGATAGACCACGCGCTTGTCGCCGACCTTGACGCCGCTCGCATCCGGGCCCAGCGCCGCGACCTCGCCCAGCGGTTCATGTCCCATGGTGAAGGGCAGGCTCAACCCGCGCTCCGAGAGGGTCAGCTTGCGTCCGCCGCCCATGTCGAAAAAGCCGTCCCAGATGTGAATATCCGAATGACAGATCCCGCAGGCGGTGACCTTGATCAGCACCTCGGTTCCCTTGGGCTCGGGTATCGGCACCTCACGCTCTTCAAGCGGCTGGCCCCATTCGGTGATCTGGTAGGCTTTCATCTGAATTATCCCTCGGTAACAACGTTGACTAGGTGCAGATAAACCCAAGCCGGTGCCGGGACGCCAGAAAATTCGTCCTCGGATGGAGCGCGGTTTGCGCGGAAAGGATTGCGAAAGACGGGAGATCTTCTCCTGGGCTTGGGCAAGACCCTTCGGGACGGGCGCAAAGCGGCGTCTCGAAGGGTCGTGCCGGCATTATCAGGATGCCGCTGGACGCGTCGGGCGCGCCGTCTTAGAACCGTGACAAGGAATCTTCGCGTGGGAGCGGAACGGATATGGCGATCAACAAGATCATGGACAGCTTCGCGGCGGCGGTCGAGGGCATCAAGGACGGCGCGACGGTACTGGTCTCCGGCTTCGGCGGGGCGGGCATGCCGACGGAACTGTTGAACGCTCTCAACGAGCAGGGAGCGACGGATCTGACCATCGTTTCCAACAACGCCGGGGTCGGGCGCGAGGGGATCGGCGGATTGCTTGCCAAGGGCAAGGTGCGCAAGGTGATCTGCTCCTATCCGCGTTCCGGTGGCTCGGTGGTGTTCGAGGAGATGTGGGCGCGCGGCGAGGTGGAGCTGGAGCTTGTCCCCCAGGGCACCCTGTCCGAGCGGATGCGCGCCGCCGGTGCCGGTGTCGGCGCCTTCTTCACGCCGACGGGGGTCGGCACTCAGCTTGCCGAGGGCAAGGAGCATCGCGAGATCGGCGGGCGGATGCAGGTGCTGGAATACCCCTTGCGCGGCGACGTGGCCTTCGTGCTGGCCAAGGCGTCGGACCGCTGGGGCAATCTCATCTACAACAAATCCGCCCGCAATTTCGGCCCGGTCATGGCCGCCGCCGCCGATCTCTGCGTGGTCCAGGTTCCGGAAATCGTCGAGCTCGGCGCTCTCGACCCGGAAATCATCGTCACGCCGTCGATCTATGTCGACCGGGTGGTCAAAATGGACGCCCCTGGCAAGGGCGAGCGGGTCTAGGAAGAAATCGAGGTTTTCCAAAACCATCGCATAGTGTCGCCGTCGCCCTGGCGCAAGGCAGGGCCAAGTTCCGCTCTCACCCGTCGCCCTGGCG
>JAYOEU010000156.1:0-10330 GCA_038116915.1 Alphaproteobacteria bacterium
TTGGCCTGATCAACTGGCACGTGCCCAAGGCCGAGCTCGAGGCCGAGACCCTGAAGCTCGCCACCCGCCTCGCCAACGGGCCGACCGTGGCCTACGGCAACGCCAAGGCGCTGTTCAATTCGGTGCACCACCTCTCGATGGAAAGCCAGCTTCAGATGGAGGCCGAACGCATGGCCGACAGCATGCTGACCGAGGACCATACCGAGGGCATCACCGCCTTCATGGAAAAGCGCAAGCCGGTCTTCAAGGGGCGGTGAGGGGGGCTGACCCCGCAATTTTAATCCGTCTCTCCGGCGGAGGTCGGGGCTTTTGGCGAGCGATGCTAAGCCCCTGTTTTCACAGGAACGACGGTAGTGGGGTCAGCGCAAGGCCCTGCCTTTCGCCAGGGCGACGGGGAGGGTGAAGGGGCTGGTGAGCGGCTGGATAATATTGCAACACCAATCCGTATCCCCGACGAAGGTCGGGGCCGACGCCTGAGGCGGGTCGGCGTGACGGGTCGTTGATCATTTTGAAGGATCTCTGATAGCGCTCCGCTATCCCGCGCCCGCTGGTGCCTCAGGCATCGGCCCCGGCCTGCGCCGGGGAAACGGGGAGGGAATGGCGGAACAATCGAGGCTCTTCCTCAACCCGCGCGGCGGCGGCAACGGCGCCGGAACAGGTCCGGCGTCAAGCGCGGGATGACGGGGTTGGAGCGAGACCGCCGATGCCCGCAATTTAGTCTGTATTTGTCAGGGTAATTGCGTAAAATACGATTGGTTCCGCCGTTCCGTGGCAAAAGATCCACGGGTCCGGAGAAGCGGACATGGTGGTGGAGTATGCGTCAGGCAATTGAAAACAAGGCCATGGCAGCAACGATCCCAGGCTATACTGACGGCCGCGAGGTTGACGAGATCTCGCGGGTTGAAGGAACTTTTCTGAAGGATCTGATGGCGCTGTGGCAGTCCCGTCTCAATGGGCGGCGGATGCCGTCGCGGGCCGACTTCGATGCCATCGAGCTGATGAAATTCGGTGGGCGTATCGCGCTGATCGACGTGGAGCACGATCCGAGGCGGTATCGTTTCCGGCTGATCGGATCGTATATCACCGCCGTCCTCGGGCGGGATTCAACGGGCTGGTACGTGGACGAGCTCTACGACCGGAGTTTCTACACTCTGGCGGTGGAGCCCTACGAGCGGGCTCTGCGTCTGTTGGAGCCGATAACCTCACACGGCAACATGAAGCGCATGGACAAGGAGTTCCTGCGGTTCTCCTCGCTCGATCTGCCGCTCTCCGATGATGGCGAGACGGTGAACATGATCATGAAGGGCACCGAATTCGAACTGCTGCGGTGAGCCGAGGCCGCGCAAAGAACAATCCGTATCCCCGACGAAGGTCGGGACCGACGCCTGATGCTTGTCACCGTGACGGATCGGCGGTCACGACCGAAGATCTCTTAAAATGCTCCGCCATCCCGCGTCCGCCGCCGCCTCAGGCATGGGCCCCGGTTTGCGCCGGAGATACGGGCACGAAATGTCCGTCGCCCCGGGAACGGCGGGGCGCGATGAGCTAGGAGGTCGCGCCGTTTTCGTGGGGGGCGAGGGCGGCGTAGACGGCGCGGTTCATCGGCGTGGCGATGCCGGCCTGCTCGCCGAGGCGGGCGACCGAGCCGTTCAGCGCCGAGGCTTCAAGCCTTTCGCCGCGCTCCAGCGCCGCGAGCATCGAGGCCTTCATGGTTTCGGGAAGCATGTCCAGCAACGCCATGGTGCGGTCCACCTGATCCTCCGGCAGCGGTTTGCCGAGGGCCCAGCCGACGGCGGCAACCTCGCTTGCGAGCTCGAGCATCAGCGTCCGGGTCGCCGGATCCGAGCGGCAGGCGCCGAGCGGCAGGCGGGTCAGGCAGTTGGCGCCGGCCAGCGTGCAGATCATCACGAATTTCTGCCACAGCTCGCGCTCGATATTTTCCGGCACCGGCGCGTCGATCCCGGCTTCGGCGCAGGCGGCGCGGAAGGCAAGGATGCGCGGGCTGGCGCTGTCGTCCATCTCGCCGACCCTGAGGATCTGCATCGTCGCGAAATGCCGGATCACCCCCGGTGCCTCGATCAGCGCGCTGATATTCGCGACGCCGCCGATGACGTGGCCGGCGCCGAGAACGCGCTGGAGGATGTCCATATGGGCGATGCCGTTGAGGAACGGGATGACGCCGGTCTCGGGGCCGACGACCGGCCTGATCAGTTCGGCGGCGCTTTCGGTATCGTAGGCCTTGACGCAGAACAACACGATGTCGGCGATGCCGAGATCGGCCGGCGTGTCGCTGGCCTTCGCCGGGTGGACCGTCATGTCGCCGAATTCGCTCAGGACCTTGAGGCCTGACTCCCGGATCGCGGCGAGATGTTTGCCGCGGGCGACAAAACCCACGTCATGGCCGGCCTTCGCCAGCCGCGCGCCGAAATAACCGCCGACGCCGCCGGTGCCCATCACGATGATCTTCATATCTTTCCGTTTCCCTGAATTCCGGTTCGCCGCCGCGCCTCCCGCCTTAGGCCGGCGCGAAGACATCGGCCCGGCGCGCTCCCGCCGGTTGCGGCGCTGCGGCCTCGCGGGGGCTTGCGAAGGCGGCGTCGCGCTGCATCACCGGCAGCACCCGGTCGGCGAAGAGACGCATGTTGAGCTCCGCCTCCTGGCGGGTCATGCGTCCGTAGGAGAAGTCACAGACCACATGATCGGTCCCGGTCAGGCGCTGCAATTCGCCGAGCTGCTGGATGCAGTCGTCGGGGGTGCCGACGATCTGGATGCCGACATAGAACTCGGTCATCTTCTCACGCGCGACCGGGTCCTTCAGCTTTGAGTAGGTCTTCGCCATTTTGCCATAGGATTCATAGCCCTTCACGGTGGCGAGGTGACCGTCCGAGAAATTGTAGTGGGCGTCGATCGAGTCCCATTTGGCGCCGAGATACTGCATCGCCCGCTCGCGCGCCTCGTCCCGGCTTTCCGCGCAGGACACGTTGGTCAGAATGATCGGCGGCGGCGGGACATGGCCGACGCTGGCGGCGATGCCGCGGTAGGAGTCGATGTCGGCGGCCGCCTTCTGCCATTCGTTCTGCATGATCACCATCATGCCGAAGCCGAGCTTGGCCATGATCTCGGCGGATTCCGGGCTGACCGAGGAGGCATAGAAGCGGCGCTCGGGATGCGATATCGGACGCGGGCGGATCGACATTTTGGGGATCTGGAAGAACTCGCCGTCCCACTCGAACACCTCGTCGCGCAGGGCGGTGGTGACCAGCCGCGCCGATTCAGCGAACCGGGGGCGGGCTTCCTCCATCGGCACCCGGAAGCCGGCATATTCGGCGCTCGCCGCGCCCCGGCCGAAGCCGAACAGGCACCGCCCTCCGCAGAGGATGTCGAGATAGGCGATCTCCTCGGCGACCCGGATCGGGTCATGCCAGGGGAGCACGATGACACAGGTGCCGAGCGTGATGCGCTTGGTCTTGCCCGCGTAATAGCTGAGAAGCTGCAGCGGGTTCGGCGACATGGAATAGCCGGTGAAATGATGCTCGAGCCCGAACAGGGAGTCGAAGCCGAGCGGTTCGGCCAGATCGCCGATCGCCAGATGGTCCATCAGGACCGCGGCGTCCGAGCGTCCCGGCTCCGAGAGTACGCTTACATCCGTGCCGACTTTCATGTTCCGTCTCCCGATTGCGAATTCGCCGCCTGCTGTTCCCGCCTATTGAACACGTGCCCGGCGCCCAGAATCAATGCCGGTATCAACGCAACCGCGCCGACGGCGAGGAATGCATCGACATAACTCCCACTTGCTGCCACGATCGCGCTGAAGACCGCTGGACCGATGGCGACGCCGAGGAAGGTGAAGGCCGAGACGCCGCCGGTCGCCCGCGCGACGAGCGGACCGGGCATTATCCTGGCGATCTCGCCGATATAAACCCCGTTCCAGCCCGCCGCGACGATCCCCGATACAAACGAGACCAGCCACAAGAGCGCCCTCGGCCAGCTCGTATCGAGCGCCGCCAGCGCCAGGCCGCAGGCGAAGATGGCGAACCCGATCACCGCCAGCAGCGGGCGCGCCGGCAGCAGGCTGTCGCTGACCCAGCCGAGCAGGGGACGGCCGACAATGCCGCCGAGATGCATGATTGAGAAGACCGCTCCCGCCGTGACCGGATCAAGGCCGCCCTGGTCCACCAGCACCACCACAAAGAACGAGAACAGTGAAAGCTGCATCATCGCATAGACGAAGGAGGCGAGCGCCAGCGGGCGCAGTCTCGGCTCGCCCGCCACCAGACGGATCGCGGCCAGGGTTTCGGCCGGGCTGATCCGGCGGCCGGGATCGCGGTCGCCGTCGTAGCGGGCGCGGATCGGCTGCAGCACGGCCGCCATCAGGATCAGCAGGACGATCACCGCCGTGATCCCCCAGGGCCAGCCGAACAGACTGGCGATCCCGGGCACGCTGACGCCGAGCAGGAAACCGCCGACCGGCACCCCCGTCTGCTTCAGCGAGAACACCAGGCCCCGCCGCTCCCTGGGGATGGTGCGGGCCAGAAGATGGCTTGCCGCCGGGGTGGCGACGCCGTAGCCCATGCCCACCGCCAGCGCGCCGAGCACAAGTCCGGGAAGCCAGCCGGCGACGGAGAGCGCGAGGCCGCCGGCGCCGAGCAACATCGCGATCTGGGTCGTGCGGACCGAGCCGTGGCGCCCGATCACCGAGCCGCCGACCGAGGTCAGAATGATCGCGCCGACGAAGACAATGGCGGAGTAGATCCCGATCCGGCTCGCCTCGAGGCCGATATCCGCCGCGATCCTCGGCGCCAGCACCGGCACCGTCATGATCGCCATGGCGATGGCGATCTGGGCGGCGATCATCGCGGCAAGGGACAGGGCGACGTCGTTTTTCACGGAGTGTGACTTCGGTTGCCGACGGTCCCGGTCACGGCCCGCTCCTAGACGACCGGGCTGCGGCCGCCGTCGACATTGATGGCGACGCCGGAGAGATAGCTCGCCTTGTCGGACGCGAGGAAGCAGGCGACATCGGCGAATTCCTCGGCTCGTCCGACCCGTCCGAGCGGGATCTTATTGGTGTCGGCCATGCCCTGCAGGAACTCCGCATAGCTTTTGGCCGAACCGGAGGCCTTGTGCCTCACCTCGTGCTGGTTGCTGTCGATCAGGCCGACCAGCAGCGCGTTCACCAGAACATTGTGCGGCGCCGCCTCGCCGGCGAGCACCTTGGTCAGCGCCATGCCGGCTGCGCGGCTGACAGCGGTCGGCGCACCCTCGGCCGCCGGCGCCTTGGCGCCGACATTCAGGATATTGATGATCCGGCCCCACTTGCGTTGCTTCATCGACGGCAGGGTCAGCCGGGTCAGGCGGATCGCGGCGAACAGCTTGAGATCGAGATCGTTCTGCCAAAGCTCGTCGCTGACCTCGAGGAACGGGCCGCGCTGGGAGGTGCCGGCATTGTTGACCAGAATATCCACCGGGCCGAGCTGCGCGGTCACCTTGGCATGCAGGGCGGCGCACTCATCGGCGCGGCTGACGTCGCAGGCCACGGCGGCCACCTTGTTACCGGCGCCCGCCGCCGCGATCTCGCCGCGTGCCGCCTCCAGCGCCTCGGCGCCCCGCGCGGTGATCGCCACCGACGCTCCCGCCTCGGCGAACCGCAGGGCCATCGCCTTGCCCAGGCCCTTGCTGCCGCCGGTGATCAGGGCGACTTTTCCGTCCAAGCGAACGTCCATAAGTGTCTCCAGAATTTTTTGGTTTCGATGTAGGCCTTGAACACGGGAAGTTGTTCTGATTCAATGCTTCCCAGCCACTTGCAGTCAAGATCGGTTGATCCGGTTGAATGCGGTGGTTAATGATTTGTTAACCACAATCGGCGACAGTACAAGGCTGTCAACGACCTGGGGAACAGGTATGGTCGAACAGGCGCTGGACGAAGTTGCGGAAACAGCTGTCCCGTTCGACAGTGACGCGATGGACGCGTTGCACATTCTGCCGCTCGCCGTCATTCCGCTGAAAACCCCCGGCCTCAAGAAGTCGTCCCTGATCAAGAACGCGCGGCTTGAATCGGTGATCGAGCTGTTTCGCGACGGTTCCTCGGGCAGCGGACAGATCGCGCCGAGCTCGGTCGCCGACTTCTATCAGAACACCGACGAGTTGCGCCAGGACATGGCGGTCCTGGAGTCGCTGGGCAAGCTGCAGTCCTTCGATGTCTATTCGCTCCGGATCGAACTCCGGCGGATCGATATCGGTTTCTCCGACTTCGATTGTCTGGCGCTCTCGGCGAAAAAGCAGACCGAGCTCGCAGCCTTCATGCGCACCTTCACCAGGCCGCTGATTGCGCGGGTCTACGGGGACGAGCGAAATGACGTCAAGGATGTCGGCGAGATCATCAAGATGCTCGCCCAGCCGGACCGGCAGGCCGCGATCAAGCAGCTCCAGAGACTGGCCGACGAGCTCAATGTGACGATCATGGAAGTGCCGGGCTTCATCGAGCAATACGGCGACATCTTTCTGTCCTTGTCCTACTACCGCAATTGCCTCGACGAATTGCGCAAGGAAATTCCCGTCTTCCTCTCCTGGATGAACGAAATTTCCGACAGCTATCAGGTTCAGAATGACCGGGGTCTCAAGGTCATTCTGGAGGAAATCGAAAAAGGCATGAACGAAACCCTGGAGTCGATCACCGGCAGGTTCAAGTTCTTCGAGACGATCTCCAAGGATTTCTGGTCGGACATATCCGCCGATTCCTTCCGCTCGTTCCGCGAGACCGTCACCTCGCATCATTTGAGCATCGGCGCGGTTCTGTGCGGTCTGTCCGTCAAGATGCTGCTCTGGAAGGAGCGTTTTCCCCAGAACGGCGGCCCGCTCTCGAAGCGGCTGGAATTCCTGCGCTCGGAAATTCATCCCGGTCTGGGGCATATCCGACGCACCGAGAAGAGCGTCGGCGTTCCGAACGCGGGCTGATCCGGGCCGGGCGCCTTACATCGCCAGTGGTTCGATCGCGACCTTGCCGTCGACGGAACTCAACACATGGCTTTCCGGGACCTCGCGCCAGGTGAGGTCGCCCGCATCCAACGGTTCCGAGAGCACCAGCGTCGCCCCGTCCCCATCCGTCATGCCGACCGAGCGGTCGACCACCGTCAGGCTGCCGCCGGTCGCCCAATAGAGCGACGGCGACTGCTGGTCGCTGGAGTGGCGCACGGCGACGAGACGGTTTCCGTCGGAAAACGCGGCGGTCATGCGGAACGGCTCGTCGATGCCGCGGCGTTCCATGATTTCGCGGATCTGCCGGATCGTGGCCGAAAGCGCGCGGCCCGGATCCTCGGCCAGGCCATGGCCGAGGGCCAGCAGGAAAAATGCCTCGCTGTCGGTTGTGCCGTGCCTCTGGCCGTAATAGTCCCCGGGGATCAGCTGCTCGATCTCCCGGCGGATCGCGTGATAACCGCCAATCCGCCCGTTATGCATGAACAGGGAGTCCTCGTGGCGGAACGGGTGGCAGTTCTCGCGGCTGGTGGAGGTGCCGGTCGAGGCCCGCACATGGGCGAAGAACAGCCGCGACTGTATCTGCTCTGAAATGCTGCGCAGATTCGCGTCGTTCCAGGCCGGCAAGGTATCGCGGAACAGGCCCGGGCGCGGCTGATCGCCGTACCAGCCGAGCCCGAAACCGTCACCGTTGGTCGGAACGATCGAGCGGCGGGCCGACAGGGATTGCTGGATCAGGGAATTGCTGGGCGCGAACAGCAGGCGTTCGATCAGCAGGTCGGGGCCGGCATAGGCAAGCCATCGGCACATCGCGTTACTTTGCTCCCGTTCAGCCGAAGAGGCGCCAGCGGCGCCCGCGGCGGTTGGCTAGATACCCTTGGTGATAATCCTCGGCCGGCCAGAAGGTCTTGGCCGGCGCGATTTGGGTGACGATGTCGTGATGGTGGCGCCCACTGTCCTGTTCGGCTTTCTTGGAACGCATCGCGGCGTCACTCTGATCGTTATCGAAAGCGAAGATCACCGACCGGTACTGGGTCCCGATATCCCGGCCCTGGAAGTTCAACTGGGTCGGGTTGTGGCAGTCCCAGAAGACCTCGAGCAAGGTCTCGTAGTCGACCTTGGCGTCGTCATAGGTCACGTCCACCACCTCGGCGTGGCCGGTCAGCCCGGTGCACACCTCTTCATAGCTCGGATTGTCGGTGACGCCGCCGCTATAGCCGACGGTAACGCCGGTGACGCCGCGGACCGATCTGAAAACCTTCTCGACATTCCAGAAACAGCCGGCCCCGAACATTGCCTTCGCCATGACGCCTCCGCCGCGTCGATCCCCGGATTCGCGATAGAGTGAAACCGCGATATCGTTTTGTCGAGAGCCTCCTGCTCCGGATCGCCGCCAGGGCGCCCCGCTTTCCCTAGCGTGACAGCAGCGCCTCCAGATCGTGCCGCAGCACCTTGCCGGAGACGTTTCTCGGAAAGGCGTCGTGATCCAGGAAGCGGATCTCCTTCGGTTGCTTGAAGCCGGCGAGATTGGCGCGGCAGAGCGCCGAGAGGGTCGCGGCATCGAGACCGTCGTCCGAGCGGGCGACGAAGGCGATGGGAACCTCGCCCCAGCGATCGTCGGGCCGGCGCACCACGGCGGCCTCGGTCACGCGCGGATCGGTCAGCAGCACGCGCTCGATCTCGGCCGGGTAGATATTCTCGCCTCCCGACTTGATCATGTATTTCACCCGATCCACGAAGTTGAAGCCGCCATCGGCCTCGCGGACCAGGAGGTCTCCGTTATGGAACCAGCCGCCGCGGAAATCGTGGGCATTGGTGTCCTCGGCACGCCAATAGCCGCTGAACAGGGTGGGGCCGCGAACCGCCAGTTCGCCGGGCGTTCCCGGCGGTACATCCCGGTCATCCTCGTCGACCAGCCGGATCTCGCAATTCGGGCTCGGGTATTTGGTGAGTTTTTGGGGCACCACGCCGATCGGCACCGGCCGGCCGGCGGCCGGCAGGCTTCCGGTCTCCGTTGAGCCGAAGGTGTTGGCGTAGGGCGCATTCAGCAGCCGGGTAATCTCCGCCAACTGATGGCCCGGAACGAGGTCCGCCATGACGCCGCACAGCCTGATGCCGGCCGGCGGCCGCGCGCGCCGTTTCATTTCCGCGATGAAGCTTTCGACCATTCCGGGAATCACGATCAGCCAGCCGATCGGCTCGCGGATCGCGATATCGGCCAGCCCGACCGCGTCGTAGCCGTCCTCGACGATGACCTTGCCGCCGCCGAGCAGGGTCATCAGCGCGAGATCCATGCCGCCCATGTGAAACATCGGGGTCCAGCACACGAAGCTGTCCCCGGCCACCAGCCCGAAGTCGGCGCGCGCGCCGGTCGCCCGGGCCACCTCGGCGCGGTGGCTGATCAGCGCGCCCTTGGGCAACCCGGTTGTGCCGCTCGTATAAAGGATCAGCAATCCGGCTTCCGGATCGACCTCGATATCAAGCGCCTCGGCGTCCTCCGCCTGGAGACGGGCTTCATAGTCGCCGCCGAATTCGACGACGGGCGCGGAACCGGTCTCAAGCTGGTTGATCACTGGGCGATGGCGCGGGGAGACCAGAATGGCCCGCGGCTCCACCAGAGAGAGGCAATGCTGCATTTCCGGCACGGCGAGGCGCCAGTTCTGGCAGGCCAGAATGGCGCCGATCTTGCCGGCGGCCAGCGTAGCTTCGATGAACTCCGTGCGGTTTTCGGAGAGGATGGCAACCCGGTCGCCGGCAACGACGCCAAGTCCCAGCAGCACGCGCCCGAGGGCGTTCGCGCGCTGGTCCAGGTCCGCGAAGGACAGAATGCGCGCGCGATCCTGCAACGCCGGGCGGTCCGGCGCCGCCCGGGCGCGATCGCTGATCATCGAACACACCGTGCTCTGGAAAGATCTGCGGATGAGTGCCGTGGCGGGAGCCGGGACCATGGGGGCCTCGAGATTGCAAGATGTGTCGGCGGGCTGGAAACCCGAACGGGCACCTGACCAGCGCCGACGGTAGCATGTTCCGCCGCGGCGAAAATCGGATTTCGCGTATCGGATCGCTTGGTCGCGTCGTCGGGATCCGGATAGCAAGACGGAAAACCTGTATTCCCGAGACATTTCTTGGACCGAACGCCGGGTTGGTGACGGCAAGGTCCGAAGCGGGTCAAAGGCGAATTTTCTTTATGTTTGCAGTTTTTATGATTAAATCTTCGCCGACACCGATTGATTAGTGCTTCGTGGTGATGTACTTAGGATCGATCAGGTTTTAGGAAAATGCGTCCGGGGAAACCGGCCGAACCGCTAATGGGGACTTTCAATGGCATCAATCACCGGAACGACTTCTTCCGACAATC
>JAYOEU010000157.1:0-10254 GCA_038116915.1 Alphaproteobacteria bacterium
TCCCAGAGATGCAGGATGCTGCCCATCGGCGGTTCCTCGTCGCACGAGACGTCGGAGTGCCATTTCTCGCCGGCGATGCGCTTGGAATCCTTGTCCGCGTGGATGATCAGGATTTCCGGGTGGCCCGGCGGCGGCGGCGAGCCCGGATGGATGTGCAACTCGCCGAACCGGCGCCCGAAGGCCTTGTGCTGTTCGACTTCAAGAGGCTGGTCGCGGAAGAAAATGACGGAATGCTGCATCAACGCGTCATGCACTTCCTGGAACTGCTGGTTGCCGAGTGGTTCGTTCAGCTTGATGCCGGAAATTTCGGCGCCGATCCGGGGCGTCAGCGGTTTTACCTGAATGGTTTCGTACGCCATGGTGCCTCCTTGCACGGCCAACGCGGTTGGTGCCCGCATGATGCGGCGTGAAAGGCCGTCCCGTCGAGCAAGAAAGCGGAATTCCACATATCCGATGGCCACAACGCATTGCCCCGCCGTCAATTCGTGCCACACTCGGCGCCTGCAATCTGGAGGAAAAGACGATGGCGACCAACGGTGGCGCGGGGATGCTCGCGGGTGTGCGTGTTCTGGACATGACGCAGTTCGAGGCGGGGCCGTCCTGCACCGAGACATTGGCGTGGATGGGTGCCGAGGTGGTGAAGCTTGAGAACCCCAAGGGCGGTGATGCCGGGCGGTTTTCGACCTCAGAGAAGCAGGGGATCGATTCCTACTATTTCATGCAGTTCAATTCCGGCAAGAAAAGCATCACCTGCAATCTGAAGAACCCGGACGGTGTGGCGCTGGTAAAGAAGCTGGTCAAGGAAGCCAACGTCTTCATCGAGAATTTCGCGCCCGGCGTGGTCAAGCGCATGGGCCTCGACTATGAATCGATCAAGGCCGAGAACCCGAACATCATCTATGCCTCGGTCAAGGGTTTCGCCGAGGGCAGCCCGTACGAGAACTTCCTTTCCTTCGACATGATCGGACAGTCCGCTGGCGGCGTGCTCTCGATCACCGGCGAGCCGGACGGCGCGCCTTGCAAGCCTGGTGTCACCCTGGCCGATACCGGTACCGGCATGCTGATGGCGATCACCATTCTCGGCGCGCTCTACCGTCAGCAGGCGACCGGGCAGGGCGAGCATCTGCAACTCGCCATGCAGGATGCGATGACCCAGTACACGCGGCTTGCCTATGCCTATCGCGACATGCACGGCAAACCGGCGCCCAGGGCAGGAGCCAAGGTCTTCACCACCGGTAACGCGCCGATGGGGATCTTCCCGTGCAAGCCGGGCGGCAAGAACGACTATGTCTACATCTACACGACGCGGGCCGGGAACCACCACTGGGAACGGCTCTGCGGCTTGATCGGCCGGCCGGAGCTTGCCACCGACCCGCGCTTCGCGGATCCCAAGGCACGGGCCGCGAACGAGGCGGAGATCGATGCAATCCTGACCGATTTCACCAAACAGCATGACAAGCGCACGGCGATGAAGCTCATCGGCGAGTGCGGCGTGCCCTGCGGCGCGGTGCTGGACGTGGCGGAGCTTTATGACGATCCGGATCTCAACGCCCGCGGCATCTTCCAGAAGATGAACCATCCGGAACGTGGCGAATACAAGATGCCCGCCTGGCCGGTGAAGGTGAATGGCGGTCATCTGCCGGTCCCGCCGGCGCCGCTCCTCGGCGAGCATGTGGACCAGGTCCTGTCCGGGTGGCTTGACATGAGCGCCGACGAGATCGCCGAATTGCGGAAAGGCGGCGCGGTCTGACATCGCTTCGCCGGGACGGCGGCCGATCGCTTTTGAAATCAAACCAACCATAGGGAGACGGTGGTGGCTCAACTCACCGGTTCGGAAATTCTAGCCAAGGCGCTGCGCAACGAAGGCGTTGACGACCTGTTCTTCATCATGGGCGGCCCGATGCTTCTGGCCGAGGAGTCGTGCATCAAGGAAGGCATCCGCCCGATCGATGTCCGGCACGAACAGGCCGCCGCCTTTATGGGACAGGCCTACAGCCGGTTGCTGAACAAGCCCAGCGTCTGCATGGCCGCCAGCGGTCCGGGGGTGACCAACCTGATCACCGGCATCGCCAATGCCTATGTTGACTGTGTTCCGGTGGTCGCGGTCGGCGGATCAAGCCCGTTCAAAGCCTATGGCCGTCAAGTGTTCCAGGAAATCGATCAGCTGGCGATGATGAAGCCCTGCACCAAATGGGCCGAGCGTTGCTACTCCCTCAAGCGTATCCCCGAAATGGTCAACGTCGCCTTCCAGAAGGCGATGGCGGGCAAGCCGGGGCCGGTCTATCTCGATATGCCCGGCGACATTCTCTACGAGAAGATCGACGAGGAGGAGATCGATTGGTCGATCTCCGGCCGCTCCCTGCCGCGGGCCCGCCCGCACGCCTCGCCGGAACTGATCGATGCGACGGTGGAAGCGCTTTCCAAGGCCAAGCAGCCGGTGATCGTCACCGGCGGCGGTATCCTCTGGTCGGACGCGTCCCCGGAGCTGCGCGAGTTCGTCGACAAGGCCGGCATCCCGTTCTACACGACGCCGCAGGGCCGGGGCGTGATCCCGGAGGATCATCCGCTCTCCTTCATGACCGTGCGCTCCGCCGCCTTCCGCGACGCTGATCTGATCATGATCATCGGCACCCGCATGAACTACATCATCGGCCATGCCGCGCCGCCGCGCTTCAACGCCGACGCCACCATCGTGCGCATCGATATTGACGAGGAGGAGGTCAGCACCTCGCCACGCAAGATCGATATCGGCATTGTCGGCGACGCCAAGGCGGTGCTGGGCCAGATCAACGCCAAGCTCGACGGCAAGGTTGGCTCCGACCACTATGCGGGCTGGCGCAAGCGGCTGGGGGACGAGGAAGCCTCCAAGCGCTCGCGGCCTGGCGGCAACAGCGTTTCCGACGCGGTGCCGATCCATCCGCTGCGGCTCTGCGAGGAAGTGAAGAATTTCATGAACCGGGACGCGATCCTGGTGGTCGATGGCCAGGAGATCTTGAACTACGGTCGCCAGTCCATGCCGACCTTCGCGCCGGGCCACCGGCTGAATTCGGGTCCGTTCGGCACCATGGGCGTCGGTCTGCCCTTCGGTCTCGGCGCCAAGGTGGCCAAACCCGGCACCCAGGTGATCGTGGTGCATGGCGACGGCTCCTTCGGCCTCAACGCCATGGAACTGGACACGGCGGTCCGTCACGGCATCAACGTGCTTGTGGTGATCAGCCTCAACGGCGGCTGGACGGCGGACCCCGACGGCACCAAGCCGGGCCGTGATCTCGGCTACACCCGCTACGACAAGATGGCCGAGGCCTTGGGCTGTTACGGCGAATATGTCGAGGAGCCGGGCGAAATCCGCGGCGCCCTCGAACGCGCCCAGGCCGAGGTCGACAAGGGCCGCGTCGCCGTTGTCAACGTCAAGACCGACCACACCGCGCGCGCGGGGACTCAGGCGTTCGCGACCTATTCGACGTAAACGGGGGCGGCTTGGAAAACCAGGTCTACCCGTTGTCTCCGTCGTCCCGCATTTGATGCGGGACCGACGCCTGAAACGGATCAACGTGACGCGCGGCTGATCATTCGCGCCGGCAAGTCCTCCGCTATCCGTCACATGCCGCCGCCTCAGGCTTCGGCCCCGCGTCGCGCGCGGGGCGACGGCGGAACATGGGTTGGACAATGACGGAAGCGTTTCGTAGTTCGATCTCTTCACCGTCGTCCCGCACGTGATGCGGGACCGACGCCTGAGACGGATCAACGTGACTAGCGGCTGATCATTCGCGCCGGCAAGTCCTCCGCCATCCGTCACCTGCCATCGCTTCAGGCTTCGGCCCCGCGTCGCGCGCGGGGCGACGGCTAGGTTCCTCACCCCACCCGATACCCATATTCCGCCGCTGCCTGCTCGACGCTCTCTAAAAAACTTACCGCATAGCCTCGCGCCACGTAGACGTCGAAGGTGCTCTCCTCACGGCAGTCGATCAGCGCCGAGACGTGAAACAGCGCCGTCTGCGCGCATTTGTCCGGGGTGAAGGCGGTTTCGTGCCAGTCGAGGGGGCCGGCCTTCATAAGGACCCGACGCACCTCGCGGCCCGACAGGCGCAGAGAGACGCGGGCGTGGCCGAGGTTCACCACCGCAGCGTTGGTGGGGGCGAGGGCGTCGCGCAGCATGGCGACGAGATCGCGGCTTTCCGGTTCCACCACCAGCCAGCGGTTGGGACCCGTCCACAGGATGCGCGGGAGCCCGTTCCCTACTGATGTGTTGAAACTCTCCGGCGGGCGCAGGCCCAGCGCATCCGCCGCCGCGTCGAGCATTGCCTGAACGCCGTCCGGGCGGACCTCGATCTGCACCATCGAAAGCGGGTGACGCTCGGCGATGATCAGGCCCGGGCCGCGATAGTCCCTGGCGCCGTGATCGCCGGGCCGGAGCGCGCCGGCAAGGGCGGAGCGGCGGAGCGGCATCGGTGTTGCGCTGTCAGGCATGGAGCCGCTCCCCTTCCTTGTCGTAGAAGACAGGGTCGACGATCCGCACCTCGACGGCTTCGTCGCGCAGCGGGTACATGGCCCAGACCGTCTCGCCCGCGCGCGCCATCCCGCCCTCGACGAGGCCGAGGGAGATCGGATGGCCGAGGGTCGGGCTGAGATAGGCCGATGAGGAGACATGCCCAAGCTTGGGAACCGGCGGGGGCGTGGAAGGATCCGCCACCAGGATCGAGCCGGCGCGCGCCCGGGTCTTGCCATCCACCGGCACCAGGCCGACGAACTTCGGACGCGCGGCATCGGTAAGCCCCTCGCGCCCCATCATGTGCCGGCCGATATAGTCCTTCCTGGAGCTGGCCATGCGGGCGAGGCCGAGATCGTCGGCAGTGGTGCGGCCGTCAAGCTCGCCGCCGGCGACATGGCCCTTCTCGATCCGCATGATCGCCATCGCCTCGGTGCCATAGGGGATGATCCCGTGCGCCGCGCCGGCTTCCATCAACCGCTCCCACACCAGGCGGCCGTAATCGGCGGGCACGTTGATCTCGTAGGCAAGCTCGCCCGAGAAGCTGATCCGGAACACCCGGGCGAAGGCGCCGGCAATGGTGGTCTCGCGCACCCCCATGAAGGGCAGGGCCTCATTCGAAACGTCGAGCCCTTCGACGGCGGCGGCCAGCACCTCTCGGCTCTTCGGACCGGCCAGCGCCATCGCCGCCCATTGCTCCGTCACAGAGACGATCTTGACGTCAAGCTCCGGCCAGTGGATCTGGAGATACTCCTCCATATGGCTCATCACCGCGCCGGCATTGGCGGTGGTTGTGGTCATGAAATAGTGGTTCTCGCCGATCCGGGACGTGGTGCCGTCATCGAAGACCAGCCCGTCGTCGCGCAGCATGATGCCGTAGCGGGCGCGCCCGACCGCCAGTGTCTTCCAGCCGTTGATATAGAGCCGGTTCAGGAACTCGGCCGCGTCCTTGCCCTGCACGTCGATCTTGCCGAGGGTCGAGACATCGACCATGCCGACGCCGGCGCGCGTCCCGGTCACCTCGCGGGTGATGGCACGGTCGAAATCGGATTTCACGTTCTCTTCGCCGTCGCGCAGATAGTATTGCGGGCGTAGCCATTGACCCGCCTCGACGAAGACCGCGCCGTTCTCGGCATGCCAATCATGCATGGCCGAACGGCGGGTCGGGGCGAAATGCCTGCCGATGTCGCGTCCGCCCAGCGGTCCGAAGGAAACCGGGTTGTAGGGTGGGCGGAAAGTGGTGGTGCCGACCGCCTCAATCGGCTCGCCGCGCGCCTCGGCCATGATGGCGTGACCGTTTATGTTCGAAGTCTTACCCTGATCGGTGCCCATGCCCAGCGTGGTATAGCGCTTCAGATGCTCCACCGAGATGTATCCCTCGCGATGCGCGAGCTCGACATCTCCGGCGGTGACGTCATCCTGCAGATCGACGAACTTCTTGCCTGACCCCGGCACCTGCCAAAGCGCGACGAGGGGCTTGGCCCCGCGAAGTTCCGTTACCGGCGCTTCAATGGGTTTTGCATCGAAGCCCAGCAGGCCGGCCGCCTCGGCTCCCGCCGCGGCGCCGTCGCGCAGGCAATCGGCAAGCGCGAAGGAACCGGCTGCCGCGCCGGCGGACCGTTCCGCCTGTCTCGGCGTGCCCGGCACGAATCCGGCGATGGCGGGATCATAGACCGGGCGGGCGCCGGAATGGCTGTGGAGATGGACGTTCGGGCTCCAGCCGCCGGATACCGCCAGCAGATCACAGGAGAGATTAAATGCGTTGCCGGTGACGGAGCGGCCATCGGCGCTGATCGGCGCGATGTCGACGCTATGAAGCGCGAGATAGCCGCGGGTCCCGATCACCGCCGATCCGGTAAGGCACTCGATCCCCGCCGCCTCGGCCCGGACTTGCAGATCCGGATTGCCGCCGGGGCGGCTATCGACCAAAGCGTGCACCGCGATCCCGGCCCGGGAGAGATCCAGCGCGGTCGCGTAGCCATCATCGTTGTTCGCGAAGACAACGGCGCGCTTGCCCGGCTGGACGGCGAAGCGGTTGACGTAGCTTCGAGCGGCCGAAGCCAACATCACACCCGGGCGATCATTGTTCGCGAAGACCAGGGGCCTTTCGGTCGCGCCGGTCGCGAGCACCACGCGTTTCGTCCGGAAATGCCAGAGCCGCTGACGTACGGCAAAGGCCGGCGGGGTCGCCAGATGGTCCGAGACCCGCTCAACCGCCGCGATCACATTGCCGTCGTAATAGCCGAAACCCATGGTCCGGGTCATCACGGTGACGTTGGCGAGGCTGTCGAGTTCCTCCTCTGCCGATCGCACCCAAGCCATCGCCGGCGCGCCACCCAAGGTCTCGCGGTCCGAGCGCAGCCGCCCGCCGAGCGCGTCGCTTTCCTCAAGCAGGGTCACCCGGGCGCCCGACCGTCCCGCCGCTAAGGCCGCCGCGATCCCCGCCGGGCCGCCGCCGACCACCAGGACATCGCAATGCGCATGCATCTTGTCGTAGCTGTCAGGATCGGCGAGCGTCGTGCCGATGCCCATGCCGGCGGCCTTGCGGATGAAATGCTCGTAAAAGCGCCAGCCCGGCAACCCCATGAAGGTCTTGTAGTAGAAGCCGGCGACGAAAACCGGCGAGAGCAGGGCATTCACCTGCATGACGTCGAGGGTGAGGTCTGGCCAGCGGTTCTGGCTCTTGGCCTCGAGACCCGCGAACAGCTCAATGGTGGTTGCCCGGGTGTTCGGTTCGTGCCGGCCGCCTGAGCGAAGTTCGACCAGGGCGTTCGGCTCCTCCGGGCCGGCGGAATAGATGCCGCGCGGGCGGTGATACTTGAAGCTGCGGGCGACCAGACGCACCCCGTTGGCCAGAAGCGCGGAGGCCAGGGTGTCGCCTTGGTAGCCGTTGTAGGATGTGCCGTCGAAAGTAAAGGGCAGCGGCGCCAGACGGTTGATCGCCCCGCCTTCCTCCAGGCGGTACGGTTGTTCCGCCCGGCGCGGCAACAGGACGCTGGGGATGAGGGAACGTGGGGACCTCATGACCCGACTCCCGCCTTGCCGGACAGATCATCGCGCGGCAGTCCGGTCGCCGTCACCTCATGGGTCAGCGTGTTGCGCAGCACCCGGATGAAGGCGCGGCAACCTTGGATATGCTGCCAGATTTCCTGATGCGGGCCGCGCGGGTTGTCGCGGATATAGACATAGTCGAACCATTCCTCGGCGCTAGCCTCCCCGCCATGCGCCGGGCGCCGCTTGGTGGCGTCGCCGATATAGCTGAACTCCTCATGGTCGCGCAGACCGCAATAGGGGCAATCGAGCCTGATCATCGCCTGCCTCCTAGTGCCGGTTCGGGTAGGGGCCGGCGCCCCGTTCGTCGACGAGATAGCCGCGCCGGAAGCGCTCCAGATTGAGCCCGGCATTGAGTTCGTGCGGCGCGTCGTTGGCGATGGTGTAGGCGAACACCCAGCCCGAGCCCGGCGTTGCCTTAAAGCCGCCGTAGCACCAGCCGCAATTGAGATAGAGATTGTCGATCGGCGACTTGCCGATAATCGGGCTGCCGTCCATTGACATGTCCATGATGCCGCCCCAATGCCGCAGCACGCGCAGCCGCGACAGACTCGGGATCATCGCGAGGCCGGCGCTGAACACGTGCTCTATCATCGGCGTGTTTCCGCGCTGGGCGTAGGAATTGTACATGTCGATATCGCCGCCGAAGACGAGGCCGCCCTTGTCCGACTGGCTGACATAGAAATGTCCGGCCCCGAAGGTGACCACGGTGTCGATCAGCGGCTTCAGCGGTTCCGAGACGAAGGCCTGCAGCACATGGCTCTCGATCGGCAGCTTCATGCCGAGCCTCGCCGCCAGATGTCCGGTGTGACCCGCCACCGCAAAGCCGACCTTGCCGCAGCCGATGTCGCCCCGGCTGGTTTCCACGGCGGTGATCCGGTTACCCTCCAGTTTGAAGCCCGTCACCTCGCAGTTCTGGATGATATCGACGCCGAGGCGGTCGGCGCCGCGGGCGAGGCCCCAGGCCACCGCGTCGTGCCGGGCGGTGCCGCCGCGCGGCTGTTTCAGACCGCCATAGATCGGGAAGCGGGCGTTCTCTGAGAAATCCAGATACGGCATCTCGCGCCGGACCTGTTTGCGGTCCAGCAGTTCAGCGTCAATGCCGTTCAGCCGCATCGCATTGCCGCGCCGCGCGAAGGCGTCCATCTGTGCATCCGAGTGAGCGAGGTTGGTGACGCCGCGCTGGCTGAACATGACGTTGAAATTCAGCTCCTGGCTCAACTGTTCCCAGAGTTGCAGCGACTTTTCATAGAAATGCGCGTTTTCCTCAAGCATGTAGTTCGAACGCACGATGGTGGTGTTGCGTCCGGTATTGCCGCCGCCGAGATAGCCCTTCTCGAGCACTGCGATCCGCCCGACATTGTGGTTCTTGGCGAGATAGAAGGCGCTCGCCAGGCCATGGCCACCGCCGCCGACGATGATTACGTCATAGCTTTTCCGGGGCTCCGGATCGCGCCAGGCCCGCCGCCAGTCCCGATGACCGGTCAGTGCGTGGCGCAGCAGACTGAGAGCGGAATATTCGGCCATGAGCGGGAAGCGTCCTGTTCTGCTGTGTCATGAAAGGCGGGAATGCCTGCTTGTGCGGTTTTAGCATCGCGCGCGGACGGCAAAAAGCCCAATACGGACCCTGTTTGGGGCGCTTCCGCCACGCCGAAATGTCAGAGGCGGCAATCCTTACTTCGCCCGATCCGCCAGCCTTGCGGTGATGGAGGCGGCGAGGCGGCCGGCTTCCGAGGACATCGCCTCGATAATGGTGAGGGCCGGATGCCGCAGCACGTTTTCGATCGTCATCGACTTGCCTTCCGCCCCGCTATCGGTCGCGACCCGATCGACGAGCGTGGCGAATTCGCGTTCGAGGACGGTCATGCGGGTCGGATTACTGGCCAGCCACCGGGCGGCATTGGCGCGGATCGGCCCCAGACTCTCATTGCTCTTGATGAAATCCCGAACCCGGACCCCGGTCGCGTCGGGTCCGAGCCGGGCGATCATCTCGATACTGATCCAGGCGAACCACCAACGCCACGGATCGGCCCGCAGCTCACCATCGTCATAGACATCCTGAAGCAGGTGCAGGGTCGTCATCGGCGCATCGGATTTGAGGCGGACGACCTGCGGAGGCAGGGCGGTTACCGTCAGAACCTGAAGGCGGCGGTCCTGCTCCTTGCGGGAAAAAAGCCCCTGACCCTTCGCGCCCCGCAGGCCCGCTTGGACCATCAGCTCCTCGGTTTCGGTCACCTCAAACCAATGCCGCAGAGCCATCGCCATGCCACGAATCTGGTCGTTCAATGTCGAGGCTTCCGGCATACGCATCCTCCGCAAGTTATGTTATAATGCCCGAAGTGGTTTAGGGAGAGGCGATCGCACGGATTGATGACAATGGCCGGGCGAGACGAATTTCCTTGGATCTGTGGTGATAAACGGCGAGGATCGGGTCCGAACCGGCGGCAAGCCGGAATGGGATTTGTGAACCGGGGCTGGCAACCCGCGTTGGCGCTGTATCTTGGGGGGGCCTAACGGCTCGCAACGCATGAACTTTTCGGATCAGGGTTTCTTCGGCCGGTTAGCATACGCCGTGAACCATTTCTTCCGTGATCGTGAAATCATTCTGCGTTCCGATGGTCAGATCCGCTATTTCACCTGCACCAGGAGGTTCCAACTCGGTCTGGTCGAGAAGTTCCCGGTAGGATGCTTGTGATCGCCAGATCGCCTGGTTTTTG
>JAYOEU010000158.1:0-10160 GCA_038116915.1 Alphaproteobacteria bacterium
ACCGAGCGGAAAGCGGTCGTTGCTAGTTGTCGAAGGTATCTTCCGCTTTTGACCCAAGGCGGACATATTACCGACGAGGATGGATGCAGACCAGCGGCAGCGTCGGTTTGTCTTCTTGGAGTGGTTCAAACTAGTAGGGTACGATCTATGTGTAACAATCACTCAGCGTGAAATGGAGGAGGAAATGAGGCAAAGTTTTGCGAGTGGCATTGGGGTCTTTCTAATTGCGACGGCGATACCTGCGCCGAGTATCGCCGGCACGATGAAAGGCTGGGTCGAGGATGCATATAAACAGATCGATTCACCGTTGATTGAAACGCTCCAAATTTATCGCTCCAACGGCTTCGTCTTGATCGATGTCGCGTCCAACTATGCCGCATACTCGTTCCGAGCGCAGCGTTTAACACAGGCTCAGAGAGAGAAAATCGGCGCCGTTGAGGGGAGTGCGACACTGGTCTTGAGCTATCGCTCATGTGCACCTCAAACAGGTTGGATGAACGGCAACATTTCGCAGATCACAATCAAGAATACCGTCGAGGAAGCTGCCGATTTGGCTGAGGAACTCAGGGAACTGGTCGAGTTTTCCGAGGAAATGAAATTCAAAGCATGGGGGTTTGGTGCATCAAAAGCCCGAAAGGATCAGGTTTTTATGGGTTGGAATGATGCAAACGAGAATTCCGTTGAAATCCAGATCAACAAGCAAACCCATCAACTGGTTTGGCAAATCAATAAGGCTTGCCCAAAGAATTGACTGACCCTCTCAGCGACGGCAATCGAGAGGGCTGAAACCACTATTAAGCAAGAACACAAGAAAGCTTTGAAGACGATGAGGCAGTTGATCCAATTCGGGCTCAGTTCGGTGGTCCGCTACTGGCACCACTCGGTCCTTGACAGCACGGCCCGATTCCGTCCGCTCCTGAAGGCTAAGCCGACGTGAACATCGCAGCAATCGGGATTCCGGAAAACAAAGTCGGGTTTAGCCTCAGCAGCGGACTCGAAAACGCCCGAGCCTGGATGCGTGCTTTTGACCCTGAGCAGTCTAAGAGTCCCTGGCGCCCCTACTTCCGCTTGCGGATCAGTTTCCAGACGTTTCAGCCGTTGTCGCGCCACAGCCCCTGGGTGCCAGGAGGCGTCATTCGCACCGGCTTCAGAAAAGATCCGCAATCGAATTAGACACCGGACATCATAGCTTCCGAGCCAAACGGGTTCGAGATGACCCAAGGCCGATATTTCGGCAACGGGTCTACAATCATTCCCAACTCAACATTTCCGGGAAAAATCGAAATCGATAATTTGCAGCCCTGTTGGGCTTCCATCAATCTGGAACCGGAACCGGAACCTCCACGCCCATTAGCGGGGCGTACTGCTGGGCCCCGAAAATATCGGGGTCACCGGGGCTACCGCTCGGGCAGATCCGGTAAATCGTGAATTTGATGGCGTAGGCTGGGTCGTATTCGACGAAATCGGAAATGCGGGCATCATCGATGCCGAACAACCGAGCGACGCTTTGGCGGGTCAGCACGCCGCTCGCGCGCACCATTTCATAGTCGGCTCTCTCGCGGAAGATGATGTCGAAGGTAATCTTGTCGACACCGGCGTTCTTCGAGCGGATGGTTTTGGCGATTTCGTGCAGTTTCTTTGTGGCCATGGGGGATCTCCTGGCGTCAAACGCCGGCTTCGGTCATGTGGCACGGAAACAGTTCCATTTCATCGTCCACAGCCACTGTATGGTTGAGAGTCCAGGTGTAGCCCGGACTGGCGCGCAGCACCTCGTCGAGTAGGAACGATACTGATCCGGCAGTACCCTTTACGTCGGGCAGGCGTGCGTAGAACATCTGCCGCGTGCCGGTCATGCAAATTTCCTCAGCCATTTCGGCACTCGGCGCCACGGATTGAACGACAATGCAGAGTTCATGGCTCTGAGGCTGATGGACAGGTTCCAGATCGCCCATGACGCCGTTTTTGCCGAAGACGTTGTAGTGCAACTCGTAACCGGTTTCGCCGAATCGCTCGCGCACCTGGGTCTTGGCCCATTCGATCACCTGATCGACGTTCGCGATGGTATAAGGGTCGCGGATCGAAGCGATGCCGACATAGCGCTCACCCAACTTGCCGGCACCTTCCAACTTCACCCTTATCTCATTGGCCGGCACGAATTGGGCCCCGGTGATACGGGTCGTTTTCTCCGCCACCTGTTCATAAGAACAGTTGGTCATGTCCAGCAGTCCGCCCGCAACGTATTCGTGGTAGGGGTTGGAGCGTTCGTACATGGCATGACCGGCGACGCTGGCAATGGTACAGCGCTGAGCCGGACTCATGGCCGTGACCAATACATCGCCGTCATCGGTAACCTCGCCCAGGATGGTTTCCTTGCCGCCGTAAGGTTCGGCGCAGAAGGACGCGCATTCCATCACCTTGCCGAGGTAGTAGCTTTCCGAAAAGCCATGCCCGCGATGCAACGCGGCACCGGCGAACACGGCGCTGTCCGATGAGCGGCCGCCGATGATCACGTCGGCACCTTGCTCCAAAAGCTTCATGAACGGCCTGGCGCCGGCCATGGCGACGATGCGGTCGGTGGCATCGAGTTCTTCTGGCGTCAGATCCGGACGGTTGTCGAGGCCCAGGATCGGTGAGCCGGATCGCATCTTTTCGCGCAAGTAGTCGTGACTGACCTCCGAGTAAAAATATCCGACTTTGAACTTGGCCAACCCATGCTTCTCGGCGAGCGACTTGATCATCGAGACATAAAGATCGACCCGGCTTTTGGTCCCGGTGTCGCCGGCGGAACAGATGATCATCGGAACGCCCAGTTTTCGTGCCGCCAGGAGCATCTCCTCCAGGTCGTGTTCCTGCCACTGACGCGGGCTGGTCGACGTATCTGAGCCGAGAGGCACCGGCCCGACATCATCGCTGCCGGAATCCGCGGCAATGAAATCCGGACGTTCGGCCACGCCGAGGTGGAAGCTTTCCGGCTTCAATGGCGCAAATCCAAGGTGACCATTTGGACAAATAATGCGGGTGGAACCCATGTGGCTATCGTCTCCCCAAGAAATTTCGCGACAATAAATATGTCGACGCAATGCGATGCATTCATCGTGCCAGTTGGTAGCAAGGCGAAACTATCAATGAATTCAGCCTTTTATCCATGGGGCAGGTGCGAGCCGCCATCTGACGCCGTGAAATTTTACCGGAGCGCGTGAAAAACACGCAGCCGCCTGTCCCTACAATCCAAGTTTGCTCATCTGGTGGCGCAACGCGTGTCGGGAAATGCCCAGGGCCTTCGCTGCCGCGGAAACGCCGCCGTGTGTCTCCAGTGCTCGAGAAACCAGTTGAATCTGAAACGCTCGCGTCGCTGCGTGAAAGTTCATCGGCGCGTCCGCTGCCGTGTCCGCAGGCGGATGTGCAGCGATACGGTCGTTCTCGACCTCGCGCATGATACGAGGTGGAAGGTGGGAGACCAGAACTCGGCGATCGTCCTCGAGAATGAAGATACGTTCCAGCAGATTTTCCAGTTCTCGGACGTTTCCGGGCCAGTGATAGCGCAAGAAAACGTCTTCGACGGCTGGCTCCATGGCGCGAATAACGCGTCCGTATCGCGCGCTGTACTTACGCATGAAATACTCGGACAGGATCAGGACATCTCGCCCGCGTTCACGCAGCGGCGGAACATTGATAGCAACGACCTGAAGCCGGTAATAGAGATCGTCGCGGAAGCGGCCCGCGCCCACCTCTCCATACAGAATTCGGTTGGTTGCCGCGATGAATCGGACATCGACCTTATGTGAGCGAACGGCACCGACGCGCCGGAATTCCTGGGTATCGAGCAAGCTTAGCAACTTCGCCTGCAACACCGGGTCCAACTCACGGATCTCGTCGAGAAATATCGTGCCGCCATCCGCGGCTTCGACCAGCCCCGTCTTTTTGGTGAGCGCACCGGTGAACGCGCCCTTCTCAAAGCCGAACAACTCGCTTTCCATTAGGTTGGCGGGGATCGCCGCGCAGTTGACGTCGATGAACGCGGCCTTGGCACGCGAACTCTGATCATGCAGCATTCGGGCGACCAGCCCCTTGCCTGTACCTGTTTCGCCGTAAATCAGGACCGTACGGGTCGGACTCTCGGCAACCTTGGCGATCAGCCGACGCACTTCGACCATGCTCGGGTGCTCACCGACAATCTCACCCTGATATGCCATGCACCCTCACTTTGAAGCGATTTCCAATCAGAAAGCGTAGACCTGCCAGGGTCCACGGCAAGGATTTCCAGGACAAAAGTATAGCTTGCGTGAATTACACGCAAATACGGCGGACGAAATCGTTTCCGACCGGTCGTCGCCGCCGTGCCGACAGACGGCCGGAGCCCCTGCGGCAGCATGGCCGGCCATCGTGGCGCCAAGTGTCTCGATGGAAACCGGCCGGCCGCCGAGGCTGTCCAGCCAGGCCTGCAGCCGCTGGAAACGCCCGACCGAATTCTCCGAGGCCGGATCGGCGGGCACCCTTGTCTGGCCCGCAGCCAACTCGGCGTCGTGGAAATGATTGGTGCGCGCAATCCCCACTGCGCCCGCTTGCTGGACGGCAATCCGGCCAGCCCCCAACTCGACCACTGCGCGCGCCCCCGTGGAATCCGCCAGCGCCACCACGCCGCCTCCGGCATGCGGCACCCTCTCGATGATCTCAAGCGCCTCCGCGACATCGCCCGCTGAAACCAGAATCTCGTTCATCAACAGATAGCGCAGCCACCCGACTCGTGGCCGGCGCCAGCCGACGCGGGTATCGACCAATGCCAGTCCATCGGAATTGATGCCGCTGGAAAAGGCTCCCGGGCTTCCCAGACTCCCGACGCTGAGTACGTGCCGCTCTCCCCACGCGGGATCGCTATCCAGGAACACGCGCTGCAGCGCCTTGTGCTCACCCCGGTAGTCACGGTTTTTGGCAAGCAGGGTTTCGCCGCCGTCACCGGAGACCGCCACGGCGCTGCATCCGTCTTCCTCCGCCGCCGGGAGGCCATCGGCATCTTCGATCATGCCCATGTGCAGGTAGACGAAGAGATTCCAGACCTCCAGTCCGTAGCCGTCGGCGATTCCCCGCAATTGCGCCAGGTGCCGAGGCCCATGACGCTCCATGAACCGCCATTGCTGCTCGATATAGCCGCCCGCCGCGGCAAGCCCGCGGGCATCATCACCGATGCGCCCCAGCACGGCGGCGCGCACGGCGGGAACCATGTCCGGCTCTGTCGCCGCCTGCCCCAAGCCGCGATCATAGGCGCCACCCGTTTGCCCCAGCGCCACCCCGTCCGAGCAGCGTGCGGTCTCCAGGCTGTCGACCAGGCCCTCGTTCATCACTCGACTAGATGACAGGCGACGGAAACGCCGCCCGCCAGGTCCCTGTGCGCAGGCTTGCTCTCGCGGCACTGGGCCGTCGCCATGGGACACCGCGTGTGGAACTTGCAACCCTTTGGCGGATCGATCGGCGAAGGCAAGTCGCCGCTCAGCCGAAGCCGCTCTGTTCTTGCCGCCGCATCAACGCGCGGCACGGCGCTCAGCAATGCCTGGGTATAAGGATGGCGCGGTGCACCCAGGATCGTGTGGACCGGACCGGTCTCGACGATTTCACCCAGATACATCACCGCCAACCGGTCGCTGACGTATCCAATGACCGAGATATCGTGCGAGATGAAAAGATAGGTCAGCCCAAGCTCGCGCTTCAACTCGTCCAGAAGGTCGATGATCTGAGCCTGGATCGAAACGTCGAGCGCGCTGACCGGCTCGTCGCAGACGATGAATTCCGGTTTCAGGGCGAGCGCCCTAGCAACACCGATGCGCTGGCGCTGACCGCCCGAGAATTGGTGCGGATAGCGCGTCATATGATCGGCCTTGAGACCGCAGCTTTCCAGAAGCTCGACCACGCGATCCCGCATTTCGGCACCATCGGCAACGCTCTGAAGGCGGAGGGCTGTGCCGATGATCTCCAGCACGGTCTTGCGCGGGTTCAAGGAAGCATAGGGATCTTGGAAGATGATCTGCATGCGCCGGCGCATGGCTTTCAGGCCATTTTCATCCAGCGCCGTGACATCCGTGCCGTCCAGTGTAACCCGGCCGGCCGTGGGCTCATGCAAACGCAGGATGGCACGTCCGAGTGTCGACTTGCCGCAACCGGACTCGCCGATCAACCCGAGCGTTTCGCCACGGTTGACGAACAGGTCGATTCCGTCGACGGCCTGAACCAGGGAGCCGGGATTTCCGGTCACCCGACCCCATAAGCCGCGTCGGCTGTCATAGTGTTTGACCAAGCCGTCGACCTTGAGAAATGGCGTCTCATGCACGGCCGTCATGACGATTTCTCCACGCCCGCCAGATGGCAACGCACGCCGTGACCAAGGTCCCGATCGTGCATCCGCTGCGGCGCCTCGCACCCTGCCGTGGCATGGATGCAACGGCTTTGAAACCGGCATCCCGGCGGCAGATCGATCAGTTCCGGTACCTGCCCATCGATGGGTTGGATACGTTCGTCGAGATGGGAGAGTTTGGGGATCGAGGCCAGTAAGCCCTGCGTATATGGATGCGCCGGAGAGCCGATCACCTCTGACGTCCGTCCTGTCTCCACCACCTGACCCGCATACATCACCGCAACCCGGTCACAATATTCCGCCACGACCCCGAGGTCGTGCGTGATCAACACCACGCTCATCCCAAGCTCGCGCCGAATGTCGGCGATCAATTCAAGCACCTGCGCCTGAATGGTCACATCGAGCGCCGTGGTCGGCTCGTCGGCAATCAGCAGTTTCGGCCGGCAGGCGAGCGCAATGGCGATCATCATGCGTTGACGCATGCCGCCGGAGAATTGATGCGGATACTCGTCGAGCCGCGTTTCCGCCGATGGAATCCCGACCATGTGCATCATCTCGACGGCCTGTTCACGCGCCCAACGCCGGCGTTGGCGCCGACCGGCGGGGAGGTCCTCGCCATGCGCCAGAATCACCTCGGTGATCTGGGTGCCGACCGTCAGCGCCGGGTTGAGCGCGGTGAGCGCGTCCTGCATGGTCATGGCGATGTCCCTGCCGCGCAACGCGCGGTAGGCAAGCCTGTCCAGTCCCACCAATTCCCGGCCTTCGAACGAAATCGATCCCCGGTCGATCCAACCGGGCTTGTGCACCAGCCCCATGACACTGGCAAAGGTCACGCTTTTTCCCGAACCTGACTCGCCGACGATCCCCAGGAACTCGCCCTTCCGCAAAGTCAGGTCGACGCCGTCCACCGCGGTGACGACCCCATAGCGGGTGGCGAACCTCGTCACCAAGTCGTGAATTTCCAGAATCGGCCGGACTTCATTCATATGCCAATCTCAGTCGTGGAACTTGGGATCGAAGGCATCGCGCAAGCCCTGGCCGGCGACGTTGATGGCGAGCACCAGGATCAGAATGGCAAAGCCGGGGAAGGTGCTCACCCACCAGGCTTCCAGCATATACGAACGGCCGTCGGCGACCATCGAGCCCCAACTCGCCGTCGGCGGTTGGATGCCCAACCCCAAAAACGACAGGCTGGCTTCGAGGATAATAACGTGCGCCATGCGGATCGTGGCCACGACGATAACCGGCGACAGGATATTGGGCAAAATCTCGCGCAGCATGATGTGGCGGCTTGATCCGCCGAGCGCGCGGGCCGCCTCCACATATTCCACCTCCCGCGCCGCCAGAGTCTCGCCGCGCACCACTCGGCAAGGCATGACCCACTCCTTGTAGATCAGCGCCAGCAGGATGTTCTGCATCCCCGGCCCCATCATGGCGATCAGCGCGATGGCGAAAATCAGATAGGGAAAGCCGAGCAGGATATCGACAAGACGCGAAATCGCGACATCGACCCAGCCACGCAGATAACCCGCAGCCAGACCGGCGAGAATGCCGATGGTGGGGGCCACGAAAAGTACTACGCCACCGATGAAGTTATAATTGCGCGAGCCATAAATGATGCGCGACAGAATGTCGCGACCGAGCGCGTCGCACCCGAGCAGGAAGGACCATTCACCACCCTCGATCCAGACAGGCGGCTGCAGGCGCCGGAACAGATCGGTTTCGTTGGGGTCGTGCGGCGCCACCAACGGTGCTGCAATGGCGAGCAGCACGAAACCGAATACCGTCAGCGTCGATACCGTCGAAAGCCGGCTCGAGAAAAACATTCGCAGGTTGCGCTGAAGCGGCGATTCGTCCGCGCTAACCGGCCCCAAGACCCAATGCAGGACGGTGTTCAAAGCCGCACCCTCGGGTTGAGGACGGTGTAGAGAATGTCGGCCAGGAAATTCAGCGTCACGTAGGTCGTGGCGTAAATCAGGACCGCCGACTGAACCAGCGGGTAATTGCGCAGGAAGATGCTCTCCACGACGAGCCGCCCGAGCCCGGGCCAGCCGAACACCGTCTCGACGATCATGTTGCCGCCGAGAAGCGAGCCGGTCTGCAGTGCCGCAACGGTGACGGTCGGAATCAACGCGTTCTTCAAGCCATGGCGCAGAAGGATTCGGGTACGGCTCAGGCCTTTGGCCTCGGCGAACGTCATGTAGTCCTGACTGAGGACTTCGAGCATGGACGTACGCGTGACCCGTGTCAGGATCGCGGCCATGGGCAGGCCGAGGACGACGGCCGGCATGATCAGATGCTTGAACGCATTGGCGAAAGCGTCGAAACGACCCTGCAGCAGGGAATCGATCAGCAACATGTGGGTGATCGGCTCGACCTCGAACTCATAGCCGACGCGGCCGGCGACAGGCAACAGATGGAGGTGCACGGAAAACAGCATCAACAACAAGATGCCGAACCAGAAACCGGGCAGTGAGACGCCGAACAACGACCCGACGGTGGCGAGCTTGTCGAAAACGGTGTTCTTCTTGACCGCCGCGACAATGCCAAGGGGAATGGAGGTCGCGAGCGCCAGAATCAATGCCGCGAGGCTCAGTTCGATGGTCGCCGGGAGCCGTTCCGCGATGACATCGAAGACGGGACGGCGATGGTAGAAGCTAATTCCGAAATCGCCCTGCAACGCGTTGCCGAGAAAAACGAAAAACCGCTCAACGGGCGGGCGGTCGAGACCCAGATCACGCCGGAGCTGCGCCTCCTGCTCCGGCGTCACATGACTGTCGCCGATCATGATGTCCACCGGATCGCCGGGAGTCAGCGCCATCATGAAAAACACGATGACAGTGACCCCCAGCAACACCGGGAGGAGTTGCGCGAGACGTTCGACGAATTTTCCGAAATTCAACTGATCTGTCCCGCGCCGATGTCACGTTGCCGCGTCGATTACTTGACGCAGGCGTCATGCAGATTAATACGGCCGTCGGAGCTCGGGCGGAACCCCGTGAGCCGCTTGGACACGCCGTAAAGGTCCTTGGTCACCCAGAGATAGGCGTAAGGCGCATCGGCAGCAGCCATGGCTTCAGCCTTGGCATACATGGCGGCGCGCTTGGTGGCATCCGTCTCGGTGCCGGCGGCATCCAGGATCGCATCGAACTCGGCGTTGGCGTAACCGGCGGAGTTGCCGCGGTCATTGGTCCGGTGTGTGGGCACCATGATGCCGACCGGATCCAGCGTGCCGTTGCCCCAAGAGGTGATCCACATGTCGCCGGTCTTCGGCTTGCCCTTGGTGCGCCACTTCTTGCGCAGCTGGCCGACCTCGCCGACCTGAACCTTGGTCCGAATGCCGGACTTCGTCAGCAGCGAGGCAATGGCTTCCGCGGTTTCCTTGAGTTCGCCTTTCACATCGAGAACGACATCAATGCCATCGGCATGGCCCGCGGCGGCCAGCAACGATTTTGCCTTGGCCGGATCGAAGGCCAGCTCGGGAAGATCGGTGTTCTTGCCGAACGCATCGGGAGACAGCAGGCCGTTGATGGCTGTGCCGTTGCCGCCCATGATCCGATCGATGATCAGCTTCTTATCGAGCGCGTGGCTGACAGCCTGACGGACGCGCTTGTCCTTGAACGGCCCGGACTGGTTGTTCAACGCGATGAAGAAGCTCCGGGTGCCGTTGGCCGAGACAACGTCGGTGTTCGGGTTGTTCTTCACCTGGTTGACCGCGTGCGCCGGAAGATCGTTGATCAGGTCCACGTCACCGGCCAGCAAGGCGGCGACGCGCGAGGCGTTTTCCGGAATGATTTTCCAGATCACGCGTTCCGAA
>JAYOEU010000159.1:0-798 GCA_038116915.1 Alphaproteobacteria bacterium
GTGTTAGGCATGCCGCCAGCGTTCGTTCTGAGCCAGGATCAAACTCTCAGGTTGATACCCAAATCTAAACCACCAACACCTCGCGGCATCGACAGCCAAAACCAGGGTCCAACAGAGCCCGTCCCGCACATCAAGGACAATCCAAACCCAAAAAGAGCCCGAACCATCCTCAAGCTTAATCCACGGAACCGCCGTCAGCCGAAACCAACAACAACTCCGCAGAGCACGCTAGAGATACGCAAGACAGACCGATGTCTTAAGACGAACAAACGCAATCTAAACACACGCCGCCCGCGCATCCCTTCCGATAAATCAACCATGTCAAAGAACGTCCCGGCGCCGCTGCGCCTCGCCCGGCGCGTCTCGGCGACGGGATGCGGTGTATACGTCCGCCCCCCGGACGCTGTCAAACCCTTTGTGAAAGATTTTTTCGGCAATTCGCCTTGGCAAGAATCTGTTCCGAAAACCCCTTGCGCCGCAGATCCGTTGCGCGGTTGCGCGCGCCGTTGGAATTTCCTTTCCGGGGCGCAAAAAGCACTGGACAACCACGCAAGATCGCCCATTTGCCCGGAAAATCGACATGCCATGAAATGGTCGCAATCTCGTCTTTCCAAAACCTTGATTCAAAACAGAAAATTCGTTGACAACCCAAGGTGATGCGGCAAAGATCGCCGAATCGTCCATATATTGTGTTCCGGCGGAGCGGACCATGCGAATACCCATCGCGGCGGCTAGTTTTCTCGGAGCCGCGTTTCTGATCGGCGCGGCATTGCTGCACGATCGAGGCGCGGGCGACGG
>JAYOEU010000159.1:808-10126 GCA_038116915.1 Alphaproteobacteria bacterium
CGGCAACGCGCCGGACAGCATCGCCTCCGAGGACGGCCACCTGGTTTCCGCGGCCCATGCGAACAGCCCGAGGTCCGAAACGCGCGCCGCACCCCGGGCGTCCGACGAGAGCGCCAACCTGGTTCCACCCGCGCCTTCGGAGCCCGCGCCCCCGGTTACCAAGGATGTGAGTGTCGCGCGCGGAGACACCCTTCTCGATCTGCTGGTCGGCGGCGACGTTCCGCGCGAACAGGCTCATGACGTGATCGCCGCCTTGCGGCCGGTCTATGATCTGAGGCGCATGCCGATCGGTCAGACCTTTACCCTGGTCTTGGCATCGGCCGGCGAATCGACCGGCACGGCCGACGATTCGGGCCAGAGCGGGCTGCTCAAACTTTCCTTCCGTCCGAGCGCCGAGCGGGACATCGTGGTGCACAGGGATGAAGACAACAGCTTTCGCGCAGAAGTCATCGAGCGTCCGCTGGAGCGTCGCGATGCTCATGCGGCCGGCCGGATCAGTTCGTCCCTCTATGAATCGGCAATCGAAACCGATCTTCCGCTCGACGTCTTGATGCGTCTCATCCAGGTTTTCAGTTTCGATGTCGACTTCCAACGCGAGGTTCAGCCCGGCGACAGTTTCGAGATCCTCTACGACAGTTACATCGACGAGGTCGGAGAGCCGGCGCGCACCGGCGATGTCATCTGGGCCTCGATGACCTTGAGCGGCAAAAAGCTGGAATACGCGCTCTACACCCCGAAAGACGGTTTTGCGGACTATTACGACCGGCGCGGCCAGAGCGTGAAGAAGACCTTGATGCGCACACCGATCAACGGCGCCCGGCTCAGCTCCGGCTTTGGCAAAAGGCGCCATCCGGTGCTCGGCTACACCAAACTGCATCGGGGCGTGGATTTCGCCGCGCCGACCGGGGTGCCGATCATGGCCGCCGGTGATGGTGTGATCGAAATGATCGGCACCAACGGCTCGTTCGGAAAATATATCCTGATCCGGCACAATTCGACCTATAAGACCGCCTACGCGCACATGTCCGGCTATGGCCGCGGCCTCCGCAAAGGATCCCGCGTCCGCCAGGGCAGCACCATCGGCTATGTCGGGACGACCGGGCGGTCGACCGGCCCGCACCTGCATTACGAGGTGCTGAAGAACGGCCGCCAGACCAACCCGATGAGCGTGCGCCTGCCGGCGGGTGAAAAACTCGCGGGCAAGACCCTCAAGGCATTTCTCGCGCTCTGGCCGGAGATCGAGGACCGGGTGGCAAGGGCCAAGGGCGGCGCGGCCATGGCCGGCGATCAGCAGCGCCGCCAATAGGATCCGGCGACCGCTCGGCCGTCGCTAAACCCGCCGTCCCTTCTCGTCATAGCGGTACCAGCCCCGGCCCGACTTGCGGCCGGCCCTGCCGGCGGCGACGATCTGCTTCAGCATCGGACGGGGATGGAAGCGGTCGCCATAGGCATCGGTCAGGATTTCGGCAACCTGCAGGTTCAACGTATTGCTGGTCAGGTCCATGAGTTCGAACGGGCCGACGGGATGCCCGAGACCGAGCTTGCAGCCGATATCCACATCCTCCGGCGAGCAGGCCCCCTCCTCGACCAGGCGGAGAGCCTCGTTCCACATGGCGAACAGGATCCGGTTGACGGCAAAACCCACCACATCCTTGACCTGGATCGGCACCTTGCCGGCGTCGGTACAGGCCTCGGTCGCGAGCGCCACCGCATCGGCGCCGGAATCCATGGCGCTGATCACCTCGACCAGCTTCATGCGATGCACCGGCGAGAAGAAATGCAGGCCCAGGAAATACGGCTGCCGCGCATCCGACAGGCTCGCCGAGAGCACGGTGATCGAGATGCTCGAGGTGTTGGAGGCGATGACGCAGTCGGGGCGCAGGATAGCGTCTAGCTTTTTGAACACCTCACCCTTCACATCAACATCCTCGAACACCGCCTCGATCACCATGTCACGATCGGCAAAGTCCGAGAGGTTGGTGGTCGTGGTGATGTTGGCAAGCGCGCGCGGCTTGTCCTCCTCGGCCCAGAAGCCGCGGCCGATGCCGGAATCCAGCACGCCCTCCAGCTTGCCCATCGCACGGGCCAGCCCTTCCTTGCTGGTGTCGTTGAGCAGCACCTGTTTGCCAGCGAGCGCAAAGACCAGCGCGATTTCGGATCCCATCATTCCGGCGCCCACCACGCCGAGCTTGCCGATTGCCATCAGGTCTCTCCCGTTCGAATATCGGTTTGTCGGCGCGCATTGAAGCCGAACCACGGCCTGCTGTCACCAGGGTGGAACGCCGCGCGGCGGCGCAACTATCCGACATGGGATCACCTTGACCCTTTCCCGGCGGCGGTCAAGGGCTAGACTGGCGGGCGGATGACCGTCGAAAGGCAGATGGGAGAGTGCCATGCGGATGCAAGGCAAAATCGGCTTGGTTACCGCCGCCGGCTCCGGGATGGGCCGCGCGGGCGCCATACGGTTCGCCCGCGAGGGGGCGGCGGTCGGCGTGGTGGATATCGACGCGGCCGCGGTCGCCGCCGTGGTCGCCGAGATCGAGGCCGCCGGCGGCAAGGCGCTCGGCATTACAGCCGATCTGTCGAAGGACGAGGAGTCCCGCCGGATCGTCCGTGAGACCGCAAACCATTTCAACGGTCTCGATTTTGTCTGGAACCATGTCGGCCACCCGGGTCCTGCCGTCGTCGAGGATCTCGACATGCGGGACTGGGATCAGGCGATGGACCTCAACCTGCGCACGGTATTCATCACCACGGAAACCGCCCTGCCGGAGCTGCGGGCGCGCGGCGGCGGCAGCATGCTGTTCACCGCCTCGACCTCCGGCCTTACCGGCTCGATGTTCAGCCCGGTCTATTCAATGGCGAAATTCGGGGTGGTCGGGTTCGTGCGGGCGATGGCGAAACGCTATGCCAAGGAAAACATCCGGATAAACGCGATCTGCCCCGGGCCGATCGACACCCCGATGCTGCGCGTCTTCGTGGCCCGGCCGGACCAGCAAAGCACGCAGGGCATGGACAAGGAAGAACTTGTCCGCACCCGGGGCGGCATGGGACCAATGGGACGGCCCGGCCGGCCGGACGAGATTGCCAACGCGGCGCTGTTCCTGCTGTCGGACGAGGCGTCCTTCGTCAACGGCGCGGCGCTGCCGGTCGATGGTGGCATGACGGCCTGACCAGGAAGGGGAGCGGGACATGGCGATACCGATGCCGAAGGAAAGCGTGACCGGCGCCGAACCCGCCGAGGCGATCCGCGCGCTGTCGGACACGATTCTGGAACACGCGGCGGAAAGCGAGAAACTCGGCAGGCTGGCCCAACCGTCCCAGGATGCGCTGGTCGGCGCAAGTCTGTTCCGGATGCTGCTGCCGCGCGCCTTCAACGGTCTCGAGGTCACACCACCCGCCTTCACCAGGGCGATTGAGGCGGCGGCCATGCTGGACGGCAGCACCGCCTGGTGCCTCTGTCAGGGCAATGGCTGCGCCATGGTCTCAGCCTATGTCGCGCCCGGCACGGCGCGGCGCCTGTTCGGCGACGATCCCAGGGGAATCCTGGCCTGGGGCCCCGGCAAGGCCGAGGCGCATGTAGTCGAGGGCGGTTATCGGGTCACCGGGCGCCTCGCTTTCACCAGTGGCGGCCGGCATGCGACCTGGCTCGGCTGCCATGTCCCGGTTTTCGAGGCTGACGGCGCGCAACGCATGGATCCGGACGGCGCGCCGGAAATCCGCACCATGCTGTTCCCGGCAAGCGAGGTCCGCTGGATCGATACCTGGGACGTCATCGGCCTGCGCGCCACCGGCAGTGATGATTTCGAGATCAAGGACCTTTTCGTTCCTGATGCCTTCACGTCGATCCGAGATACGGATGCCAGCCGGGTGCACAAAACCCCGCTTTACACCATGCCGTCGATGAGCATGTACGCCATGGGCTTTTCGATCACCGCCCAGGGCATCGCGCGGGCGATGCTGGAGGCCTTCAAGGATCTCGCGCTCGACAAGACGCCGCGCATGGCGCGCTCAAAGATGAAGGACAATCCGGTGATCCAGAACGATCTGGCGCTGTGCGAGGCCCGGCTGCGCGCCGCCCGGTCCTATCTGTTCGACGAGATCGAGGATATCTGGGAAGAGGTACAGACGACCGGAACGCTCTCCATCGCCAACCGCATGCGCATCCGCCTCGCCTCCACCCACGGCATTCATGAGGCGAACGCGGTGGCGGGCACGGTCTATGACCTCGCCGGCGTCTCGGCGATCCGCGCCGAAAGCCCGTTCCAGCGGCGGTACCGGGATATCAGAAGCGTCACGCAACAGCTTCAGGGCCGGCGCTCGCACTATCAGACGGTGGGGGCATATCTGTTTGGCCACCCGGCGGATCTCGGGGTGGCGTGACGGAATGGCGGTCAGACGCCAATGGAATTTTTGAAAAAGTAAAAAAAGCGAAAGCATGGGCCGACTTCAGCCGGCCCATGCGATCCCTGACAGAAAACTGCGCCGCCGGAGCGGCGGTAACGTTTAGAGCAGGCGGAGGTTGGCCGCGGCGTCCTTGCCGTTGCGGCCGGTCTCGAGGTCGTAGCTCACCTTGGCGCCTTCATTCAGGCTGTGGATGCCGGCGGCCTCCACGGCGGTGATGTGGACGAACGCGTCGGGTCCGCCGGCATCCGGCTGAATGAAGCCATAGCCTTTGGTCGCGTTGAACCACTTTACGGTACCGGTTGCCATTGATGGTCTCCTTGCACGGGTCGTGTGTCAGGCTCGCTCACGCGCGGGCCTGGGTGTCGCGTTCTCAATGTCAGGGAAGGAGGCTGGTGAGCCCAAATTTGGGGCCATTCTGAATTCTCAAGACACTCACGCTAGGAATTTGTAAATGTGCCTTGTCGGGGTCCAGGTCAAGTTAAATATCTTGCCTGTGCTAAGCCATGGAAACTAAGCCACAATTGGCGTCGGGATTTGACCGGAACCGGGACCTCGCCGCCAGGCCGCGCACCGCGCGCGGGCTTTTAGAAGGCTGAGCGGGCCGCTACACTCCGCCGGGCCGGACCACACGGCGCGGGTACCGGTATCATTGGCGATGGGGGATTGATGAAGGCCGCGGCATTCGAATACTGCCGGGCGGAGAGCCTGCGGCAGGTGCTGGAGGAACTTTCCGGCGCCGGCGGAGAGGCCAGGATCATCGCCGGAGGCCAGTCACTGGCGGCGATGATGGCCATGCGGCTGGCGCGCCCGGAGCGATTGATCGACATCAACCATGTCGACGCTCTGGCGGGGATCGAGGCCGTAGACAGCGGTATCACGATCAAAGCCTGCACCCGCCAGGCCGCCGCCCTGCAATCCACCCTGATCGCGCGCGAGGTTCCACTGCTCGCGGCGGCGCTGCCCCATGTCGGGCACATACAGACCCGCAATCGGGGCACGATCGGGGGCAGCATCGCCCATGGCGATCCAACGGCGGAGATCCTTTTGGCCGCGACGGCGCTCGGCGCGCGGGTCACCCTGGCCTCAACCGCCGAAACCAGGGTTCTTGCCATCTCCGCGTTTTCGCTCGGCGCAATGGAAACCGCGGCCCGGGAGAATGAATGTCTGACCGAGGTCACGTTTCCGAAATTGCCCCAAGGGCTATCGATAGGTGCCGCCGTGGATGAGATCAGCCCGCGCGCCGGTGACTACGCGCTGATCGCCGCCGCGGCCGAGATCGGTCTCGACGCCGAAGGCGTCTGCCGTCATGCCCGGCTCGCCTCCTCGGGAGCGGCGCCGGTGCCCGTCCTCGCCGCGCCCGTGGCCGAAGTCCTGGTGGGATCGCCATTGAACGATGCGGAGATAGACGACGCGGCGCGGCTGCTCGACCCGTTGCTGGATCCGGAAAACGACGTGCATGCAAGCGCCGCCTATCGCCGGCGGGTCGCGCCCGGGATGCTCGCCCGGGTGATCAAGGCCGCGCGTGACCAGGCCCGGAGCCGGATGACATGAAGCACACGATCACAATGACCCTGAATGGCGCTAGGCGGTCCGCCGAGGTTGAACCGAGGCTCAGCCTGGTCGATTTCCTGCGCGACCGGTTAGGGCTGACCGGCACCCATGTCGGGTGCGAGCATGGCGTCTGCGGTGCTTGTTCCGTACTGCTCGACGGTGAGCCGATCCGCGCCTGCCTGATGTTCGCGGTTCAGGCGGACGGCCATTCCATAACCACCGTCGAAGGCCTGCGGGAAGACGGCGGCGCACTCGGCATCCTGCAGGATTCTTTCTGGGAGACCCATGCGCTGCAATGCGGCTACTGCACGCCCGGCATGCTGATCGCCGGTCAGGCTCTGCTCTCCCGTAATCCCGATCCGAGCGACGAGGAGATCCGCGAGGCGATCGCCGGCAATCTCTGCCGCTGTACCGGCTATGTGCAGATCGTCGATGCCATCCGGCTGGCCGGCGCGCGCATGCGCCAGATGCCCGCGACACCGGGCCCGGAGACCGGCGATGACTGAACACTCCACCCGGCGCTTCGTCTCGGCCAAGCGGCGCCCCAAGGAGGATGGCCGTTTCATCACCGGGACCGGCCATTTCGTCGCCGACGTCACCCGCCCGAACATGCTGCACGTGGCGCTCGTCACCAGTCCGCATGCCGCCGCGAAGATCGTCTCGATCGACACCAGGGCCGCCCTCGCCGCGCCGGGTGTAGCGGAGGTACTGACCGGCAACGAGCTCGCGGCCTTGGCAAATCCCCTGGCGAACGCCGTCGATACACCCGGCGTGAAATGCTATCCGCTGGCCGCCGGGGTTGCCCGCTATGCCGGCGAGTGGGTGGCCGCCATCGTTGCCGAGAGCCGGGCCGAGGCCGAGGACGCCGCCGAACTGGTGGAGGTCGAGTACCAACCCCTGCCCCATGTGATCGACGCCGAGGAGGCGCTGGACCCGGCTTCGCCGCCGGTGCACGGCGAGCACGGATCCAACGTGCTCTACAGGCGCACCTTCACCTGGGGTCCGGTCGCCGAGGATTTCGCGGGCCAACCGCATCAGCTTTCCTTCAAACTGCGCTGGGGCCGCAGCGCGCCGGTGCCTGTCGAGACCTTCGGCGTGCTGGCGGAATGGAACGCCGGAACCGAGATCCTGGATGTCTGGGCGTCAATCCAGATGCCCTCTTATGCCGAACAGATCGCCGCCGCCCTGCGCATGCCCGTGAACGAGGTGCGCGCCCATTATGACGTGGATGTCGGCGGCTCCTACGGCGTGAAGCGCGGGATCAAGCACACGGTGCTCGCCGGGTTTCTGGCGCGGCGTCTCAGGCGCCCCGTGCGGCTCATCGAGGACCGTCTGGAGAACATGGTGGGCGGCGACATGCACGGTCCCGACCGGCATTTCAATGTCGCGGTCGCTTTCGACGATGACGGCCTGATCAAGTCCATGAAGCTGCGGGTGATTGAGGATGTTGGTGGTCAGACCGGCCGCGCCGCCTTCCAGCTCGGCAAGCCGGTCAGCGCGATCGTCGGCGCCTATCGAATCAACAGCGTCGAATATGAGGCGATCGCGGTTTCCACCAACAAGACCGGACAGGCCGCCGTCCGCGGCTTCGGCATGTCGCCGACCAATGTCGCGATCGAGACCGCCGTCGACAAGGTCGCGCGGCATCGCGGGCTCTCGCGCCTGGAAGTACGCCGGCGCAACTTCATCCGGGCCGACCAGTTCCCCTACCTGATCCCCAGCGGCTCGGAATATGACAGCGGCGACTATCACACGGTGCTGCGCAAGGCCGTCGATCTGGCGGGTCTAGACGCGCTGCTGAAGCGGCGGGACACCGCCCGGCGCGACGGCAAGATTGCCGGCATCGGCATCGCCACCTGCCTTGAGCCCGGCGGCGGCAACTCGGCCTTCGAGCCGCTGCTGAATCCGAAGAACGAGACCACGACCTGGCCGGAATCCTGCGTCGTCAAGGTCGACCGGTCCGGCGGCATCACGGCGACCATCGCCACCTCGACCTCGGGCCAGGGGCACGAGACGCTGGCGGCAACGATCATCGGCGAGGAGCTGGGCATCGATCCGGACACAATCCGTGTGGTGCATTCCGATACGCTCTCGGGTCTGCCGGGCAATACGCCGGTCGCCAGCCGGATGGCGATCATGCTCGGCGGAGCGGCGGCAGGCGCGGCCAGGAAGATCCGCGACCAGGCGATCCTGATCGGCGCTCACAATCTCAAGCGCACACCGGAGCAGGTGCGCTATGCGGATGGCGCGGTCACGGCATTGGACGATCAAGCCCAATCCATATCGCTTGCCCGGATCGCGCTGATCGCCCACCGGGAGTTCCACAACATGCCCCCCGACCTCACCGAACCGGGGATGCAGGCCGTCCATGTACTTCAAGTCCCCAAGGGCGGAGCCCTGCCGACGGCGGACGGTCGGGTGCAGATGTATCCCTGCTATTCCTTCGCCGCCCATATCGTCTATGCCGAGATCGACCGGCTGACCGGCAAGGTCACGTTGTCGGAATACTCCATCGCCCATGACTGCGGCACGGTGATCAACCCGGATATCGTGCGCGGCATGGTGATCGGCGGGGCGGCGCATGGCATCGGCGCGGCGCTGTACGAGGAATTCGCCTACGAGCCGAGCGGACAGCTCCTGTCCGGAACCTTCGTCGACTATGTCATGCCCTCGTCCCACGAGGTACCGGACATCAAGCTGGCCGAGCATTGCACCCCCTCGCCGCTGACCTCGCACGGTCAGAAAGGTGTCGGCGAAGGCGGCTATCTGGGTGCGCCGGCGGCGGTGGCGAGCGCCATCAACGATGCCCTGTCGCCCTTTGATATAGAATGTCTGACCCTGCCGATGCGGGCGAGCCTGCTGTCGGATTTGCTGGCGGACCGACCAGCCGAAACGGAGAGCTGAATCGATGATCATCGACACCCACGCCCATATCCTGCCCCAGGCGACCCTGGAGGCGATGAGCGCCAGCGCCAAGGATTTCCCATCGGTCCGGCTGCATCGCGACGACGACAAGTTCCAGCTTTCGTTCAACGGCGGCAAGCCGACCCGCCCGATCATGCCCAAGCTTCGCCTGTTCGAGCCGCGCCAGCAGTTCATGGCGGGCACCGGGGTCGACCTGCAGCTACCGGGCGGCTGGCTCGACAGTTTCGGCTACGAGATCCCGGCCGAGGAAGGCGCGGACTGGAGCCGGTTCCTGAACGAGGGCATGCTCGCCGACTGCCGCGACCGGGACGGCGTTATCCCGCTCGCCACGGTGCCGCTGCAAGACGGCAAGCTGGCGGCCCAGGTGCTGCGCGAGGCGATCAAGGCCGGCATGCCCGGCGCCATGATCGGCACCCAGAACAAGGGCACCCACGG
>JAYOEU010000160.1:0-10025 GCA_038116915.1 Alphaproteobacteria bacterium
CGCGGTCGCCCACGGCGCCACCGGCAAGGGCAACGACCAGGTGCGCTTCGAGCTCTCCTATTACGCGCTGAACCCGCACATCAAGATCATCGCGCCCTGGCGGGAATGGGAGTTCGCGTCGCGCACCGATCTGCTCAACTACGCGGAATCACGGCAGATCCCGATCGCCAAGGACAAGCGCGGGGAGGCCCCGTTCTCGGTGGACGCCAACCTGCTGCACGCCTCCAGCGAGGGCAAGATTATCGAGGATCCCTGGGTCGAGGGCGAGGAATTCATCTATTCCCGCACCATCTCGCCCGAAGCCGCGCCGGACAAGCCGACCTATATCGAGATCGGCTTCGAGAGGGGCGACCCGGTTTCCATCGATGGCAAGAAGATGAGCCCGGCAACCTTACTGACCGCGCTGAACAAGCTCGGCCATGACAACGGGATCGGCCGGCTTGACCTGGTGGAGAACCGCTTTGTCGGCATGAAGAACCGCGGCCTCTACGAGACACCCGGCGGCACGATCATGCATGTCGCGCACCGGGCGATGGAAAGCCTGACCCTCGACCGCGGCATGGCGCATCTGAAGGACGAGTTGATGCCGCGCTATGCCGAGATGATCTACAACGGCTTCTGGTATTCGCCGGAGCGCCAGATGCTGCAGGCGGCGATCGACCACAGCCAGCAGCATGTCACGGGCACTGTGCGTCTCAAACTCTACAAGGGCAACACGATCGTCGTCGGACGCAAGGCGGAAAAGAGCCTCTATTCCGCCGACTATGTGACCTTCGAGGAGGGCGAAGCCGACTACGACCACAAGGACGCGCATGGCTTCATCCGCCTCAACGCCCTGCGGCTCCGGCTCAACAAGATGATGCTGGGCTAGACCAGCCTTTCCAGGAGTTCCAGGGTCGTGATTGAACGTCGATCCAAGGCTGAGAATTCCGCCAGGGGCCCAGGCAAACCGAACCCGCTGATCGCGATCTCTGCGGAAGTCGCGGCCGCGATTGACCGCGGACGCCCGGTTGTCGCGCTGGAGTCGACGATCATCTCGCATGGCCTGCCCCGGCCACGGAACTTGGAGATCGCGCGCCGGCTAGAGGCGATCATCCGCGACCATGGCGCCACGCCGGCGACCATCGCGGTCATGGACGGTCGCATCCGCGTCGGGCTGACGGACGAGGATCTTATCTTCCTCGCCGAAACCGAGGATCTCGCGAAGATATCACGGCGTGACCTGGCGGCGGTTCTGGCGAGCGGGAGCGATGGTGCAACCACCGTTTCGGCTACCATGATCGGTGCTCATCTCGCTGGAATTCGCGTCTTTGCGACCGGAGGGATCGGTGGCGTGCATCGCGGCGGCGCCGAGAGTTTCGATGTCTCCGCGGATCTTAGTGAACTTGCCCGCACCCCGGTTGCCGTAGTCTGCGCCGGCGCCAAGGCAATCCTCGATTTGCCGAAAACCCTGGAGGTTCTGGAAACGCTCGGGGTTCCGGTGATCGGATATGGCACCGACACGCTCCCGGGCTTCTGGACTCGTTCGAGCGGGCTGAAACTGCCCCATCGAGTGGACAGCGCCCGCGCCGTCGCGGCGATGATGCGCGTACAGGCAAGGCTCGGCGACGCTACCGGCATGGTGATCGCCAACCCAATCCCAGAGGCCGCCGCCCTGGCCGGCGATGTCGTGGAGACGGCGATCCGGGAGGCTCTCGGCGACGCCGGCAAGAACGGCATAACCGGGGCCGCCGTCACGCCCTATCTGCTTTCACATCTGAACGAGTTTACCGGCGGCGCCAGCCTGGAGGCGAATATCTCCCTCGTGGAAAACAACGCCAGGCTCGCCGCTGATATCGCGGTCTGCTTAACCGACGAAAACCTCTAGTTGGAACGGTCCCGCCGCATCGCGGGGCCCATGCGTCATTCATGCACGTCGGCGTGGAATGTCTTTGAGATGATCCGCCAACCTTCGCCGGTTCTCACCAGGGTCAGATAGTCGGTGAAATATCGCGGCGGAACCGCGCAATTGACCGTGGCAAGGGCAGTGTCCGGGCCGGCCTTGTGGATCGAGAGGATCTTGTCGAACCTGTCGAGGCCCTGGCTCGCCGGCGACGGCCGTCCGGCGATGATCTCGAAATACTTCTCCCGCGGCCAATCGGTCACTGTCTCGCCATCGGTGAAATAAAGGTGCGACGCCTCGTGGAAGACCCGGGCGAATTTCTTCAGATCACCATCGTAAAGGCCATCGAAATAGTCCGTCAGAACCGCCGTGATATCGGCGATGCTCGCGTCCTGGAACCTTCCGCTCATCTGCCTCTCCTATCCGCCGCGCCGTTCCACGGTCTCACGTTGCCGCTCAATCGCGTCTTCCGACCACCGGCTCTTAATGAACGCGACGATCGCCCAAATGTCGGCATCGCTCAACTGCATTTCGAATCCCGGCATGTCGTTCTTGTATTCCGAGGGCGAGAACGGCTGGCCCCCGTATTTGGTGACATCCATAATATCCTGGTCCGAGAGCCGGGTGATCGCCGTCTCTCCATCCAACGGCAAGGCCGGACGGCCGCCGGTCGGATAGTTCCCGTCCCACCCGTCCTTACCCTCGAGCTTGTCGCCATGACAGAACGCGCAATTCGCCGTGTAGAGGCTTTTGCCGAGCGAAACCTGAGCTTCATTGAAACGATCGGCCGCGACTTTCGTTTCAGCCACGTGCCGGTCATAGGAAACCCAGACGAAGGTGATGATCAGCGCGATAAAAACCGCAAAAACCAGAAACCGCTCCTTCGGGCCGAGCCGCTTGAGAAACCGGAGAGCCGGAAAGGGCGCTTTTGGATCATGGTCGTCGTCTTCAATCTCTATGGAGATCTCGCGGTCGGCGCGACGCGTTCTCGGCTGGTGTCCGCGCGTCATTTCCGCGAGCCGTCTCTTTCGGCGCCGTTCGCCGCGGCGGGGTCTGGAATGCAACATGATGCCTCCACCCTAGGCCCGGATCGGTCGGCCGATCAAGGCTCGCTCCTTTCGCACGCACCGGCCCGACCGACGGCGCGGCTGTCCGTTCCGCTAGGTAAACTTCATCTTGTGACGGGGATTGTAGCCCTTGCCCTTGGCCCACTCCTCCACGAACCTAGCAAGTTCCGGGTCCTCGCCTTCGGGCAGCACGACCCGCAAGGTTACGTACTGGTCACCGGCCGCGTCGCCCTTGACCGCCGGCACGCCCTTGCCTTTCAGTCGCAAGGTGGATCCGGTGTTGGAGTTTTTCGGCACCTTGAGCGTAACGTTGCCGTGGATGGTCGGCACCACGATCGACTCACCCAGCACCGCCTCGTAAAGCGTCACCGGCAGGTCAATGCGGATATTCTGGCCATCCCGCTTGAAATAGGCGTGCGGCTCGACGCTGATTTCGATCACCGCGTCGCCCTGGGTCTTACCGTCGGGTCCAAGCCGACCCTGTCCCTTCAGCCGCAGCTTGGCGCCGCTTTCAGAGCCCGGCGGGATCGTCATATCGACAATCTTGCCGTCCGACAGGGTTACGCGTTTGCGCACCCCCGCCGTGGCTTCCTCGAAAGGAACCTTGAGTTTGTAGTTGGTGTTCCGGACCGGTTCGGGCTCCGGTTGCCTTTGCTCGTTCCTGCCGCGTGAGGTCCGCGCGCCGGTGCGAAACAGATCAGCGAAAAGATCGTCTTCATCCAGGTCGTCGAAATTGAAGCCGCCCGACCGGGAACCCGTGTCCCTGGCTCGCGAACGGCCGGCCCAGGTCCGCCAGAAGCCGGCTCCGGGTCGCTCGTTGCCGGCCGGATCCATCTGACCACGATCATATTTCGCGCGTTTGGTCTCGTCGGAAAGAATGTCGTAGGCGCCGTTGATTTCCTTGAATTTGTCGGCGTTCCCGGAATTCAGGTCCGGATGATGCTTTTTCGCCAGTTTGCGATAGGCGGATTTGATTTCCGCCCCGCTGGCGGATTTCGACACCCCCAATATCTTATACGGATCGCTCATGACACCGATGAACCAAATAACCCGCGCGGCCAGGCCCTACAGGCCTAACCGCATACGGCATCGGTGGCAGGTTGCGCAAGCCTACCGAACAATCTTCCATGAGCCGTCCGGCTGCCGGCAAGCGGTTCCGTAAGCCTGTTCGGTCTTGCCTCCGACGGTAATCGTCTGATTGAACTCGCGGCAATACTGCCCGCTGCTGTCCTGATAAGCCGGTTGCGGCGTTACGGTGCCGGAATTGCCGCTATCCGGATTCCGCCACGCGACAGCGGTTCCGGAGGGCTGGTTCTCCAGCGCATTATTGGTGCTTCTCTCCAACGCCAGCCGGTCGGCGCGGTCAAGGGATTGACCAACCTGGTTGCCGAGGAACGCGCCAAGCAAAGCACCCGCGGCGCCGGCGGCGACCCGCCCGCTGCCCTTGCCGAACTGCGCGCCGGCGACGGCACCGGCCACACCACCCAGTATGGTTCCAACGCCTTCCTTTTGGCCTTGGCCGGTGGACTGGCATGCCGCAAGGCCGATCGTCACGACCGAAACAAGGGCGATTCGCTTCAACATCTGCAACATCCTTTCCGTGAACCCGGTTCCCCGCCGAACAGCCGCCAGGTCGCCTATTGGATCAAGATCCCGAGACTAACACAGCGGCAACATGCGCCAAAATACCCCTGCAGGCAGATTATCCCGGCATCGATTGCCTTTTGTGCAGTCCCCAAGTTTGCCGCAACCACAACCGGGCGGCGCGACCCGACTAGATTTGGTGACGATTGTGGCGGTTCCAAGGCCGATGGAGTAATTTCCCTGTGATTTCCCTCACAAGGCGGCAAGCCGATGTTCGAACCTGATACCGATGATCCCTTCGCCCTGTTTCAGGCTTGGTTTACCGACGCCGAAGCCGCCGAAGCGACCGACCCCAACGCGATGACCGTCGCGACGGCCGATACGATCGGCCGGCCATCGGCGCGCATCCTGCTGCTGAAGGAGGTCGATGAACGCGGCTTCGTTTTTTACACCAATTTCGAGAGCCGCAAGGGTACGGAACTGACCGTGAACCCTTTCGCGGCGCTTTGTTTCCATTGGAAATCGCTGAAACGTCAGGTTCGGGTCGAAGGTCCGATCGTCAAAGTGAGCGATGCCGAGGCGGACGCCTATTTCGCCAGCCGCGCGCGCATGAGCCGGACCGGGGCCTGGGCCTCGCAGCAGTCGCGGCCTCTGGAGAGCCGAGAAGCCCTGATGATGGCGGTTCGGAAATACGAGGACGAATACGAGGGCCGCGACATTCCGCGCCCGCCTTATTGGACCGGAGCCCGGGTTATCCCGCTCCGCATCGAGTTCTGGCAAGATGGGGAATTCCGGCTGCATGACCGTTTCGCTTTTGCCCGGGGGTCCGAAGGACAGCCATGGACGGTGACGAGGCTGAACCCATAAGGAATTCGCTTGGATATCCAGCGAAACGTAATGGAGGCGGCATGAGGCGGATATTTGCGGTTCTGACCGTGCTGGCGATAGTGACCGTCCCTGGGCATAACGCGGGCGCGGCGGACCTGGATCTGTCATTCGTCGATCCGGTCTGGAGCGGTGGTTCCGTTCCCCAAGTCGGACTCTGCACGATGCATGGAGGCAAGGGCATGTCTCCCGCGATCAAGGTGGCCGGCCTGCCGGGCGGAACCGAACGTCTGGTCGTCCGGTTCTCGGACCGCGATTGGGGCGATGAAGGTGCGCATGGCGTTGTTGGCGTCGCCGTGACAACGGGAGCGTCAAGCACCCTTGTTCCCTCCTTCAAGGGCGAGACCGACAGCTTGCCTGCGGGGGTGGACAAGATCTCTCAGCACGGGTGCCGGGCCTGCGCCGGCGGCGTGTATCTCGGTCCCTGCTCCGGTGGCGCGAGACACCACTATTTCGTGACCATCGAAGCCCAAAGTTCGGAAGGAAAGACGCTGGCCAGCGGCAAGCTGACCCTCGGCGACTTTTGAACAGTGCTCTCGTAACTATTTCCGATATTTAGCGGTCCACCGGCTCCAACCGCAGAACCCGGCCGTTGCTGGCGTCGGTAAGCAGATAGAGATAGCCATCCGGGCCTTGACGGACGTCACGTATCCTCTCCCCAATATCCGAGATCAGCGCTTCCTGCCCGACCACCCGTTCGCCATCCAGGGTCAGGCGGACGACCATCCTGAATTTGAGCGCGCCAACCAGAAGATTGCCGCGCCACTTGGCAAACACCTCACCGGTGTAGAACGCCATCCCGGACGGCGCGATCGACGGGTCCCAATAGTGAATGGGTTGTTCCATCCCTGGAGCGCTGGTCCCGATGCCGATCTGCGCTCCGGAATAGTGGGTGCCGTATGAAATGACCGGCCATCCGTGATTGCCGCCTCGCTTCGGAATATTGACCTCGTCTCCGCCGCGCGCGCCGTGCTCATGGATCCAGAGCACCCCGGTACCGGGGTTGATGGCGGCGCCCTGGGGATTGCGGTGGCCATAGGACCAGGTCTCGGGCCGGTATCCGCTCCGGCCGACAAACGGATTGTCAGCTGGAATCCGGCCGTCCGTGTGAATGCGGATCACCTGTCCGCGATTAACGGTGGGATCCTGCGCAAGATCACGCTGGCCGCGTTCGCCGACGGTAATGAACAGGGTTCCGTCCGGCGACAAAGCGAGACGTGAGCCGAAATGGACCGGGCTGCTGACTTTCGGCTGCTGACGGAACAGGACCTTCAGGTTCGAGAGCGCTCCATGCGCCAGTTCCGCGCGCACGACCGCCGTGCCGGAGCCGTCCGGGGATGGCTCAGCAAACGAGAAATAGACCGTCCGGTTTTCCGCAAACCCCGGATCGACAAGGATATCAAGCAAGCCGCCCTGTCCGTTATCGTCGACCTCCGGCACGCCCTTGACGGGATCGGAAAGCCGCCCGTCGGCGGAAACGATGCGCAGGCGCCCGGGGCGTTCAGTGACCAGCATCCGGCCGTCCGGCAACCAGGCGAGTGACCATGGGCGCTCCAACCCTTCGGCGACCGTGGCCACCCGTAGCCGGTAGTGCTCGCTTTCATAGGTCTGGGCGATCCCCTCGCGGAACGGTAGGAGCATGAGAAGCAATGGAAGTATCGATCGAAGGCCCCCGGCCATGATGATCATCTCCAGACATTGACGTTGTCGCCCAAGAGCATAGACTCTTTTCCATGATCGATTCTCGAAAAACCCTGCTTCTCACCGGCGCCAGCCGCGGCATCGGCCATGCCACGGTAAGTTTTTTCAGCACCCGGGGATGGGAGATCATCACCTGTTCCCGCGAGGCTCCGCCGGAGGAATGCCGGCGCGATCCGAACTGGTCGCACCATATCACCGCCGATCTCGGCGACAACGCGGGCATCGATTCCTTCATCGCGGAAGGTAACCGCTTGCTCAAGGGCCGCCCGCTACATGCGTTGGTGAACAACGCGGGCTGGTCGCCGAAATCGCCGTTCAAGGAGCGATTGGGCTGTCTGAACGGCGATATCGACGCCTGGCGACAGGTATTCGAGCTGAATTTCTTCGCGCCGCTCCGCCTGTCACGGGGGTTCGCGGCGGCGCTAGCGCGCGGCAAGGGCGCCGTCGTCAACATCACCTCGATCGCCGGTCATGCGATCCACCCCTTCGCCGGATCCGCCTACAGCACCTCCAAAGCCGCGCTGTCGGCCTTGACCCGGGAGTTGGCCAACGAATTCGCGGAACTCGGCGTCAGGGTCAACGCGGTTGCGCCGGGTGAAATCGAAACCGCGATGCTTTCCCCGGAAACCGAGGTGCTGATCCCTCGGATTCCACTGCACAGGCTGGGAGAGCCGAAGGACGTGGCCTCCACAATTCACTATCTCTGCTCCGAGGATAGCGGCTATGTGACCGGCACCGAAATCTTCGTTACCGGTGGCCAGCATATGCTCTAGGCCATGGCCTCGTTCGCGGCACGCATCAAGTGGCGCCCGATCAACATCCCAGAATTCCGTGCCTCGAGTTAGACGTGACTCCCCGCCTTGCGCGCGAAATGGTCGGCGATCAGGGCGTGTTTATGCGCCGGCAAATGCCACCACCGGGCTCGCAACCCGGCCTCGTCGATGCTTTCGACCTTGATCTGATCTTCGATGCGCAATTCTCCATCGCGGTCATGAAAATCATGGAGAACGAACCGGACCCGGGCCAGCTGTCCCTTGACCAGGGCGCCGTCATAAGGGGCGATGACGAACCCGGACGGGCTCCATACCCGGATGGCATAATCGGCGCCGCCGATCCGGACATAGGAGTCTCCTCGGGCCCGCAATTCGGCCACAGAGGTCGCGATCGCCTCTCCCTTGCCGTGAAACAGGTTGAAAAGTCCCATCGAACCCTCCATTCGCCCGCACTGTGGGCGCGGAATGGACCGCCCGAAATCTCGGTCTCCCTGCATATATGATCCGCAAAAAGATAAATTACAATAAATTTTAACTAAATTAATTTACAAGCATTTTGCTGTGAATTTTAGCGTTTTCCGACCGCTTTCACATGTTCCGGTATTGCCGCGATCCGTCTAACCCCGTCTGACACGGGCACGGCACCACGATGAGCCACAGTGCGTCGCTTCTAGCATTTTGGTGGTTTTGGAATTCTATCCCGCGCCAACCCGGGATCTCCGGAAGCAATCCTAGTGGGATCGGCGCGCGATCAGGCTGTCGCACCAGGCGATCCGCCGGGACACCATGTCGAGTTCGATGTCGAGCCATTCGCGCATGAGTCCCTCGGACCATTCACCGTGATCGGCCAGATCCAGCAGGCGCACCCGCTCACCCTCGTACATCCGCTTTAAGCCCTCAAGCTGATCGCCTTGATCATCGGCTTCGAGAACATCAATGAAACGGAGTTTCAGGGCGATGACGAGTTTGTTCAGGTCCGATGCGCCGGGCCGGATATTGGTCTTCAGATACGCTTGAAGCGCCGCTTTCCCGTCATCGGTAAGGCAAAGGATTTCGGCATCATCACCGGTGTCCTCGCCGACGACCGAGATCAGACCTTCAAGCTTGAGGAGTTCGATGGACGTGCCCAGCAGGTCAAGCGACGGGCCGACAACGCGGGCCGCGAACTGGCGCACTTCGCCTGCAACCTCCGCGTAGGAGCGGTTCCGCTTGACCAACGCACCAAGCGCCGCCATGCGGATGGCTTCCTTGGGAATCAGGGAATTGTCGCGGTACACGCCCGGCACCCTCTGCGGACTCTTTCAGACAGGTACCAGCCTAACATGAAATCCGCGCAAATGCCACTTAACCTGGTGACAGACCACGCAGCCGCTCACTACGCCGCCTAAGCAATTCAACGGTCGTCAGAAGCGCAATGGAGATACACACCAAAATGGTCGCGACCGCCAAAATCGTCGGGCTGATCTGCTCCCGAATGCCCGAAAACATCTGGCGTGGAATCGTCCGCTGCTCCACGTCGGCCAAGAAAATCACGGCGACGACCTCGTCGAGCGATGTGATGAAGGCGAACAGCGCGCCGGAGATCATACCCGGGAGGATCAACGGCATGATGACCTTGAAGAAGGTCGTCACACCGCCCGCTCCAAGGCTTTGCGAGGCGCGGATGAGGGAGCGGTCGAACCCGGACAGGGTCGCGGTCACCGTGATGATCACGAAAGGAACACCGAGCGTCGCGTGGGCAAGGATCAGACCGGGATAGGTCTTGGCCAGACCAACATCGGCGTAGAAGAAAAACATTCCGGTCGCGGTGATGACAAGCGGCACGACCATCGGCGAGATCAGGACCGAGGTTATGAATTGACGATAAGGCATCTCCGGCCGGGAAAGGCCGAGAGCCGCAAGGGTTCCGAGTCCGGTTGCCAGAACCGTCGCGCAAACGGCGATGAAGATGGAGTTCCGCGTCGCTCTAATCCATTGAGCGTTGTTCCACATATCCTCCCACCACCCGTCGATGGCGTTCGGCGCGGCCATGCCGTTGATGAGAATGTCCTTGTACCAGCGGAACGAAAACGCTTCGGGATCAAGGGCGACCATGCCTTCGGTGAAGGTGAAGTACGGCTCGGCATTGAAGGA
>JAYOEU010000161.1:0-9859 GCA_038116915.1 Alphaproteobacteria bacterium
TGTGTTTGCTGCTTTGGGAATCCCTCGATTCATATATTCTTCAAGCCGCTCTAGACGTGATCGATCGCCAACCTAGGGAGAACACTCATGAGCACCCCCCATCCGCGCAGCGCGGCGCGGCTCGCCACTCAGATCATCCAAAGCATCGCGATGTTTCTCGAGGGCAGAAACCTTTTCGTTCAGATCGGCGAAGACATTCGCGACTGGGGCGCGGTCATGCGGAGCGCCGACGGCGCCACCATCGTCAATCCGGCTTTCGACCCCGACTATTGCGACCTTAATCCGGGCAATTCCTTCTGGAGCGCGATTACCGACGATACCGGCTCGGTCGTTGGATGCGTTGCCTCGAAATTGGTCAATACCGAGGATTTTCGCGACGACATCAGCACCTGTTCGCTTTGGCTTGGAAGACGAGTGGATCCCGACGCCGAACCGATGTCGCTACTGCTTCCAGAGGCCGTGCCGCTCATCTCCGGCCGGGTCGCTTTTCACGGCGGACTTTGGCTGCATCCCAAGGTCCGCGGTTTGGGCCTGGCGCATCTGATTCCGCGCATGGCCCGGGCCGCGGCGGAAAGACGATTTAACGCCGATTGGCATTGCGGGTTTGTGTTCGGCGCGCTTGGAAATGCAAACGTACCCGTCAAGGCTTACGGATACTCGCACTGCGAACTCGCCGTGGACGGATATTTTCCGGTGACGCAAAAGGCCGAGAAGCTCTATCTGCCCTGGGATTCCAGAGAAGAGTGGATCGCGGCGTCACTCAATTGGATGGACACGAGTGTACGTCCACGCAACCAGCAGCTTGTCGACCACGTCGCCCTCCGATGAGAGCGGCAGAATCAGGCGATACCGGTTGCTTACACTCAGTTTCGTCATGGTGTGCAGGAACTGAAACCGCGGCAGTCCCGTGTGAACGACCGACGAGTAGTCATCCCTTGTCGCGTTCGCATAGGTGCCGATATCAAATTCTGCGATGCGGGCACGGGTAAAATCGCGTCCGCCGTAGAATCTAGAGCCGGTACCGTAAAGCCGGAACCACCATGAATCGGAGGATGGCCCACGCGTGTCCACGATATGCACGTCGCCGAGCAAACCGATGGACTTCAATGTCCAGGGATCAATTTCCCTCGGCAGCCAGTCATCATGAAAACTGTCATACCACGCCGCCAACAGCTTCTGGAGCTGATCGACGCCCTTGAACTTGTGGATATCGGCAAGGCGATAATGGGCCCGCGAAAGACGAAACCCTTCCGTCGGATTGGTGATGTCATCAACCCGCGGCCCAATGCGAGCCGCTCGCGCAAGATTCGCGCCGTCGATCATGGAATAGGCGATAGAGTCTTCCATCTTTTCCTACTCAATCGTTAGGCGACCTTTATTTAGCCATCCGATCATTGCGGAGTTGCTTGAATTAAAACAATTATAAGCCGCAACGGAAAAATTCACCAAGTTTTTTTCAAGCAAACTCAAGAGCTTGCGCGGAAACATATTTGGCAAATATAAAAAATAAAATTCATACTTCAATTATACGATATTATATAATTTATTTTAATATTTATACCGTATTTTTAATAGTATACAAATAATTTTATATATAGAAAATTATTTGGATCTTATTTTTATAATATTTATAAATTTTTTAATTTCTCAGTTCAGTTCAACATGTATTTATACTACGCCCTCGCGACATACTCCAAAATAATTCCTAGGCCGGCCAAAGAGGCTCCGGATAGCCAGGGGCTTGGTTCACGATAAAAATACCAAATTCATTTGCCAGATTTCCCGCCGACCGCCACCATCACACCGTGCCCTGCCCGAACAGAAAAATCCACCCATGACAGCCGCCAAAAAACAACTTCGCCTCGGCGCCTTCATGCGTCCGGTCAGCATCCACACCGCGGCCTGGCGCTACCCGGGCGGGACACCGGATGCGAACTTCAATCTCGACCATCTGGTCCATTACGCGCGGACCTTGGAACGCGGCAAATTCGACGCCTTCTTCATGGCCGACCATCTGGCGGTGCTGAACATGCCGATCGAGGCGTTGAAGCGCAGTGCGACGGTGACGTCCTTCGATCCGCTGACCCTGCTGCCGGCGCTTGCGATGATGACAGAGCGGCTGGGGCTGATCGCGACCGCCTCCACGACATTTGAGCCGCCCTATGTGGTCGCCCGCCGTTTCGCCAGCCTGGACCATATCAGCGGCGGTCGCGCGGCCTGGAATCTGGTCACCACCTCAAATCCCGACGCCGCGCTGAACTTTGGTTTGGAAGAACATATGGAGCATGGCGAACGGTATCGCCGCGCCCGCGAGTATTTCGATGTCGTCACCGGGCTTTGGGATAGCTGGGCCGACGATGCCTTTATCCGTGACCCGGAAACCGGCATTTTCTTTGATCCCGATAGGCTTCACACGCTCAACCACAAGGGCGAATTCCTGTCGGTTCGGGGCCCTCTCAACATTGCCCGCCCGCCCCAAGGATGGCCGGTCATCGTCCAGGCTGGCGCATCCGAAGCCGGCAAGCAACTGGCGGCCGAAACCGCGGAAATGGTGTTCGCGGGTCTCGCACGGATCGAGGACGGCAAGGCGCTGTTCCAGGACCTGAAAGGCCGCATGGACAAGCTCGGACGGCCCCGCGACCATATGAAGATCCTGCCGGGCTGCCTGGTGGTCGTCGGCAAGAGCGACGAGGAGGCGCGCGAGAAGCGGGCTCGTCTCGACAGCCTGGTGCATTACGACAGCGCCATCGCTTCCCTGTCGATCGCGCTCGGACATGACGCCTCGGCCTTCGATCCCGACGCGCCGTTACCGGAAATTCCCGAGAGCAATGCCTCGAAAAGCGGCCGCGAACGCGCCATTGCACTTGCGAAACGCGAGAACCTCACAGTTCGGCAACTGGCCCAGCGTCTCGGTGGCTTCTCGGGGCTCGCCATGGTCGGTACCCCCAAGACGATCGCCGACCAGATGCAGCAATGGCTGGAGGAAGAGGCCAGCGACGGGTTCAATATCATGTTCCCGTATCTTCCGGCCGGTCTTGATGACTTCGTCGACGAAGTCGTCCCGGAACTACAGCGGCGCGGCATCTTCCGCACTGAATACGAGGGCAAGACCCTACGCGAGAACCTCGGCCTGCCGCGGCCGGAAAACCGCTTCTTTGCCCAAACCTAGGATATCGCCATGACTGAAATCACCCTGACCCAGCTCGGCAAGACGGTCGAGACGCCCGCGTCTCCCGCCGATGCGGTCTTGGAATGCGTGCCCAATCCGCATCCGGGCACGCATTACGTGACCCGTTTTACCTGCCCGGAATTCACCTGCGTCTGTCCGGTGACCGGACAGCCCGATTTCGCGCATCTGGTGATCGACTACATTCCCGGGGAGTGGCTGATCGAAAGCAAATCCCTGAAGCTCTACCTCTGGTCCTATCGGAACCATCCTGGCTTCCATGAGGGCACCACGGTCGATATCGCCAAGAAATTCATCGCGGTCGCGTCACCGGTCTGGATCCGCATCGCCGGCTTCTGGTACCCGCGCGGCGGCATTCCGATCGACGTCTTCTGGCAGTCCGATGCGGTTCCAGAGGGTGTCTGGGTCCCCGATCCAGGCGTTTCGCCGTATCGGGGCAGAGGCTAGTCCGTTCCGCCGTCGGCCTGCCAGCGCGGGTATGATTCGAGCGCCATCACCTCCTCGACAGGCTGGCGTCGCCGGACGATCGCGAACTCCGTGCCCTTGACCAGCACCTCGGGAATCAGCGGCCGGCTGTTATAGGTCGACGACATGACCGCGCCATAGGCTCCCGCCGACCGCACCGCCAGAAGATCGCCCTCGGCGAGGGCCGGCAGACGCCGATTCTGCGCCATATAGTCACCGCTCTCGCAGATCGGCCCGACCAGATCGCACAGACCGTCAAGCACCGGCGCGTCCGGGTTCAGCACCGGGGTAATGCCGTGAAACGCCTCATACAGTGTCGGCCGGATCAGGTCGTTCATCGCCGCGTCGGCAACGATGAAACGCTTGGCGGCGCCCTGCTTCACATAGACCACCCGGGCGACCAGAATTCCCGCATCCCCGACCAGGAACCGGCCGGGCTCCACCGAGAGGGCACAGCCGAGATTGCCCACCTTGTCGCGCACAATCTCGGCATAGGAACGAAGATCAGGGGGCGTTTCGCCGGCATAGGAAATGCCGAGCCCGCCGCCGAGATCGAGGTGATCGATCTCGTGCCCGGCGTTCCGCAATTCCAGCGTCAACTCGCGCAGGCGGCCATAGGCTTCCCGGTAGGGCGAGATGTCGGTCAGCTGCGAGCCGATATGCACCGAAAGGCTGCGCAGAGACACATCCGGCAATGAGGCCGCGAGCGAAAAGATCCGCAGGACGGCATCAAGATCGACCCCGAACTTGTTCTCCTTGCGTCCGGTGGTGATCTTGGCGTGGGTCCGCGCGTCCACATCCGGATTAACCCTGAGCCCGGCGCGCGCCGGAATACCCGTGGCCCGCGCCACTTCGCTCAGCGCCCGCAATTCGGCCTCGGATTCGAGATTGATCTGATAGACGCCGAGGCGCAGTGCTTCCGCCATCTCCTCGCGGGTCTTGCCGACGCCCGCGAAGAGGATCTTGGCTGCCGGAATACCGGCGGCGAGGCAGCGCCGCACTTCGCCGATCGAAACCACGTCGGCGCCGGCGCCGGCCTCTCCGAAGGTGCGGATGACCGCCAGATTGGAGTTCGCCTTGACGGCGAAATAGACCTTGGCGCCCAGCCCTTCGAGCGCGCCGGCATAGGCTTGGTACCGGTCCAGCATGGTGCTGCTTGAGTAACAGTAGAACGGCGTTCCCACCACCTCGGCGATGGTCGGGACGGGAACATCTTCGACATGAAGCACGCCCGCCCGGGCGGTGAAATGGTCCATGGATGGAATTTCCTCGATCCTCGATCTCGATCGTCAATACCGGGCGCCGGGCCGGCCTACTGGGACGGATAGGGTTTCGGGTAGGTCACCGGCGCATTGTCGGGAGGCTTGGGATTGCCGCGCTTTCCGCAAGCTGAAAGCGACAACGCGGCCACGATCAGGCCCGTCATGGTCAAACCCAGGCATCGTGACACCATCCGTCGCATCGGCCGATCCTCCCCACGATGCCGGCTAAAGAAACCGCGTGCGCGCGGCAGCGGCGGCGGCGCGGACGTTTTCCGGCGCGGTTCCGCCGAAACTGGTCCGGCTGGCGACCGAGCGCGCGGGATCAAGTACGGCATACACCGCCTCGGTTATCCGCGGCTCAATGCCTTGCAGCGTCGCCAGATCCAACTCGTCCAGCCGGCACCCCCGTTCCTCCGCCAGCTTCACCACCGCTCCGGTGACGTGATGGGCGTTGCGGAACGGCATGTCGAGGCTGCGCACCAGCCAATCGGCAAGGTCCGTCGCGGTGGCGAAGCCAAGCTGGGCGGCTTCCTTCAGCGCCGGCGCGTTAGCCTTCATGTCGATCACCATGCCGACACAGGCGGCGATGCAGACATCAAGGGTATCGGCGGCGTCGAACAACGGTTCCTTGTCCTCCTGCATGTCCTTGCAGAAGGCCAGCGGCAGCCCCTTCATCATCACCAGAAGCGACGTCAGGGCGCCGATGATCCTGCCGGATTTGCCGCGCACCAGTTCGGCGGCATCCGGATTGCGCTTCTGCGGCATGATCGAACTGCCGGTGGTGAAGGAGTCCGACAAGGTGATGAACTTGAACTGTGCGCTCATCCAGTTGACGATTTCCTCGGAGAACCGCGAAAGATGTATCGCGGTGATTGAGGCCGCAGACAGGAACTCCAGCGCGAAATCCCGATCCGAAACGCCGTCAAGCGAGTTTGCCGTGGGCCGGTCGAAGCCCAAGGCGGCGGCGGTCGCGTTCCGGTCGATCGGAAACGACGTGCCGGCGAGCGCAGCGGATCCCAGGGGACACTCGTTCAATCGGGCGCGGCAATCGGCAAAGCGGCCTCGGTCTCGCCCGATCATCTCGACATAGGCCATCATGTGATGGCCGAAGGTCACCGGCTGCGCCGCCTGCAAATGGGTGAAGCCGGGCATCACGACGTCCGCGTTCGCCTCCGCCTGATCGATCAGCGCCGCCTGCAACGCCTTCAGACCGTCATCAAGACGATCGATGGCGTCGCGCACCCACATCTTGAAGTCGGTCGCGACCTGATCATTTCGCGAGCGCCCGGTGTGCATCCGCCCGGCCGCATCGCCGATCAGTTCGGCGAGCCGTGATTCCACATTCATGTGGATGTCCTCAAGCGCGCGCGAGAACGTGAACCGGCCCTCGGCGATTTCCCGCTCCACCTTATCTAGACCTCGGGCGATATCAGCCCCATCTTTTTGGGAAATAACCCCTTGCGCGGCCAACATCGCCGCATGGGCCCTGGACCCGGCGATATCCTGGGCGTAGAAGCGCTGATCAAAGTCGATCGAGGGATTGATCTGGTCCATGACCTCGGAGGGGCCGTCGCGGAACCGGCCGCCCCACATCTTACTGGCGGGTGCGTTGTGGCCCGGGGCGGGTGGAGCATTGGTCGGGTTGCGGGTGGTTTTCATCGCAGGGAGCTTTCGGTGCGCTTCAATTCACTAAAGGTTCTGGTCCGGCCGCTGGTGCTGCTCGCCTTGTTTGTTCCGGCCGTCCTTCTGAAATTTCCAGCGCCGGCCGGCGCCGCACGCCCCCCTATGGCGGGGTCGATGATCAAGTTCGTCGCCAGCAATCCGCCGGTTCCGGTTCCAGATATCCCGTTCATAGGCGCGCGCGGCAAAACCATCAAGCTCGCTGACTACAACGGACGGATGGTGCTTCTGAATTTCTGGGCGACATGGTGCTCTCCCTGCATCCGGGAATTGCCGTCTCTGCAGGCCCTAGGCACGTCGATCGACGATGACAGGTTCGCGGTTCAATTGGTGTCCATTGATCGCGGCGGCGCCGGTGTCTTTGGCCCGTTCCTCGAAAAGCTGGGTATCACCGGCATCACCTCGGCAGCTGATCCGAAGGCGGCGCTGCTGCGCGCTTTCAAGGCTCCGGGAATTCCGATATCCGTGCTGATCAGTCCCGATGGTCTTGTCCTCGGGCGGCTGATCGGGGATGCGGATTGGAACTCGCCGGCCGCCCGCGCCCTTATCAAGTTTTACCTGGACCAGGGACCGAGAGGATCATGAGCGTCAAAATCCTGTTCCGGAAACTGACATCGATCGCGATTGTCTACCTCGCCTGCCTCTTGCCGGCCGGCGCGCAGACGAACGATCCGATCCAATTTCGAATCGGAACCGGCGCGATCGCCGGAACCTATCATCCGATCGGCGCGCTGCTGGTCAATATCATTTCCCAACCGCCGGGCTCGCGGACCTGCGAGGACGGCGGCCGCTGCGGCGTACCCAACCTGCTTGCCAGCACGGTATCCTCGCACGGCTCGGTCGCCAATATGCGGGCGATTCAGGAAGGCCGGGTTCACTCCGGCTTCAGTCAGGCGGATGTGGCGTCCGCGATGGTGAATGCCAAGGGCGCGTTCGCAGGCCTGCCCCCCCTCGAAAAGGTCCGCGCGATCGCCAGCCTCTACCCCGAAACCCTGCATGTGGTCGTCCGGCAAGGCGCGAACATCCATTCCGTTCGGGACCTGAAGGGCAAGCGCGTCTCGCTTGACCTGCTTGGTTCCGGAACGCGCTTCGCCGCAAATGTCATCCTCGCCGAGCATGGTCTCGGCGAAACCGACGTGATCGGCATCCAGGCCACCGCCGGCCAGGCTGCGCATATGATGCGCGGCGGTGAACTGGACGCGTTCTTCCTGATCGCCGGAATGCCCGCCCGGGCGATCACCACGCTCACGCGGGACAAGGTGGCGTCGGTCATCCCGCTTGGCGCCGTCGAGGCGACGAAAATCCAGACCGAACATCCGTTTTTCAGCGCCGCGACGATCCCGGAGGGCATGTACGATCATGTCGAAGGCGTTCAGACCCTGGCGGTCCGCGCGCTCTGGCTGACATCGACCGACGTTTCCGAAAATCTGATCCACGCGATCTGCAAGGCGCTTTGGACCGACAAGGCCCGCGCGGCCCTCGACGAAGGCCATCCCCAAGGCAAGCATATTCGCCTGGAGACTGCCCTTGAGGGCATAGCCATTCCGCTGCATCCGGGCGCCGAACGTTGCTATCGCGAGCTTGGCGTCCTGAAGTGAGTGCGGTGAAAGTGTGCCGCGGGCTCGGGGACGAAAGCCCGCGGCAAATCTTTCAACCAATCGACCGCGATCAGTGAAACGTCAGACCGCTCGCCACGGCAGCCGCCTGGCCGTGAATCCGGTGGCGAACCATGGGGTCCATGTTTTTGAAATCGAACCGGACGGGCGCTCCGAAGGTTCGTTCGCTGGACCGAAGCGCCTGTACGAGCGCGTCGGCGATACGTCTTTCCTCGCCGGCGATATCCGAAACCGACTTGGACAATAGTTCCATTGCTTTTGCCGTAACCGTTCTGGTCATGGTAGGTATCCTTCCTTCTAAAGGACTGTATAAAACGAATTTACGTAAAATTTTATCTAAAAGCAAGAAAAAAATGCCGGGTACCGGGAAAAAATTTCCCCCTTGCCTCACCGGCGCGGCATGATCCCCGGAAAATCAGACATGACGGGCATCCGGTGACGCCTGTCGGAGCCGAGGACAAGACACCATGGACGATCCGATCCAACGACATCCGACCCGGGCCGAACAGCTCGATATCCTGACGGACCTGATCGCCTCGGTCACGGCGCCGGGCGACTCGGTGCTCGATCTGGGCTGCGGCACCGGTTATCTGCAACATCTGCTGGCGGAAAAGCGCAACGACCTCGCGATCACCGGTGTCGACATGAACGAGGCGTCGCTGGCGGCGGCGGCGGAACGGTTTGCGGGCGGTGGCGACTATTCCTGGGTCTCGGGGGACTTGCGGGACACCGCATCAATCCGCCTGCCGCGCCGCGGCTACAAGGTCGCGGTCACCTGCCTTACCTTTCATGACCTCGGCGATTCCGAAAAGCAGACGGCCATCGCCTGGATGGCGGATCAGATTGCAAAGGACGGCTTCATCCTGTTGATGGACCGGATCAGGCTCACCAAGCCACCGCTGTTTCCTTTGCAGGTTGCCTTGTGGAAGCGGCTGGAGCGCGTCCACGGTTTCGGCATGCGCTCCGCTGAAAATTTCACCGACTATGTCAACGATTTCGCCGCGAATAACAGCCCCGGACGGACCGACGACTACCGCGCCTGGTTCAAGGCCGCCGGACTGACCAGCCAGGTTCTACATCTGCACGGCAACATCATGATCACCTCGGCGGCGCATCCCTCAAGCGCCGGGCCCGGACGCGGCGACGCCACCCACTGGTGACCAGCCCGCGCCTGGAGCCTCAGGTCACTCCGCGGCGTCCTTGACGGCTTCGGTCCTGCCGAAGACCCGGGTGAAAATCGTGTCGACATGCTTGAAGTGGAATTCCATGTCGAAAAGCGACGTCAGTTCCGCCTCGTCCAAATGTTTCCGCACCGCGGCGTCCGCTTTCAACAGCGTCAGAAAATCCTTGCCCTCCAGCCACACCGGCATGGCATTGCGCTGCACGGCGGCATAGGAGTCTTCCCGGCTCATCCCCTTCTGGGTCAGCGCCAGGAGAATCCGCTGGGAGTGGATCAGCCCGCCGAGTTTATCGAGATTGGCCTGCATCATCTCGGGATAGACGATCAGCTTGTCGACCACGCCGGTCAGCCTGGCCAGCGCGAAGTCGAGCCCTATGGTCGCGTCCGGCCCGATATTCCGCTCTACCGAGGAGTGCGAGATGTCGCGCTCGTGCCACAACGCGACATTCTCAAGCGCCGGGATCACATG
>JAYOEU010000162.1:0-9796 GCA_038116915.1 Alphaproteobacteria bacterium
AGCACCATGGCGACGGCGGAAGCCGTCAAAATCACCGAAAACGTTTTTCGCGCCGCCCTCGAACTTGGCGTGCAGAAGGGAATCCGCCATTTCGCGCTTTCCTTCGCACATCGGGGATCCGACGTCGATGCGGTTCGAGACATCGTCGGCAACGCAACGGTGATCTCCAAGATCGAATGCAAGAGCGGCCTTGCCAATCTCGACGACATCATCGCCAAATCCGACGCAATCTTGATCGACCGCGGCGACCTGTCGCGTGAGGTGCCGCTCGAGCAAATCCCCAGTTTTCAAAAAAGGATCATCTCGCGCACCGGCGACAAGGCCTGCAAGGCCTACGTCGCCACCAATCTGCTCGAATCGATGGTCGAGGCATCGCAACCGACGCGCGCTGAGGTCAACGATATCTTCAACACCCTGATGGACGGCGCCGACGGCCTGGTCTTGGCCGCGGAAACCGCCATCGGCAAGTACCCGCTTCGCTGCGCGGAAATGGTCATGCGGATGATCGACGCATTCCACAAGCAGCAACGCGGCCCGGAAGCGGTCCATACCTATCCGATCGATCCGATCTCTTTCCTGACCCCGCCGCACGGCGGCGAGCTCGTCCACCGCGAGGCCAGCGAAGCCGAGCGCCGCGACATCGACAGGCTTCCCAAGCTCGCGGTTTCGCGCGCCGATTTGATTGATTGCGAACAAATTGCCTTTGGCGCCTATTCACCGCTTCGCGGGTTCATGGGCCGCGAGACCCTGGAATCCGTTCTTCGCGACCATCGGCTCCCGGACGGCACGGCCTGGACCATGCCGATCGCCTTGCAAACCACCGTGGACGAAGGCTCGAAGATCGGCCCCGGCGAACGCATTGCGCTGACCGGCCCAGACGGCGAGGTGCACTCCTTGCTCGATGTCACCGACGTCTGGAAGCCCGCGATTGCGGCGGTCGCGCAACAATGGTTCGGTACCGCCGAGCCCTCGCACCCCGGCGTGAAGCGCGTCCTCGAGGGCGGCGAAATCTTCATCGGCGGCGAGGTCTTGTTGGTCGAACGGCAGCATTCGGAATTCCGCCACTACGAACTGACCCCGCATCAGACCCGGTTCATCTTCACCCACAAGGGATGGAACCGCGTTGTCGGGTTCCACGGCCGCAATCCGGCTCATCGGGTGCACGAGTACATCCAGAACAAGGGCCTGGAGGTTTCCCATGCGGACGGGATCTATATCAGCCCGGTGATCGGCCCGAAAAAACCCGGCGACTTCCTGTCCGAGCCGATCATGAAGAGCTACCAGGCGATCATCGAGGAGGGCGCCTACGAAAGCGGCCGTGTCGTGCTCGGCGGTTTCCCGACCTATTCGCGTTACTGCGGGCCGCGCGAGGCGGTGTTCACGGCGCTTTGCCGCAAGAATATGGGCTGCAGTCACTTCATCATCGGCCGCGACCATACCGGTGTCGGAGATTTCTACGGCCCGAACGCCAATCGCGAGTTGTTCGAGGAGATCGGGGACATCGGCATTACGCCGATCTTCTTCGAGTCCATCGGGTACATTCCGGCCCGCGATACCTACGGGCCGCTCAGCACGGAAGGTGCGGAGGAACCGATCAGCGGCACCCAGGTGCGCGAGACCTTGCGTCGGGGCGGGCGGCTTCCCAACTGGTTCATCCGCGATTCGGTCCAGAATCTTCTGCTCGGCGAACTGGCAGCCGGCCGGCCCCTGTTTCACGAAAGCCCGTGACCCGGTTGGACCGTCACCCGATGCACGCGGCACCCGTTTTCTGGTTCACCGGGCTGTCCGGCGCCGGCAAGACGAAACTTGCCGAGGCCGCATGCGGCTCCCTGCGTCCCGAAGGCTACGCCATCGAGGTTCTCGATGGCGACGACATCCGTAGCGTCTACCATGTGGACCTTGGGTTCTCGGCGGCCGACATCACAACCAACAACGCCCTGATCGCGGATCTATGCGCCGAGCGCCGGCGGCGATGCGATGCGGTCCTGGTTCCGATCATCTCTCCGTTCCGCGCCAGCCGGAAGGCTGCGCGACAAAAACTGCAGCCGGGCTTTTTCGAAATTTACATTTCCGCCGATCTCGATACGGTCGTGAAAAGGGACGTAAAGGGGCTGTACGAAAAGGCCCAGCGCAACGAGATTACCAATATGATCGGCTTTCACGAAGACTCCCCGTACGAACCGCCGGAACATCCGGATCTCGTCGTTCCGAGCGGCAGTTGGCCCGTGGATGACTGCGCTGCACTGCTTGTCGACTACATTCGCCACCGCTTGCCCGCTCAACTCAACCCGCGCATTGTCCAGGCTTCCGATTGAAATGAAACTGAGCGAACAGGCCCAAGATCTCGAACGGCGAATCGACGACCGCTCCGCCACCGTCGGCATTATCGGCATGGGTTATGTGGGGCTGCCGTTGGCGCTTCTGTTTGCCGAAAAGGGGTTTCGGACAACCGGCTTTGACATCGATCCGGCAAAGACGGAAGCGCTGCTGGCGGGGCGCACCTACATTCGGCACATTCCCGAAAGCGCCATCCGCACCCAGGTCGATGGCGGTCGTCTGCTCGCCACCACCGATTTCGCGGATCTTGCCGAAATGGATGCCATCGTCGTATGCGTGCCGACGCCGCTGGCGGCCAATCGCGAGCCCGAGCTCGGCTTCGTCGTCGCCACCGCCGAGAGCATCCGTGAACACCTGCGGCCGGGCCAGCTCATTGTCATCGAATCCACGACCTATCCCGGCACCTGCGACGAGATCGTGCGGCCCATTCTGGAGAAAAGCGGGCTTGAACTCGGCCGCGACGTGTTCCTCGCCTATTCACCCGAACGCGAGGACCCCGGCAATACAACTTTCTCCACCGGCACCATTCCGAAAATCGTCGGTGGCAACGACGCGAACTCGGCCGCCGTTGCCCTGCGCCTCTACGGGGCCGCGATCGATCAGATCGTGCCGGTCAGCACCATGGCGACGGCGGAAGCCGTCAAAATCACCGAAAACGTTTTTCGCGCCGTCAACATCGCGCTCGTCAACGAACTAAAGACCATTTACGACGCGCTCGGCATCGACATTTGGGAAGTCATCAAGGGCGCCAGCACCAAGCCATTCGGATTCATGCCGTTTTATCCCGGCCCCGGGCTCGGCGGGCATTGCATCCCCATCGACCCCTTTTATTTGAGTTGGAAGGCGCGCCAGGCCGGAATGGACGCGCAGCTCATCGATTTGGCCGGAAAGATCAACACCGACATGCCCATTTACGTCATCGACAAGCTGGCGGCGGCAGTCGAGACACGGTTTGGCAAATCCCTGCAAATGGCGCGGATTTTGGTCATCGGCGTGGCCTACAAGAAGAACTGTGACGACACCCGAGAAAGCCCGGCGTTGACCATCATCGAACTGCTCGAGGAACGCGGCGCCAGCGTTTCCTATCACGACCCCTTCATTCCCGAGATTCCGGCTACCCGCAAGCACCACGCCCTCGCCGGGCGGAAATCCGAGGCGCTGAGTTCGGCCAGCGTGCCGAATTTCGACGCGGTATTGATTTGCGCCGATCACGATGCCGTCGATTACGACATGCTCGCCGAATATGCCGTGCTGATCGTCGACACCCGCAACGCGATGGCAGGGTCTCCCCACGCCGACAAGGTCGTGCCGGCCTGACCGGCGCCCCGTTCCCGCTCTTGTACAACAGGAACCCAGAAATGAGCTCGACCCCCATGACCGCCGATTTCGTCGCTGACGAAATCAACGCCCATCTGCCGGCGCCCTACCGCGCGTTGATCCGGGAAGAGCACCAACGCATGCACCATGAAGCCTTGGCACCGGCGGGGCTCGCATCGCGTAAAATCCTGGTTGTCGGCGGTGCCGGTTACGTCGGTTCGGTGCTTTGCCGCCACCTGCTGGAACAAGGCTACGCCGTGCGCTGCTTTGACGATCTACTGTATAACCATGGCCTGACCACGGTGCCGCTGCTGTCCCACCCGCACTACGAATTCCGCCACGGCGACCTGACTTTGGCCGATGACTTCTCGGCTGCCCTCGACGGGGTATCCGACGTTATCATGCTGGCCGGTTTGGTCGGCGACCCGGTGACCAAGAAGTACCCGGAGCTGTCCGAGCGGATCAATGACGAGGGCCACGAGACGATGCTGGCGATCCTCGGCGAAAAGCCGTTGAACAAGGTGGTTTTCGTTTCCACCTGTTCCAATTACGGCTTGATCGAGGGCGATCATCTGGCCGATGAGAACTTCGAACTGAAGCCACTGTCGCTTTACGCCAAGTCCAAAGTCCGCGTCGAAAAGCGCTTTCTCGATCGCGATTCGGGTGTCTCCTACATTCCCACGGTCCTGCGCTTCGCCACCGCCTTCGGCCTGAGCCCGCGCATGCGCTTCGATCTGACCATCAGCGAGTTCACCCGCGCGCTGGCCCTGGGCGAGGAGCTGCTGGTCTACGACGCCAACACGTGGCGGCCCTATTGCCACCTGCGCGATTTCGGCGAACTCATCCGCCGTGTTCTCGAAGCCCCGCAAGGCCACGTCGCCTTCGAAGTCTTCAATGCCGGCGGCGAAATCAACAACTTCACCAAACAGATGATCGTCGACGCCATACTCGAACAAATTCCCGAAGGCAAGGTGCGCTACCAGGAACACGGGCAGGATCCGCGCAACTACCGCGTGGATTTCGCCAAGGTCCGCGAACGGCTCTATTTCGAACCGGCCTTTTCCGTGCAGGACGGCATCCGCGAACTCATCGCCGCTATGAACCAAGGCCTGTTCCACGACATCTCCGAACCGAGCAGTTTCTATGGAAACTGGGCCGTTCCGGAAGCCTGAAACCCTTCGGATACTTCTGATTTGGACACCACCGTCGATTCCATCGTCCACGCCATCGCCGACGTCACCGGCGGCAAGGCCCCATTGCACGCGCCGGAAATCCGCGGCAACGAATGGCAATACGTAAAGGAATGCCTGGACACCGAATGGGTGTCTTCCATCGGCGCCTATGTGGACCGCCTGGAAGCTATGTTGTGCGAGATTACTGGCGCATCGCACGCGGTCGCCACCGTCAGCGGCACCGCCGCCTTGCATATCTGCCTGAAGCTGGCTGGCGTCCGATCCGACGACGAGGTAATTGCCCCCGCCCTGACCTTCATCGCCACTGCGAACGCCATTGCCTACTGCGGTGCCCATCCGCATTTCGCCGATGCCTGCCCGATGACCCTGGGCCTCGATCCGGCAAAGCTGGCGGAACATCTCGAGGCCATCGCCGAGAAGCGCCCGCAGGGCTTGTTCAACAAACGGACCGGACGGCGCCTTGCGGCGGTCGTGTGCATGCATACCTTCGGGCACCCGACGGATCTGGATGGCTTGCGCGAGGTGACCGATGCCTGGGGCCTCCCGCTGGTCGAGGATGCAGCCGAATCCCTGGGTTCCAGGTACAAGGGCCGTCATACCGGAACCGACGGGTTGCTTTCGGCGCTGTCGTTCAACGGCAATAAGATCATCACCTCCGGCGGCGGCGGCGCAATCTTAACGAACGATTCGGAACTCGGCGCCAAGGCGAAACATTTGACGACGACCGCCAAGCAGCCGCACCCATGGGCATTCAGCCACGACGAGATCGGCTATAACTACCGACTGCCCAACCTGAACGCGGCGCTGGGCTGTGCCCAGTTGGAACGGCTCGACGATTTTCTCGCGCGCAAACGGCAAATAGCCGAATCCTACTTCGCGGCATTTGGCGCCATCGAGGGCGTCCAGGTGGTTCGCGAACCCACTTACGCCCGATCCAATTACTGGCTGAATGCGCTGATGTTGGATGAAGGCCTGGAGTCCATGCGCGATGAAGTGCTGAATGCCACGAACGCGGCCGGGATCATGACCCGCCCGATATGGGACCTGCTGCACCAACAACCGATGTATCGGGAATGCCCGCGCTCCGATCTTTCGCAAGCGGAGTCCTTGGCCCGCCGGGTGATCTCCGTTCCCTCGAGCCCGAGGCTCGCGCGGTGACGGTGCGTCGAATCACCGTGGTCACGGGCACGCGTGCCGAATACGGTTTGCTGGCGCCCCTTATGAAGTCGCTTCGCGACGATCCGCGCTTTGCCCTGTCGGTGATTGCCACCGGCACCCATCTCGAGGCCGCATTCGGGGGTACCATCGACGAAATCAAAGCCGATGGCATAGCGGTCGATCACGAAGTTCCGCTTCATATCGAGGGCGATTCGCCAACCCAGATCGCCGCCGCCGCTGCCGCCGCCCTGTCGGGTGTCGCGGAGGTGCTGGCGGAACTGAATCCCGATATCCTCGTGCTCCTCGGCGACCGTTACGAGATTCTCGCCACCGCCTTCGCCGGACTTTTGAGCAAGATTCCGATTGCCCACATCCACGGCGGCGAAACCACGCGCGGTGCCATGGACGAGTGCATGCGGCACGCAATCAGCAAAATGGCGCATTTTCATTTCACCATCGCCGAGGCCTACCGCCGGCGCCTTATTCAACTCGGCGAAGCGCCGGAGCACGTTTTCGACGTGGGCGCGCCCTGCCTCGACACCATGGCTTCCGTTTCGCGCATGGACCGCCCTGCCTTGATGCATTCCCTGAACCTGGATGAAGTGGATCGACCGTTCTTTCTCGTCACCTTTCATCCAGAGACCTTGGGCGAGCGCGACCCTCGAGACGACGTCACGGCGCTCACGCGGGCGCTGGACCGTTTTCGCGATCACCGGGTCATCGTTACGGGGGTCAACGCCGACCCCGGCAATCGCGTCGTCAGCAAGGCTTTCGAAGACTACCGCCAGTCGCGAGGCCAGGGGGTGGTGCTGGTCGATTCACTCGGCTATGCCCGTTATGTCAGCGCCCTGCACCTAGCCGCCGCCGTCATCGGCAACTCGTCGAGCGGCATTCTTGAAGCGCCGGCAGCCGGCGCGCCGAGCGTCAACATCGGCGAGCGGCAGGCCGGACGCCTGCGAGCCGCCTCGGTGATCGATTGCGCCGCCGAGCCCGACGAGATCGCCGGCGCCATTTCGACCGCGCTCGACCCGGCGTTCCGCGCCAAGGCCGCGGCAGCGCCCTATCCCTTTGGCACGCCCGGCGCGGCGACACGCATGCGCGACATATTGGCGACGGTTCCGCTTGAGGGTATCCTCGCCAAGACCTTCCACGATGCTGACCCCTACCGGACCATAGCGGGAGCCGCCCAATGAGCGTGTTCGTCATCGCAGAAGCCGGCGTCAACCACAACGGCGACATGGAGATGGCCCGCAGACTGATTGATGTGGCGGTCGAGGCTGGCGCCGATGCGGTCAAGTTCCAGACCTTCCAGGCCGCGACCCTGGCGACGCGGACCGCGCCGAAGGCCGAATACCAGACCCGGACGACGCAGAAATCGCTGTCGCAGTACGAAATGCTGTGCAATCTCGAACTGCCGAGAGCCGAGCATTTTTCGTTGATGGCCTATTGTCAGGACCGCCACATCGAGTTCGTCTCGACACCGTTCGACATCGACAGTCTGCGCTTCCTGGTCAACGATCTGGGCCTGACGCGGCTGAAAATTCCGTCCGGCGAACTGACCAACGGGCCATTGCTGCTGGCCGCCGGGGAAAGCAGCGCCGGCTCGATCATCCTCTCGACCGGCATGGCGACCATGGACGAAATCCGCGATGCCTGCGGCGCGGTCGTCTATGGCATGCTCGGCGGCCGCTCGCCGGGGCTCGCCGCATTCCGCGAGGCGCTGGCCAGCGCCGAAGGGCAGCGGGCGCTTCGCGAGCGCATTACCATCTTGCAGTGCACCACCGAATATCCGGCCCCCATCGAGGAAGCCAATCTTCGCGCCATGGACACGATCCGACGGAAATTTAGTGTTGCCACCGGCTATTCGGACCATACCATCGGAGTCTGGGCCTCGGTGGCGGCGGCGGCGCTCGGTGCCGATATCATCGAAAAGCATTTCACCCTCGACCGGACCTTGCCCGGTCCGGACCATGCCGCCTCGCTGGAACCGGATGAGCTGGCCAATATGATCGCCGGTATCCGGGCCGTCGAGGCGAGCCTCGGCGATGGCGTCAAGAGGCCGACGCCGATGGAAACCAAAAACATGGTGATCGCGCGAAAAAGCCTCACGGCGGCAACGCCGGTCGGTCGAGGTGACGCCTTCACGACCGACAACTTAGCGGTCAAGCGGCCCGGCGACGGCGTCTCGCCGATGCGATACTGGGAATACATTGGTCGGCTCGCCGAACGTGACTACGACACCGATGATCAAATCTGATTTTCAATTGGGCAAGAGAACTCGCTCAGAGAAATGGCCGCTGTACGGAAAGCTTGCGGCGGCGCCATATAAAGGCGGAGCCATTGCAGCAGTAGAGGGCAAACCTTGACCCGCGATTCGACCACGACCAAAATGTGGGACTGGACTGACGTCCTTGTCGGGCCCACGCAGTCGATCTGGGCCGGCATGGAGACCATTAGCAGGAGCGGCCAGCAGATTTGCATTGTCGTCGACGAGAATCGGAATCTGCTCGGCACGCTCACGGATGGCGATATCCGGCGTGCCGTGCTCTGCGGACATGACCTGCGAAAAACCAAGGTCGAAGACATCATGAACCGGAACCCGTATGTCGCCCGCCCCAACGAATCGCGCGCGGCACTGATCGAAACCCTCCGCGAGCATCGAATCCGCCTGGTGCCAGTCGTTAACGACGGTGGCGAGGTCATCAATCTGCTTGTCCTCGACGAATACCTGCTTTCGAACCGCAAGCACGACAATCTTATCGTTATCATGGCCGGCGGATTGGGAACGCGCCTCCGGCCGCTCACCGACGAGATACCGAAGCCGTTGATCCCGGTCGGCGACAAGCCGTTGTTGGAAACGATCATTGATAATTTTCTACGGCAGAATTTCACGAAGTTCTGCATCTGCTTGAACTACAAGGGGCATCTGATCTCCGACCACTTCGGTGACGGCTCGAAATGGGGCGCCGAGATCACCTATGTTACCGAAGAAACCAAGATGGGAACGGCAGGCGCACTGCAGCTAATTTCGCCGCGCCCGTCGGACCCAATGATCGTGATGAACGGCGACCTCTTGACGCAAGTCAATTTTGAGTCCCTTTTGGACTTTCACAGCCAAGAAGGCGCGGCGGCGACGATGTGCATCCGCGAGTACGACTTCCAGGTGCCGTTCGGCGTCATCGAGATCGACGAGCATCGCATCAAGTCCATCGATGAAAAGCCGATCCAGCAGTTCTACGTGAACGCCGGCATCTATGTCCTGAACCCCGACACACTATCGCTGTTGCCCAAGTCAGGTTCGTCGGACATGACCATGCTGTTCGAGCGGATCATCGCTGGCCATCACGATGCCGCTGTATTTCCCATCAATGAATACTGGGTCGATGTCGGTCGGGTCGACGATCTCGAACGGGCAAACCGCGAATACAACGCGATCTTCGGAAATTGAGCTCTCACCGGCCGCAATGACTGGCAACACCCGATGAACGCTCCCACCCAAACACTTATCTTGAACCCCTAGGTTTATGCCGTTGCACGCTATAAAGACCACTCGATCCATCCTGCTGATCTGCCTGACGGCCCTGATGGCAACCGTATTCGTCCGCTATCAGCTCATAGATCTGTTTCAGTATCGGATCTGGGGAGATAGGGCGCTATCGCGGGCGTTTTTCTCCGCGGATTACGCGGATGTAGGGCGGGGTTTCCGAACCCCGCCCTACATCAATCCTGCCTTAGTCCGGGCGCGTCGAGGCGGGCGGACTGCTGCGCGGCACACTCTTCTCCTACAGTGG
>JAYOEU010000163.1:0-9687 GCA_038116915.1 Alphaproteobacteria bacterium
CCCACCAATTCGGGTTCATTGCCTCGATCAGTTCGATTTTCTAGGCGCGCCGCCAGAATTTCAGGTTCGTTTCGCGCTGAATCGCGTCGGTGATGCGGTCATGAAACTCAAAATAAACTAGGCGCGAGATACCATAGCGACGGGTATGCACTACGTCGCCGGCACGATGCTGTGCCAGTCGGCGACGAATATCACCGGTGACGCCGATATAAAGACTTCCGCGTGTCCGGTTTGCGAGAATGTAAATGCATGGCTTCATCACTAAAGTTATGGAAGGCAGAGAGCGCTTTTTGCGTCGCCCTGGCGCAAGGCAGGGCCCGATCTTACCCGTCGCCCTGGAGCAAGGCAGGGCCCGATCTTACCCGTCGCCCTGGCGCAAGGCAGGGCCCGATCTTACCCGTCGCCCTGGCGCAAGGCAGGGCCTGGCCTCGTTGTTTCCACCAGCCTTATTCCGTTGGCGTCTAGAGCTTTCACGCGGATGGGTTTGGTGCTGGGCCCTGCCGTGCGCCAGGGCGACGGGAAAGAATGGGGCGACGGTATAAGGATGGCGACGAGAACGAGAAATAGCCGGCGTCAGTCGACCAGGCGCATCTTGATCGGCCCCTCGGCGCGGCTTTCCAGCATCTGATCGAGATAGGGATCGCGCGCGGCGCCGGCATCGGCGGTATCGCCCTGCCAGCGGATGAGGCCGTCATACAGCATCGCGATCCGGTCGAAGCGGCTGCGGGCCGCTTTCATGTCGCCGGTAATGGCGAGCACGGTCGCGCCGGTTCCCGAAACGCTGAATTCGATCAGGTCGAGCACCGCGTTGGTGAGGATCGGATCGAGGCCCGCTGTCGGATCATCAAGGATCAGCAGGTCCGGATCGCCCGCCATGGCGCGGGCGACGCCGACGCGTTTCTGCATGCCGCCGGAAAGTTCGACCGGGAAGAGCATCGCCATTTCCTCCGACAGACCGACATCCTGAAGCCGCGCGATGGCCCGGTCGCGAGCCTTGCGGCGGGCCATGCCGAGACTGTTGATCAGCGGGAAGGCGACATTCTCCCAAACCGTCATGCTGTCGAACAGGGCGTTCTGCTGGAACAGCACCCCGATCCGGCTGGCGTCGACGGTGGTGGATCCACCGATCAGAATGTCTCCGGCATCATGCTCCAAAAGCCCGAGAATACAGCGGATCAGCACGGTTTTCCCGGAGGCGGAAGGGCCGATCAGCACGGTGGACCGTCCCGCCGGCACCTCAAGCGTTATGTCCTTCAGGACCGGCTTGTCGCCGAAGGATTTGGCAAGCGAGGTGATGGAGATATCGAGCGACATGGGGCGGGGCGGACCTCTCTTCAGTGCCCCCGATTATCCGGCACGGCGCCGCGAGGTCAATCGTGGCGGCGCCCGCCGTCCGCTCTTTGCCTACGAATTTCGTATCCCCGGCGCAGGCCGTCGTCGGGGATGCGTATTTGTGTGTGGCCACCGGTGCAATATCCAGCAGGAAGCCGCAACAGCCCATCGATAAAAGCCGGACCGGGCCGGCGGGCGGTGATGCATGACTGTTCCGACGCCGGAAAGCCGTGCTAGGCAGGGAGGATGAGAAAAGTCGATCCGGGAGTACCGTCACATGCTTGGTGATCCGCCAGTCTCGAAATACATGACCTGCGCCGGCCGCGAGATCCACTATCTGGAATGGGGCGCCGCCGACCTGCCGCCGGTGGTGGCGTGGCACGGTCTCGCGCGGGTCGGGCGGGATTTTGATGCCCTGGCGAGAGAGCTTGCGCCGCACTATCACGTGATCGCGCCGGACACCATCGGCCGCGGCCTCAGCCAGTGGGTAGAGGCCGGCGCCGAACGCGGGGATGCCGAGTACTGCTTTGACGTCTATGAGAAAATCGCCATTGAGCTTTGCGACCGGCTCGGCATGGAGCGGCTGCGCTGGATCGGCACTTCCATGGGCGGCAGTTTCGGCATGTGGCTTGCCGGCGGCGCGATGCGGGAACGGATCAGCCACCTGGTGATCAACGATATCGGCCCGGAACTGCCTCAAGCCGCGATCGACCGTATCGTAACCTATCTCGGTAATCCGCCGGATTTCGGGACGGTGATGGAACTGGAGCAGTATCTGCGCACTGTCTACGCGCCATTTGGCTATATCCCCGGCGACGAGTGGCGGGCAATGGCCGAGGCCTCGTTCAGGCGGCTGCCGAACGGACGGGTGACCTCGCATTACGATCCCCGGATCGCGCGGCAGTTCGTTACCCACCCTGACGACTGGCGCCTATGGGAGCGTTATGATGCGATCACCGCCAAGACCTTTCTCCTGCGTGGTGAATATTCCGACCTTCTGAGCGCCGAGATGACCGAGGAAATGACCCGCCGCGGCCCCCGGGCCCAGGTCCTCAAATGCGCCGGTTGCGGCCATGCGCCGGCCCTCAACGTCCCGGTCCAGACCGAGGCGATCGCGGCCTTTCTGGCGAGCTGAGCGGCAATGGTCTAGGCTGGCCGGCACGCGCTCGATCAAGCCGGGGAGGGGCCATGTCAGAGGGCAAATCCGTCGATCCGATCACCCTGACGGTGATCTGGAACAGCATGCTCTCCATCGCCGAGGAACTCGGCACGACCCTGCGCCACACGGCGTTCTCGGAAGGCGTGCGCGAGGGCGACGATTTTTCGACGGCTCTGTTTGACGCCAATGCCTTGATGATCGCCCAGGGTAATTTCAGCCCCGGTCATCTCGGGGCGATGCCGACCTGCGTGAAACGGGCGCTGGAATATATTCCGCCGGCGAGCCTTAAGCCCGGCGACTCGATCCTGCTGAACGATTCCTTCATCGGCTCGGGGCATTTTCCCGATACCTTTCAGATCATGCCGGTGTTCCTGGAGGAGGCGCTGATCGGCTATGTCGCCTGCTCGGCCCACCAGGTCGACATGGGCGGCGCGGCGCCGGGATCGCAGAAGGTTCATGGCGTGACCGAGGCTTTCCAGGAGGGGCTCAGGATCCTGCCGGTCCGCTTCGTGCGCGGCGGCGTGATCGACGAGGATATTTTGCGCCTGGTGCTCGGCAATGTGCGGATGCCGGAGAAGGTCCGGGGTGACCTGTTGGCTCAGCACACCGCCAACCTCACCGCGGCCGAGCGGTTGCGCGCGCTGTTCCGGAGCCATGGCCGTGAGACCGTCGAACGGGCCTATGCCGAGATCCTCGACCGCTCCGAAGCGGCGATGCGCGAGGCCTTGGCCAAGGTGCCGGCGGGGACCTACAGTTTCGAGGATTGCATGGATGATTACGGCCCCGGGACCGAGCCGGTGATCATGGCCGTCGACATCACGTTCGACGGCAAGGGGGCGGTGGAGCTCGACTTCTCGCGCTCCTCGGATCAGGTGCCCGCGGCTATCAATTCCTACATCAACTATACCCGCGCCTACGCGTTGTTCGCGATCAAGGTGTTCTGTGATGCGCGCCAACCCCAGACCGAGGGAGCGATGCGCCCGATCACCATCACCGCGCGCGAGGGGTGCTTCTTCAACCCCAGGTTTCCCGCGCCCTCCGGCGGAAGGGCGATCCTGCAGATCCGGATCTTCGACACCATCAACGGGGCCATGGCCAAGGCGCTGCCGGAGCGCGCGATGGGGGCGTTCTCGCACTGGTCGAACCCGAATATCGGCGGCATCGACGAGCGCACCGGCAAGCCCTTCGTGATGTACGATCTCGGTCTCGCCGGTTACGGGGGCAGGCATGGCGAGGATGGGCCGGAAGCGATGACTCCGGTGATGAACTGCACGAATATTCCGGTCGAGGTCCACGAGACCCACAACCCGGTCCGGATCCGCCGCATGGAGCTGCTTCCCGATACCGGCGGCGCCGGCAGATGGCGCGGCGGCTGTGGGATGTTGAAGGAGATCGAGCTGCTGGCCAATGCGGCGACGCTCTCGCATTTGGGGGACCGGCACACGGTCCGGCCCTACGGTGTTTTCGGCGGAAAGCCCGGGACTTTGGCCCAAAGCGTTCTCTACCGCGGCAATGAGGAGATCCGGCTTCACTCCAAGGATGTGAAGGAACTCCGCAAGGGCGATGTGCTGAGTTTCACCCTTTCCGGCGCCGGCGGATACGGCCCGGTCGAGGAACGTGACCGGGCGGCGATCGAACAGGATCTCGCGGATGGCTATGTGACGGCCGAGGCGGCGGAGCGGGACTACCAGCATCGATCGAAAAGTGCATAATGGTTCATAGTGCTGGATAAAATATGTTATTTAGTGCATATACCCAGTGACGAGTGATCACCACGGAACGCGCCATCCCGTTTTGCCGGGGTGACACAACCGAATTCTTCCGGGAGCAGCAGCCATGACGAACTCGATGGCCGTCAACTACGACACCTCGATCCCCAACAATGTCGGCCTGTCCGAGGACCGGCGTGTGCTGAAGGCGCTTGAGCGCTGGCATCCCGGCTATCTCGACTGGTGGAAGACCATGGGGCCGGCGGGGTTTCAGGAATCGCTGGTCTATCTGCGCACCGCCGTCGGTGTCGATCCGACCGGCTGGGCCACCTTCGGTTACGTGAAGATGCCGGAATACCGCTGGGGCGTGCTGCTGGCGCCCCAGGTGGAGGGCCGCACCATCGGCTTCGGCGCCCACAAGGGAGAGCCGGTCTGGCAGGAGGTTCCCGGTGAATACCGCGCTCCGCTGCGCCGGCTCTGCGTGATCCAGGGCGATACCGAACCTGCCTCGGTGGAGCAACAGCGCCATCTCGGCAAGACCGCGCCGTCGCTCTATGACCTGCGCAATCTGCTCCAGGTCAATGTGGAAGAGGCGCGGCACCTCTGGGCCATGGTCTATCTGCTGCAGAAATATTTCGGCAGTGACGGGCGCGAGGAGGCGGAGGATCTGCTGAAGCGCCGCTCCGGCGATGCCGACAAGCCGCGCATGCTGGGCGCGTTCAACGAGGCGACTCCCGACTGGCTGAGCTTTTTCATGTTCACCTTCTTCACCGACCGCGACGGCAAGATGCAGCTTGAGAGCCTGGCGCAATCCGGCTTTGACCCGCTGTCGCGCACCACGCGCTTCATGCTGACCGAGGAGGCGCATCACATGTTCGTCGGCGCCACCGGGGTGGGCCGGGTGGTGAAGCGCACCTGCGAGGCGATGGCCGCGGCCGGGATCACCGATCCCTGCGACATAGCGGCGGTCCGGGCGCTTGGCGTCATTGATCTGCCGACCATCCAGAAGAAGGCGAACCTGCACTATTCGCTGTCGCTTGATCTGTTCGGCTCCGAGATTTCCACCAACGCGGCGAGCGCCTTCACCAACGGCCTCAAGGGCCGCTACCGCGAGGATAAGCTGGAGGACGACCACCAGTTGCTGAACGATACCTACCCGGTGCTGAAGCTGATCGACGGCAAGCCGGTCATGGTCGACGAGCCGGCGCTCACCGCGCTCAACATGCGCCTTCGGGACGACTATACCGGTGACACCACCGCCGGCATCAAGCGCTGGAACCGGGAAATCGGCCGCTACAACATCGATTTCGAGATCAAGCTACCGAATGTCGCCTTCAACCGGGCGATCGGCGTCTTCGCGCCCATCGAGGCCACGCCGGAAGGCGAGATCATTCCGGCGGAGGTCTTCGAGGCCCGCCGCTATGATTGGTTGCCCTCGAAGGAGGACGGAGCGTTTATCGCCTCGTTGATGCATCCCGAGACCGAGCCCGGCCACTACGCCGGCTGGATCTCTCCGCCGCGCGCCGGCATCAACAACCAGCCCGGCGACTTTGAGTATGTGCGGTTGCAGTAGGGAGGCGATGGCCGGTTGTGCGCGTGGTTGACGAAGACCGTTTCAATTTCGCAATCCCCGACGTCCCCGCCTGTGTCGGGGCGATGGGGTAGAGGAAAGCCATGACCCGCGCCGACACCGATGAGGACTATCTCAGGCGCCTTGGCGCGCGGGTTCGGGCGGCGCGCAAGGCGCGGGGGATGTCGCGCCAGGATCTGTCCTTCGACTCGGGCGTTTCGGCCCGTTACCTGGCACAGCTTGAGACCGGGTCGGGCAATGCCTCGATCATCATTCTGCGCCAGATCGCCAAGGCGGTCGGCATGACGGTCGAGGACCTGGCGGCCGATGGCGAGGCCGACGACCTGAAGTTGATCGCCGCGGTCCGGAACGCGACGGCGGTAGAACGGATGCACCTTGCCGACATGCTCGCGGAGGTTCGGCGCAAGAGCGGGGCCGGCGATCCGAGGGTGCGGCGCGTCGCGCTGATCGGCCTGCGGGGCGCGGGCAAGAGCACGCTCGGCCGAGCGGTGGCGGAGCGTCTGGGGGTTCCCTTTGTCGAGCTCAATCACGCGATCGAGGCCGAATCCGGTCTCTCGGTCCCCGAGGTGTTCTCGCTCTACGGCGATGCGGGCTACCGGCGGCTCGAGAAAAACTGTATCGAGCAGGTCATCGCCAACCATGAGGATGTGATCCTCGCAGTCGGCGGCGGCATTGTCGGCGAGGCGGCGAACTATGATCTGCTGCTCGGCGGCTTTCACACCGTCTGGCTGCGCGCCAGTCCGGAGGAACACATGGCGCGGGTGCGCGCCCAGGGCGATGAGCGGCCGATGGCCGGCAATCCACAGGCAATGGAGGAATTGCGCAGGATTCTCGAGGCCCGCGACCGGCTCTATGCCCGCGCCGATGCCCGGCTTTCGACCAGCGGCAAGACCGTCGCCGAAAGCACCGCGTCGCTTGCGGTGGTGATCGAGGCGGTGCTCGGCAAGGTCAGGCTGGCTGGCTGACGCCGGGTTCCCGGCGCTAAGGCCCTGAAATCAGGTTTCGGCGAGTTTCTCGAGCGGGAATTTCACGCCGTTGTCATGGATATGACAGGCGGTCAGATGTCCCGGACTCACTTCCCGGAGCTTCGGCTCCTGCGTTCGACACCGCGCGACGGCGAACGGGCATCGTGTGTGGAAATGGCACCCCGACGGCGGATGGATCGGGCTCGGCACGTCGCCCTCCAGGATCACCCGAGTGCGGTTCTTGGCCCCGGATTTCGGGATCGGCACCGCGTGCAGCAATGCCCGGGTATAGGGATGCAACGGCATGTCGAAGAGACTGGTCTTGTCCGTCATCTCGACGATGCGGCCGAGATACATCACCGCGACCCGGTGGCTGATATGCTCGACCACGGCGAGGTCATGGCTGATGAAGAGATAGGACAGCTTGAACTCGTCCTGGAGATCCATCAGCAGATTGATGATCTGCGCCTGGATCGACACGTCGAGGGCCGAGACCGGCTCGTCGCAGACGATCAGTTCCGGATTGATCGCCAGCGCCCGGGCGATGCCGAGCCGCTGGCGCTGTCCGCCGGAAAACTCGTGGGCGTAGGAGAACATGCGCTCGGGCCGCAAGCCGACCCGCTCGAACAGCCAGGCGACCCGGTCCTTGCGTTCGGCCTCATCGCCGACATTGTGGATGATCAGCGGCTCGCCCACGATGCCGCCCGCGGTCATGCGCGGATTGAGCGAGGCGAAGGGGTCCTGGAAGATCATCTGCATCTGCTGGCGGTAGGGCAGCATCTCGACCGGAGCCAGCGCGGTGATATCCTCGCCCTTGATCCGGATCGATCCGTCCGTCGGCTCCAGGAGTTTGAGGACCGTGCGGCCCACCGTGGATTTGCCGCAGCCGGACTCGCCCACCAATCCGAGAGTTTCGCCGGGCTTGATCTCGAAAGACACGCCGTCGACGGCATAGACCTGTCCGACCACCCGCGAGAACACGCCCTTGTGGATCGGGAAATGCTTCTTCAGGTTGTCCACCCGGATCAGCGAGGCGGCCCCGGACTGATCGGCGCTCCCGCCATCGGGCATCGTTGCGTCGGTCGTCATGATCCGGAGTCTCCATCGAGTTCACCCGAGCGCCAGCAGGCAATCCAATGTCCCGGACGGGCTTCCTCGAGCGGCGGATAGCTTTGCTTGCATTTGTCGACCGCGTAGCGGCAACGCGGGGCGAAGGCGCACCCGACGGGAAGATTGGAAAGTGAGGGAACCATGCCGGTGATCTCGGTCAGGCGCCCGCGTTCGCCCTCTACATGCGCGACTTCCTCAAGGTTAGGGATCGAACCCAGAAGCCCGCGTGTATAGGGGTGGCCGGGATTGTCGAACAGCTCGTCGACATCCGCCTCCTCGACCTTGCGGCCGGCATACATGACCACGACCCGGTCGGCATTCTCGGCGACCACACCCATGTCGTGGGTGATCAGGATGATCGCCGTTCCCGTCGCCTCCTGAAGGCCGCGCATGAGGTCCAGGATCTGGGCCTGGATGGTCACGTCCAGCGCGGTCGTCGGCTCGTCCGCGATCAGCACCTTCGGATTGCAGCAGATCGCCATGGCGATCATCACCCGCTGACGCATGCCGCCCGACAATTGGTGGGGATAGGAGCTGACCCGCGCCTCGGGCTCCGGAATCGAAACCCGTCGCAGCATTTCGACCGCGTGATCCATCGCGTCGCGCCGGCTCATCCCCCGATGCAGCATCAGCGCCTCGCTGATCTGCTTGCCGACGCTATAAAGCGGGTTCAGCGAGGTCATCGGCTCCTGAAAGATCATGGATATGTCATTTCCCCGGATGGCCTCCAACTCCTCCTCGGCGAGGTCGAGCAGGCTTTTCCCTTGGAAATGAATGGTCCCGCCGCTGATTCGGCCGGGCGGGTTCGGGATCAGCCGCAGGATCGACAGTGCGGTGACGCTTTTGCCGCATCCGGATTCGCCAACAACTCCAAGCGTTTCACCTTCACGGACATAGTAGGAAAGGCCATCTACCGCCTTCACCAGGCCGTCCTGGGATTTGAACTCGATATGCAAATCTTCGATTTCGAGAACCCGCTCGACACCGGGAGACCGTTGCTCCCTTGGTTCTTGCGCGGCCTGCTGGATTTGGTTCAAGCTACTCCTCCCACCCGATATGCCTGTTGGCGGCTCGTTTCTCGGGCGAGCTTAGCAAACGTTAAAAAATGTTTGGTGCCAAAAAATAACAAATCACAAGGGAGGACCCCGATGACGAGGAAAGGTTTCAAGCAACCATGGCTGAACCGCCGGAGCTTCATGGCGGCGAGCGCGGCTGCGGCAGCCGGTGTCGCCGGCCTCGGCGCTGGACGCGCCAAGGCTGCGGTGCCGATGGAAATGGACGGCTCCAAGTTCAAACTCAAGGCGCCGGAACCCAATGCCAAGCGCGGCGGCGTGATGCGCTATGGCATCACGATGCGTCCTCCGCATCTCGATTTTCATCAGTCCGGCACCATCAACAATCTCGGTAGCCAGGCCTGCATGTACGACAATCTGATCCGCTGGAACCCGAATGACAGCGGCCAGACCATCATCCCCGACCTGGCGCATAGCTGGGAGATCGCCAAGGACGGCAAGACCTACACCTTCCATCTGCGCAAGGGGGTCGAGTTCTCCGACGGCGCCAAGATGACTTCGGCGGACGTGAAGGCGACTTTCGACCGGATCACCAAGCCGCCGCAAGGCATCAACATTCCGCGTAGCACGCTGTTCAAGTCGGTGTCCTCGGTCGATGCGCCGGACGACTACACCATCCAGTTCAAGCTGCATGAGCCGCGCCCGGCGGACTTCATCATGGGCGCCATCGCCAGCGGCTGGAACGGCATCGTTCGCAAGAAGACTCTCGAGGACAACAACTACAACCTGCGCAAGACCCTGGACGTTC